>CAZVWK010000043.1:8265-15772 GCA_964631475.1 uncultured Elusimicrobiaceae bacterium | reverse complement strand
GCTGCTTTCAGCGTTCCCGTATTTTCCGCCTCTCACGATCTGGCGGAAGGGGAGGTGAGGCCCGCCCCCTGGAGCGGCTTCCGGCGGAAGCCGCGTGCGGGCCGCAAGGCCGGAGGCGTTTTTTCAGCGAAAAACGCCGAGGCGGGGTCGCGGAAAGCCGCTATGCGGCTTATCCGTGACTTCGAACCCGGAGAATCCCCCGTATAAAGAGAACGGGAACGCTGCTTTCAGCGTTCCCGTATTTTCCGCCTCTCACGATCTGGCGGAAGGGGAGGGATTCGAACCCTCGAAGCCCTTTTGGAGCTTACAGACTTTCCAGGTCTGCGCCTTCAACCGCTCGGCCACCCTTCCATTTTTCGGGCCCTCCCTTCGGTCTGGTTATCCTCGCTCCGAAAAGAATACTCCGCTCGGCCCTTCTACAAGGGGAGCTAAGCTCCCCGTTTCATCGTCGTTCGCTTACCCGGCCATATGAGGCCGGAACCGCTCGCTGAACCCCTCCTATAAGGAACCCGCGCTCACTACGAATGAATTCGCGCGGGCTTATAGTGGAAATCCGGTGGTTGGGAGAGGATTCGAACCTCTGTAGGGCGTAGCCCGACGGTTTTACAGACCGTTGCTTTTGACCGCTCAGCCACCCAACCGCAGTGTCGCGGACGGCCGCGGCTAAGCGCCGTGCCGACCGATTCAAACCACTAGTATACCAAAATTTGAAAAATCCAAAAATAGTATAATTTATCAGCGTCCCCATTCGGAGGTCCCATGTGTCTGGCTGTCCCCGGAAAAATACTGTCTAAAAACGACGTTTCGGCCGAGGTGGATTTCGGCGGCACCCGCCGCCAGATCGCGCTGGACCTTGTGCCCGCCGCCAAAAAAGGCGACTATGTGCTGGTCCACGCGGGCTTCGCCATACAACTGCTCGACCCCGACGAGGCGAAAAAGACCCTCGACGTCTTCCAGGAACTCTATGAAAAAGGCTTCAGGCCTTAAACTGCCCGCCGATACGGCCCCGCTTTTCCGCGACAGGGCCCTGGCCGGGCTGATGACAGGGGCCGTTAAGGAAAAAGCCGGACGGCTCGCCGCCTCCGGCCTGAGCCGCGCCAACTTCATGGAGGTCTGCGGCACCCACACCATGTCCATCGCGGCGGCGGGCCTCCGCCGACTGCTGCCGCCTCCCGTGAAGATGCTCTCCGGTCCCGGCTGCCCGGTCTGCGTCACCTCGCAGGGGGACATAGACCGGCTTATAGAACTGTCGCTTATCAGAGGCCTGACCGTCGCGACTTTCGGGGACATGCTGAAAGTGAAAGGGAGTAAGGGAATCGACCTGCAGGCCGCCCGGGAGAAAGGCGCTGATGTGCGCATAGTCTATTCCCCGCTCGACGCCCTCGCAGTCGCCTCTGCCGAGCCATCCCGCAAGGTGGTCTTCATAGGCGTAGGCTTCGAGACCACCGCCCCGGTCATCGGCGGCGTCCTGGTACGGGCTAAAGCCGCCGGACTTAAGAACTTTTTCGTCGCCCCGCTTTTCAAACTGGTGCCGCCCGCGCTGGAGGCGCTGCTTTCCTCCGGCGAGGCCGAGGTGGACGGCTTCATAATGCCGGGCCATGTCAGCGCGATAATCGGACCAGAGCCTTACCGTTTCGTGGCCGAGAAATATAAGGTCCCGTGCGTCATAGCCGGTTTCGAGCCGCTGGATATCCTGCGCGCCGTCGATGCCCTGCTGGGCCAGATGCTCTCCGGCAGGCCGGTGGTGGACACCGAGTACAGCCGGGTGGTAAAGGCGGGGGGGAACCCCGCCGCGCTGAAGCTGATGTCGGAGGTATTCGCCCCGGCCGACGCTTCCTGGCGGGCCATAGGGAGGATTCCAGGCTCCGGCTTGGCCCTTTCGCACGCTTACTCTGAATACGACGCTTTCGCCGAATTCGGCGTGAAGGAGCGCGAAGCTCCAGAGCCGAAGGGCTGCATCTGCGGCCTGGTGCTGACCGGCAAGGCCTCGCCGCCGGATTGCCGGCTCTTCGGCGGGGCATGCACCCCGTCGGCGGCGGTCGGCCCCTGCATGGTATCCTCCGAGGGCGCCTGCGCCGCCTGGTTTAAGTACGGCGGCTGACGATGACGATAGAAACGCTCAAACTCTTCCGCGACCTGGCCGGCACCGGCAGCTTCTCGCGCGCCGCCGAACTGAACGGCGTCACGCAGTCGGCCGTCAGCCAGCAGCTCAGGAGGCTGGAGACGTTATTCCGCTGCCCCCTGGTCAACCGCGGCCGCGGCGGGGTCACACTCACGGACGAGGGGGCCTCGCTCTATGAGGCGGCCAAAAAGATCTCCTCCATCTATTCCTCGGCCCTCGCCTCCATCGTCAAGTCGCACCCCGGCAAGTCGGCCGGCTCAGTGCGCATCTCCACCATCTACAGCACAGGCCTCTATCTCCTGCAGGACTATATCAGCCGCTTCATGTCGGCCCGCCCCGAGATAAAGGTCAGCGTCGAGTACAGGCAGTCGGAGCAGGTCGCCGCCGACGTGCAGGCCGGCCGCGCCGACTTCGGCTTTCTGGCCTGCGCCCCCAAGAAGCAGGGCGACGTCTCCTGTCTGCCCGTTTGCGCCGAGGAGATGATGCTGGCGGTCCCCGAGAATTCCGACGCCGCCCGCTCCGCCGACATCGGCCGCGCCTCGCTGGGGGCGCTGGACTTCGTGCTTTTCGATAAGGCCTACCCGTCGCGCAAGTTTATAGACGATTTCTTCGAAAAGGAGGGCCTGGCGCTGAAAGTGAAGATGGAACTCGACGACATCGAGACCATAAAGACGGCGGTGCGTTCCGGCGTGGGCGCCTCCATACTGCCGGTCTCCGCTTTCGGCGGGGTGGATTCGCGCGGCATAAAGGCCGTGAAGTTCCGCGACCTCGACATCCGGCGCACCGTCTACCTGCTTCGCTCCCGCACGCGCAAGCTCACTCCAGCCGCGCGGCATTTCCTCAATACCGTTTTCGAAAAAGGAAAACCATTATGCCAGGAAAAAGCGGCCTGAAAGTACCGGCGAAGATCTCCCTCGCATGCGGCAGCGGCGGCCGGCTTACCCACGAACTGGTCTCCGGCCTCTTCGCCCGCGCCTTCGCCAACAAGGCCCTCTCCGAACTGGCCGACGCCGCCGAGATAAAGGCCGGCCGCGAACGCCTTGCTTTCACCACTGACGGCTACGTGGTCAGCCCGCTCTTCTTCCCCGGCGGGGATATCGGCAAGCTGGCGGTCTGCGGCACCGTCAACGACCTGGCGGTCAAGGGCGCCCGGCCGCTGGCGCTGTCGGCCTCGTTCATAATCGAGGAGGGCTTCGACGGTGAACTGCTCAAAAAGGCCGTCCTGTCCATGAAAGCGGCGGCCGCCGAGGCCGGCGTGGATATCGTCACCGGCGACACCAAGGTGGTGGACAAGGGTAAAGCCGACGGCCTGTTCATCTCCACCGCCGGGGTAGGACTCATCCCCGCCGGCAGGAAGCTCTCTTTCTCCAGCCTGCGGCCCGGCGATGAGCTAATCGTCAGCGGGCCGCTGGGCGACCACGGAGTCGCCGTCATGAACGCGCGCAATAACCTGGGCCTCAGCGGCCTTAAGAGCGACTGCGCTCCCCTTAATGCCATGCTGGAGAAGGCCCTGGCCGCCGGCCCGGTGCGCGCTATGCGCGACCTTACGCGCGGCGGCCTAGCCACCTCGCTTAACGAGGCGGCCTCCGCCGCGGGGCTCTCTATCGAGCTCTGCGAGGAGAAAGTTCCGGTCTCGCCGGTCACGGCCAACGCCTGCGCCCTGCTGGGCCTGGACCCGCTCTATTCGGCCAACGAGGGACGGGCGATGCTCTTCTGCCCGCCGTCCTCGTCCGCGAAAGTGCTCAAAGCCCTGCGCTCCCACCGCTACGGCCGGGGCGCCGTCATAGCGGGCCGCGTCCTGGGCAAGGGGCGGGACGTCTCGCTGCGCACCGCCGTCGGCGGCTCGCGCCTGTTGCGCATGCTCGAAGGCGAGCAACTGCCGCGGATCTGCTGATGAAAAAAGCCGCTTACTGGTTCTTGGCGCTGCTGGTCGCGCTTTTCTTCGCCGTCTTCCAGCGGGCGACCGGCCCCACCTACCCGATAAAGGGAAAGAACCTGGAGTTCGCCGGGGGGGAGATTTCGTCATACCGCCTGCCGCGCAGCTGCACCGTCGGAGACTGCCTTGTGAAAATAGTCAGCGAAGTTCCGCTCGAGGTCGGCCTTGCCTGGCGTCGCCTTGGCACCGGGGAACCGTTCTCCGGTACGGAAATCGCGTCCGAAGGCCCGGCCTATTCCGCCCGGCTGCCCGACCAGCCGCCGGCCGGCAAACTGGAATATCATGTCACGCTGCGCCGCGGCGGCGAGACCATGCGGCTCGGCCCGGAGCTCATAGTCGTCCGCTTCAAGGGCGACGTGCCGGCCTGGATACTGGTGCCCCATGTCCTGATGATGTTTCTGTTCATGGTGCTGTCGGTCCGGATAATTCTTTCGCTGTCAGCTAAGGACCTTCACGCCGGCCGGGCCGTGGCCTGGAACACCGCCTTCCTGGTCCTGGGCGGCTTCGTCTTCGGCCCTCTCACCCAGTACCACGCCTTCGGCCATTACTGGACCGGCTGGCCCTTCGGTCACGACCTCACCGACAATAAGACCCTGGCGCTGCTGCTCTTCTGGCTCTCCGCCCTGTGGGCCTCTTTCAAAGCGAAGAACCCCAGGCCCTGGCTGGTCGCCGCCTTCGTCGTTACCCTCCTCGTCTATTTCATCCCGCACAGCATGTACGGCAGCCAGCTCGATTACGCCACCGGCCGGGTGATAACCGGCCGCTAGCGATTTAAGTGGTGAGCCCCAGACGGCCAGGATATCTCTCGATCTTCTAAATGCCGATCAGGAAGAGAATAATCGTAAAAGGCGTGGTGCAGGGCGTCGGCTTCAGGCCGAACGTCTATAAGCTCGCCCTCTCGCACGGCCTCTCCGGCTGGGTCCGCAACGACCTCGGCGGCGTCACCATAGAAGCCCAGGGCCCCGCCCCGGCCGTAGAAACTTTCATCGCCGGCATACGCCACAAGTCCCCGCCCCAGTCCCGGATCGACTCCCTTACCGTCTCCGCCCTAAAGCCGGGCGCCTCCGGTCCTTTCACTATAAAAGAGAGCTCTTACGCCGGAAGTTCTTCAGCCATCATCCCGGCCGACCTGGGCCTCTGCGCCGACTGCCGCAGGGAAATGCTCGATCCGCGCGACCGGAGGCATCTGTACCCTTTCACCAATTGCACCAACTGCGGCCCGCGCTTCACCATAGTGAAGACGCTCCCTTACGACAGGACCAAGACCACGATGGCCTCCTTTAGAATGTGTCCGGCCTGCTCTAAAGAATACCACGACCCGCTCGACCGCCGCTTCCACGCCCAGCCTAACGCCTGCCCGGTCTGCGGTCCCCGGGTGTGGTGCATCGCCGGGGGAAAGAAGTCGGAACGCGCGAAGGCCATGGCCTTGGCCGCCGCGGCGCTGGCCGGGGGGAAGATCGTCGCGCTGAAAAGCCTCGGCGGCTTCCACCTGGCCTGCGACGCCGCCGGCGCCGCGGCGATAGCCCGCCTGCGCGCGGCCAAGCGGCGCCCGCATAAGCCGCTGGCCATAATGGCTCCGTCGCTGGCCTGGGCCGTCCGTCATTTAGACGTCTCCGCGCGCGAGCGCGAACTCCTGGCCTCGCCTTCCGCGCCGATAGTCACGCTGCGCAAACTTAGCCGCGGATCCTTCGGCGGAGCCGCGCCGCGCCTCTCCTCGGTCGGCGTCATGCTGCCCTACACCCCGCTGCACGAGGCCCTTTTCGCGGCCCTGGCCGCGCGCGGCTTCACTGGCCCTCTTGTCATGACTTCCGGCAACAGGCGCGACGAGCCCATCTCCAGGGATGACGCGGAAGCTGAAGGGGCGCTGGCCGGCATAGCCGACTTCTTCCTCTTCCACGACCGCCCCATACACAACCGTATCGACGACAGCGTGACCTTCGTCGCCGCCGGCGAGCCGCGCTATATCCGGATGGCCCGCGGCGCCGTGCCTGCGGCGGTCAGGCTTCCGTTCAAGCCGAAGGCTCCGCTATATTGCGCCGGCGCGGACCTCAAGAGTTCGTTCTGCCTGACGCGCGGCGACGAGGCCTATCTCTCGCAGTACATAGGCGACCTTGAAGAGATAGGGAACAGGGATTTTTACCTTGAAACGTACCGTAAGATGACGGCGCTGCTCGGCGTGAAGCCTCGCCGGGCCGTCGCCGACCTGCACCCGGACTATTTCTCGTCCGCCTTGCCCGCGGAACTGGGGCTGGAGGCGGACCGCTGCCAGCATCACCTGGCGCATCTTCTCTCGGTGGCGGCCGAGAACGGCCTCAAGCCGCCTTTCTGCGGCGCCGCTTTCGACGGCACCGGCTATGGCACGGACGGCTCCATCTGGGGAGGGGAATTCCTCTCCGTCGTCGGCAAATCCTGGCGCCGGGAGGGCCGCCTGCGCCCTTTCCGCCTGCCGGGCGGCGCCGCCGCCGCGCTGGAGCCCTGGCGGCCGCTGCTGGCCATGGCCGCGGACTGCGGCCCGGCCTCCCTCGCGAAAGCTTTCAGCCTGGCCCCGTCGGCCGCTGCCGCCTCCACCGCGCTGAAAATGGTCTCCGCCGGGGTTAACTCTCCGGTCTCTTCATCGCTGGGCCGGCTCTTCGACGCCGTCGCCTGCGCGGCCGGCCTCGGCGCTTCCTCTACTTACGAAGCGCAAGGCCCGATGGAACTGGAAAGCCTATGCGGCCCGCGCAATCGAGCCGGTTATGAGTTCGCCGTATCGAAAGCAGGAGGTCTGACCGAACTGGACTGGCGGCCGGTACTCGCCGCCGCACTCGCCGAGAGAGGCCCCGCCCGGGCCGCCCGGATATCGGCCAGGTTCCACCTCGGCCTGGCCGAGGCCGCGGCTGAAATACTCGCCCGCCTGGCCCGCCGCCTCGGCGTCAAAGAGGTAATACTCTGCGGCGGCGTATTCCAGAACCGCGTCCTCCTGGAATGGACCTCGGAATTGCTGGCCGCCCGCGGCCTCAGGCCGCTGGCCAACCGCCTCTCGCCCGTCAACGACGGCTGCATAGCCCTGGGCCAGGCCTACTTCGCCGCCGCCGGGCTCCCTTCCTGCTCCCCTTCCGGGCCAGCCGCCGAACAAAAAAAAGTGGTATATTGATGCTATCGTCATGAGCGCCATAACAGTCATCAGGGGTGTCATCAGGTCCGCGTTTCTGCCAGCCGCGCTGCTCGTAGCCGTGTCCTGGCCGGCGCATGCGGTCGCCGAGGCCCATCATCCTGGAGATTATTGTCTCGTCTGCGCGGTGGCCAGTTCGCCCGAGCTCAATTCAGACTGCGGCACCGATCTATTGCCGCGCCCCTGCGGCTTCGATATCGTCGTACCTGCCGCGCCGCCGATGCGCGGCGGGGTGCCGGCTCCCCGCGCTTTCCTCGGCCGCGCCCCGCCGCCGGCCTGACCCTTTCCCCCATCAGAT
>CAZVWK010000043.1:7991-8239 GCA_964631475.1 uncultured Elusimicrobiaceae bacterium | reverse complement strand
CCGGCCGGGCCCGGCCGTGAAGGTCCGCTTTCGCGGCCTCTGACAGACCCTGACCCAATGAGGTGAACATGAAAACCACGGTATTCGCTTTACTATTGGCCTCCGCCTCGGCCGGAATCTGCTCCGCGCAGGAAGAGCCGGCTTTTGTTACCAGAACCATGGAAACCGCGCCCGCCCCGCAGGGCATGCGCGGCACGCCGCTGAACCTGCCTGACATAAGCGCGATAGGCGTTTTCGGCGGCTATGCC
>CAZVWK010000043.1:0-7955 GCA_964631475.1 uncultured Elusimicrobiaceae bacterium | reverse complement strand
TGGAGTTCGAAGAGGTGGAGATGTCTTTCCAGGGCTATATCTACCCGAAAATGCGCGCCGACGTCTTTCTGGCGCTCCATAAGCACGACGACGGGTACGAGGCCGAAATCTGCGAGGCCAAGGCCAGCTTCCTGGAGGTCCTGCCCGGGCTCTCGGCGCAGGCGGGCAAGATAAACGTCGACTTCGGCCGGATCAATAAATTCCACGCCCATCACAGGCCGATGGCGGACCAGCCCTCGGTGATCACCTACTTCCTAGGCGATCACGGCCTGGCGGGCCAGGGCTTGGCGCTGTCCTACCTGCTGCCGCTGCCTTTTTACGCGGAGGTCAAGGGCGGCGCCTGGACCATACCGCCCCATCATCATCACCCGGGAGATGAGAATACCGCGCAGATACCCGACATAACCGGTTCCACGGTCACGGTGCCGGTAATAATCGAGAGCGACGAGTTCTCCGTGGCGGACAAGGCCTATACCGGCCGCCTGCTGACCTCCTTCGCCCTAGGTGGAAAGAGCGAGATACTGATGGGCTTCAATGCGCTCAAGGGCAGGGGCAGTCTTCATGCGTCTCAGAAAGACGATGTGCGGATAACCGGCGCCGACTTAACGCTCAAGCACTGGCCATCCTCCTATGCGCGCTGGACCTTCCAGAACGAGTGGTTCCATCTCAGACGAGAGATTCCAGTCGGCACGCTGGACCGCGACGGGCTCTACTCGCTGCTCAACTACAGGTGGAGCAAGTACTGGGACGCCGGGATCCGCTTCGATTATTCCGAGAACGCCCTGCCGGTCATCTCGCGCGAGCGGGTCTATTCCGCCATCCTCACCCGCCACCTCACCGGGACCACTCACGCGCGCCTGCAGTACAGGCATAAGAACGTCGACGGCGACAAGGCCAACGAGGGATGGGTGCAGCTCAGCTTCGGCATAGGCCCGCACAGTCACGAACTGGAATAACAGCCGAAAGACAGGGAGAACTTATGACAAAACTCGTTATTGCCGCCGCCGCGCTGGCCCTCTGGGCCGGCCCGGCCGCCGCGGCGCTGAAGGTGGTCGCCATCACCAGCGATCTGAAGTATCTCGTAGAGAAGGTGGGAGGGGAGAGGGTCTCCGTCGCCAGCCTTTCCTCCGGCGACCAGGATCTGCATGTCGTCGAGCCCAAGCCCAGCATGGTTGTAAAGCTGCGCCGGGCCGATATGCTGGTGCGCATAGGCCTGGATCAGGATATGTGGGCCGACAGTCTTATCGCCGCCTCCCGCAACGGGAAGATCGTCTACGGCGCGCCGGGCTATGTGGACACCTCGGTGGGGATAACCGTTCTGCAGGTGCCCACCGGCAAGGTGGACGCCTCTATGGGCGATATCCATGTCTTCGGCAACCCGCATTACTGGCTGGACCCGGCCAATTCCGCCATCATGGCCCGTAACATAATGGAGGGCCTCGTCCGGCTGGACCCGGCCGGCAGGGCCTTTTATGCCGCCAATCTAGAGGCCTATAAGAAGGAACTGGACGCCAAACTCAAGGAGTGGCGGGAGAAGATGGCCCCGGCGAAGGGAATGAGGGTGGTCACCTACCACAATTCCTGGATTTACTTCGCCAGGGCCTTCGGCCTGGAGATAGTTGAGAACATCGAGCCCAAGCCCGGCATACCGCCGTCCCCCGTCCATATAGAGAAAGTGATCGGCGCGATAGAAAAGACCGGGGCGAAATACATACTGGTGGAGAGTTTTTACCCGCTCAAGGGGCCAGAGGCCATAGCGCGCAGGACCGGCGCCAGGGTGCTGGTAGTGCCCAGCTCCGCCGGCGGTCTGCCTGGCGTGAGGACATATCTGGATGTCTTCGACTTCCTCGTCGGGAAACTTTCCAGCTAAGGAGATGCACCGATGTTCGAACTAATGCTGCTGCCTTTCGCCGCCGCCCTGATACTCACCGGCATACACGTCTATCTCGGCGTGCACGTGGTGGAGCGCGAGGTTATCTTCGTGGACCTGGCGCTGGCGCAGATCGCGGCGCTCGGGGCCGTGGTTTCCGTGCTCTTCGGTTTCCATCTGCATTCCACGCAGGCTTTCTTCTTCTCGCTCGCCTTCACATCCGCCGGCGCGGCCCTGTATGCTTTCACGCGCCTGAAGGACTCCCGCGTGCCGCAGGAGGCCGTCATCGGGATAACCTACGTCCTGGCCGCAGCGGCGGCCGTGCTGGTCCTCGACCGTATGCCGGGCGAGGCCAGCCATCTGAAGGAAATGCTGGTGGGGAACATCCTCTTCGTCGGCGGCGGAGAACTGGCGAAGATAGCCGTCCTCTACGCCGCCGTGGGGCTTTTCCACTATCTCTTCCGCGAAAAGTTCATCCTCATCTCGTGCGATGCCGAGGCCGCGCGGCGCTCAGGCGTGAATATTAAACTGTGGGATTTCCTGTTCTACGCCACCTTCGGTCTGGTGGTCACCAGTTCCGTGGCCGTGGCCGGCGTACTGCTGGTGTTCTCCTTCCTCATCATGCCGTCGGTGGCCACCATGCTCTTCACCGACGACTTCAGGAAACGGCTGCTCTGGGGCTGGGGGCTGAGCGCCCTGACCAGCCTGACCGGCCTCTACGCCTCGGCAGCCCTGGATCTGCCCACCGGTGCGGCCATAGTCTGCGCTTTCGGCGTGCTGGTGCTGGGGGCCTATCTCCTGCGGGCGTTGCTGCCGCGCCGGGCCTGATGCCGCGCGTGGAAACGGGCCCGTATTGTGCTATACTTGCCTCTATAAGTTTTCAGACGTGCGACAGAAAGACGCAGGTTAAGGCCGCGACGGAGGCTGAATGCAATTCGTTCCCAAAGAGATATTCCTAACCAAAGGCGTGGGCCGCCACGTCGAGAAACTTGCCAGTTTCGAGGAAGCGCTGCGCGACGCCAAGATCGCCCGGTTCAACCTCGTGCACGTCTCCAGCATCTTCCCGCCCAAGTGCAGGCTGATCTCCCCGGCCAAGGGCCTGGCGCATCTCAAGAGCGGCCAGATCGTGCACGCCGTGCTGGCGCGCAACGCCGTGCAGGAGAACCACCGCCTGGTGACCGCCTCCATAGGCATGGCCATCCCCAAGGACAGGAAGAACCACGGCTACATCTCCGAGCATCACAGCTGGGGCGAGACCGACAGCAAGGCCGGCGAATACGCCGAGGACCTGGCCGCCATGATGTTGTCCACCACCCTGGGTATAGAGTTCGATTGCGACGCCACCTGGGACAAGAAGGAAGAGGTCTGGGAGATGAGCGGCAAGATTGTGCGTACGCTCAACATGACCCAGAGCGCCATCGGCCGCGAGGGAATCTGGACCACCGTGGTCTCGGCCGCCGTCTTCGTCCGCTGACCCCGGGGTTCGTGCAAAGAAAGAGGCCGGCTCGCGAGAACCGGCCTCTTTTGCTTTTATCCGCGGGAGGTTTACTTGTTCGCGGCGGCCTCGGATATTTCCTTCATTTTATCCACCTCGGCCTTGACCTGCTCCGGCGGTATCTTGGCGAAGAGCAGCGAGGCGTCGTCGGCCAGCGTCACTCCGTCCAGGCTGCCTTCGAAAGGCTTGAAGGCGGGAGCCGCGTCCGAAGCCGGCAGGCCGGCCTTGGCCAGTATCTTAAGGGCCGTGGAGGGTACGATCGGGTAAAGCAGCACGGCCGCGTTGATTATCGCGCGGGAGGCCACGTTGAGGACGGTGCCGCAGCGGACTATGTCGGTCTTGCGCAGCGCCCAGGGGGCGGTGTCGTTGACGTACTTGTTGGCGGCTATGCCCAGCGCCATCGCCCGCGAGGCGGCCTGGCGCACCTTGTAGTCGCGGTAGAAACCGCCGGTCTCGGCGAAAGCGGGGGCGAAGAGGGCCAGCAGCGCCTTGTCCTCGTCCTTCAGCTCTCCCTGCGCCGGGATCTTGCCGTCGAAGTTCTTCTTCATGAACGAGAAGCAGCGGTTGACCAGGTTGCCCAGCGTATCGGCCAGTTCGTTGTTGGCGGACTGGAAGCCTTCCCAGGTGAACTGCGAGTCGGCGGTCTCGGGCGCGTTGGAGGCTATGGCGTAGCGCAGCGCGTCCACGGAATATTTAGAGAAGAAATCGGGCGTGTCTATGTACCAGCCCTCCGACTTGGAGAACTGCTTCCCTTCAAGGTTATAGAACTCGTTGCCGGGCACATTGTCGGGCAGTATATACGGCTTATCCTGGCCCATGATGAGCGCGGGCCAGATTATCGTATGGAAAACGATATTGTCCTTGCCGATGAAATGGACGAGCCTGGAGTTCTTGTCGAACCACCAGTCTTTCCAGGCTTCGGGCTTGCCGCTCTTCTCCGCCCATTCCATCGTGGCCGACACGTAGCCTATGGGCGCCTCGAACCAGACATAGAGGACTTTGCCATTGGCCTCGTCGAGCGGCACCGGCACCCCCCAGGTGAGGTCTCGGGTTATGGCGCGCTTAATAAGGCCTTCGTTTATCATCGACAGGGCCTTGTTGCGCACATTGGGCTTCCAGTCGGTCTTGGACTCCAGCCAGGCCTTCAGCTTCGGCTCAAAGGCGGGCAGGTCCAGGAAATACTGCGTGGCCTCGCGTATCTCGGGCTTGGAACCGCAGACCTTGCAGGAGGGGGAGATTATTTTGGAGGGCTCCAGCCATTCCCCGCAGACCGTGCACTCGTCGCCGCGCACATTGGCCGCCGAGCACTTGGGGCAGGAGCCCGAGACATAACGGTCGGCCAGGAAACGGTCGCATTTGACGCAGAAGAACTGCTTCTCGACGGCCGCCGCGATATGTCCTTTCTTGTGGAGGTCCGTGAAGAATTCTTGCGCCAGAGTGTAATGAGCGGGGATCGTGGTGCGTGAGAAATGGTCGAAGCGGATGTCGAGCTTGTCGAAGAAGGCCTTTATCTCGGCGTGGTACTTGTCCACGTATTCTTTGTAGGGCACGCCGGCCTTCTCGGCGTTTATCGTGATGGCCACGCCGTGCTCGTCGGTGCCGCAGATGTAAAGCGATTCGTCGCCGCTCTGGCGGAGGAAGCGGTTGAAGATATCCGCCGGGAGATAGGCCCCCGCTATGTGGCCGAAGTGTATGGGGCCGTTGGCGTAGGGCAGCGCGCTTGTAATGAGGTATTTAGCCATGCCTAGATTATATCAATTAGAGGGACGCGGCTTATAACTAGCAGTCTTGACAATAGACTGCTAGTTATCTATACTATATGTATCCTCAGTTTCATCGGGCGGCCGGCCGGATTTCCCGTTCAAGCATACGCCGGAGCCCGCCGGGAGGCAATATGACCATACGATTTGACAAATTCACCATAAAGGCCCAGGAGGCCGTGCAGGCCTCCGAGCACGAGGCCGAAAAACGCGGCCACCAGCAGGTGGAGCCGCTGCACCTGCTGCTGGCCCTGCTCGGGCAGCACGAGGGGCTTATCCCCGACGTGATACGCAAGTTGGGCGCCCGGCCCGAGGCCCTGGCCGGCGAGGCGGAGCGGGCCTGCGCCCGCCTGCCGCAGGTCAGCGGGGGGGAGCGGTATTTCTCTTCGGGTCTCAAGAAAGTCCTGGAGGGCGCGCTCAAAGAGATGTCCGTCTTCAAGGACGAGTTCGCCTCTACCGAGCACCTTTTCCTTTCGATAGCCAAGGCTTCCGGCGACCCGGCCCAGGCGGTGCTCTCCGGCCACGGCGTCACCCACGACGGCATACTCAAGGCGCTGATGTCGGTGCGCGGCAGCCAGCGCGTAACCGACCAGGAGCCCGAGGCCAAGTACCAGGCGCTGCAGAAATACGCGCGCGACCTGACCGACCTCGCCCGCAAGGGGAAGATGGACCCGGTCATCGGCCGCGACGAGGAGGTGCGCCGCGTCATACAGGTCCTCAGCCGCCGCACCAAGAACAACCCGGTGCTGATCGGCGAGCCCGGCGTGGGCAAAACCGCCATCGTGGAGGGCATAGCCCAGCGCATAGCCGCCGGCTCGGTGCCGGAGGGGCTCAAGAACAAGCGGCTGGTGGCGCTGGACTTGGGCGCCATGCTGGCCGGCGCCAAATTCCGCGGCGAGTTCGAGGACCGGCTGAAAGCCGTGCTCAAGGAGATAGAGAAGGCCGAGGGCGGCGTGATCCTTTTCATCGACGAGTTGCATACGCTGGTCGGCGCCGGCGCCGCCGAGGGAGCCATCGACGCGTCGAACATGCTCAAGCCTGCCCTTGCGCGCGGCGAGCTGCGTTGCGTGGGCGCCACCACGCTCAACGAGTACCAGAAGTATATCGAGAAGGACGCCGCGCTCGAGCGCCGCTTCCAGCAGGTCTATGTGGGCGAGCCCGGCCCGGAGGAGACCATAGCCATACTGCGCGGCCTAAAGGAGAAGTACGAGATACATCACGGCGTGCGCATCAAGGACGCGGCGATAATCGCGGCGGCGCGGCTCTCGCACCGCTATATCACCGACCGCTTCCTGCCCGACAAGGCCATAGACCTGGTCGACGAGGCGGCTTCTTCGCTGCGCATCGAGATAGATTCGATGCCCGCGGAGCTCGACGGGCTCGAGCGGCGGGTGATACAGCTGGAGATAGAGCGCCAGGCGCTCAAAAAAGAGACCGACGCCGCCTCGGCCGACCGGCTCAAGGCGCTGGAGAAGGAACTAGCCGACCTGAAGGAGAAATCGTCGGCCCTTAAACTCCGCTGGAAGGGGGAGAAGGACCTGATCTCCAGGGTGCGCGGTCTGAAAGAGTCTATCGACGCCCTGAATATAGAGGAGCAGGGCGCCCGCCGCCGCGGCGACTTGGATAAGGCCGCCGAGATACAGTACGGGCGTCTGCCCGGCGCGAAGAAAGAACTGGGAAAAGCCGAAGAGGGGTTGGCCGCCCTCCAGGTCAAAGGCGCGCTGCTCAAAGAAGAGGTGGACGAGGATGATATCGCCCGCATAGTCTCCAAGTGGACCGGCGTGCCCGTCACCCGCATGATGGAGGGTGAGATCGCCAAGCTGGTGAAGATGGAGCAGAAGCTGCGCTCGCGCGTGGTCGGTCAGGACGAGGCGCTGTCGCTGGTCGCCAACGCCGTGCGCCGCAGCCGGGCGGGCGTCAGCGAAGGCGCGCGCCCCATAGGCAGCTTCATCTTTCTGGGCCCCACGGGCGTCGGCAAGACCGAGCTGGCCAGGGCGCTGGCCGAATTCCTCTTCGACGACGAAAAGGCGATGACGCGCATCGACATGTCGGAGTACATGGAGAAGCACTCGGTCTCGCGGCTCATCGGCGCGCCGCCCGGCTATGTCGGTTACGACGAGGGCGGACAGCTTACCGAGCACGTGCGGCGGCGGCCGTATTCCGTCCTGCTCTTCGACGAGATAGAGAAAGCACATCCCGACGCGTTCAATATCTTCCTGCAGGTGCTCGACGAGGGCCGCCTTACCGACGGAAAGGGCCGAACGGTGGACTTCCGCAATACCGTGGTAATAATGACCTCCAATATCGCCTCGCGCCTCATACTTGAGCAGGCCGGCAAGTCGCAGGAGAAGGTGAAGAAGGCCGTGCAGGACAGCCTGCTGGAGCATTTCAGGCCGGAGTTCATCAACCGCGTGGACGAGATAGTGGTCTTCAACGCCCTCGGCAAGGAGGAGATATCGAGGATAGTGGACCTGCAACTGGCGCGCCTGTCGCGAGTGCTGGCCGACAAGAACATAAAGCTCGAGCTCGATAAGAGCGCCCGTGAACTCCTGTTCGCCGCGGGCTTCGACCCGCAATACGGCGCGCGGCCGATGAAGCGCGCCATACAGCGGCTGGTTCAGGATCCGCTGGCCATTCGGCTGCTGGAGGGAGAGATAAGGCCCGGCTGCGGGGTGACGGCCCGGGCCGGCGCCGACGGGGCCCTGGATTTCGGCCCCGCCTGAGGCCCGTCACGCGCAGAGTGCCGCCGGATAAGCCCGGCGGCCTCCCGCCGCCGCAGTTACCAATAAACTGAAAGATTTGGTAAAATTCCACATCGTTTAGAAAGTTA
>CAZVWK010000042.1:9251-17484 GCA_964631475.1 uncultured Elusimicrobiaceae bacterium | reverse complement strand
CGAGGCGCTGTGCGCCCGGGCCGAGTTCGTGCCCGGCCGAACGAAGCGAAGGTGTATCCCGGAAAAAGCGAACCGTGACGAGCGCGTGTCCCCGGTGGGAGCCTATGCCCTTCTTTGAGAACCTGACGCCGGAGACTTTCGCCATGCTGGCCGCGCTGGTGGCGCTGGCCGGCTTCATCGATTCGATGGCGGGGGGAGGGGGGCTCATCACGCTGCCGGCCTATCTCTCCGCCGGCCTGCCGCTCAACCTCCTCCTGGGCACCAACAAACTGTCGTCCAGCATGGGCACTCTGATAGCCGCCGCCCGTTTCCTGCGTTCCTCGGCCTTTCCGTTGCGCTACCTGGTCTTCGTCTCCGCCCTGGCCGCCGTTTTCTCCGCCGCCGGCGCCGCGCTGATATCGGCGGTGCCTCCCGAAGCCGTGCGCTACCTCCTGATAATCTTCCTGCCTCCGGCCGCGCTTTTCCTAGTGGCCCGCAAGGACCTCGGCATGCGCGATACCAGCGCGCATAAGTCGCCGGAGCGCGTCTGGTTCGGCTCCGGCCTTATCTCCTCCGTCATCAGCTTTTACGACGGGCTGCTGGGGCCCGGCACCGGCACCTTCCTGGCCCTTTCTTTCGCCAAGGTATGCGGCTACGACCTCCTGCGCGCCACGGCCCTGAGCAAACTGCTCAACCTTACATCCAACGTCTTCTCTCTGGCAATGTTCCTGTACCTTGGCCGCGTCGACATAAAACTGGGGCTGGTTATGGGCCTTTTCGGCATGGCCGGCAACTGGCTGGGGGCGCATGTCGCGCTCAAGCGGGGAGCCTGGGCCATCCGCACGATGCTGATAGTGGTTTCTTTCGCCCTGCTCGGCAAGGTGGCCTGGGACATGCTCAAGTGATTAAGTCGGGGCAAAATAAGTAAAATTTAAGTATAAAGCACAACGGGAGAAAGAACATGGACATCGAAAATTCCGTTAAAGAACTTAAGGCCACCATAGAGCTTTCCGGCGGCGCCAAGCGGGTGGACCTCCTGCTCAAGAACGCGCGCGTGGTCAACACTTTCTCGGGCGACATACACAAGACCCATGTCGCCGTTCACAACGGCCGCGTAATCGGCTTCGGCCTCTATCCCGCCAAGAAAACCATCGACCTCAAGGGCTCCTACGTCGCGCCCGGCTTCATCGACGGCCACGTTCATATCGAGAGCTCGATGGTCAAGATTCCCGAGTTCGCCCGCACCGTCCTGCCCTGCGGCACCACCTCGGTCGTCATAGACCCGCACGAGATCGCCAACGTGCTGGGCCTGGACGGCATCAAGTACATGCTCTCCTCCAGCCAGAACGCCGTGCTGGGCGTCTACGTCATGCTGCCCTCCTGCGTGCCGGCCACCAGCCTCGAGACCGCCGGCGCCGAGCTCGACGCCCACGATCTGGCGCTGCTGCTGGGCGACGAGCGCGTGCTGGGCATAGGCGAGATGATGAACTATCCCGGCGTCATCTACCAGGACAAGGGCGTGCTCGAAAAGATCGCCATAGCCGGCAATAAGGTCATAGACGGCCACGCGCCGATGCTCAAGGACAAGCAGCTTTACGCCTATGTGTCGGCCGGCATCAAGAGCGACCACGAGTGCACCGACGTGGCCGAAGCGCGCGAGAAGCTGCGCGCCGGAATGTACATCATGATACGCGAGGGCACCGCCGCCAAGAACCTCAAGGGGCTGCTGCCGCTGGTAAATTCCGAGAACTCCCGCAAGTTCATCCTGGTCACCGACGACCGGCACCTCGAGGACATAGAGAAGCAGGGGCATATCGACTACCTCGTCCGTTCGGCCATAAAGATGGGCGTCGACCCCATACGCGCCATTCAGATGGCCACGATAAACACCGCCGAATACTTCGGCCTCAAGCAGCTCGGCGCCATCGCGCCCGGCTACCAGGCCGACCTGATAGTGGTCGACGACCTCAGGAAGCTCAATATCTCCCGCGTTTTCAAGAAGGGCCGGCAGGTGGCCGTCAACCGCCGCATCGAGCCCGGCGTGATAAAGGAGTACGAGGGCAAGGTCCGCGGAACCGTCAACGTTAAGTGGATAGAGCACGAGGACTTCGCCCTCCGGGCGGAGGGGAAGTACGCCAAGGTCATAAACGTCGTGCCGGACCAGATAGTCACGAAGCAGACCATCGAGCCGGTCAAGCAGGACGGCGGCTTCGTCTCGGCCGATACCGACCGCGACATACTCAAGATCGCCGTCATCGAGCGCCACATGGCCTCGGGCCGCTTCGCCAAGGGGCTGGTCCGCGGCTTCGGCCTCAAGAAAGGCGCGATAGCCTCCTCCGTCTCGCACGATTCGCACAATATCGTAGTCATCGGCACGCACGACGGAGACATGTACACCGCGGCCGTGCAGGTGGTCAAGATGCAGGGCGGCATAGTGGCCGCGCTCAACGGCCAGGTCCTCGAGGCCCTGCCGCTGCCGGTGGCCGGCCTGATGTCCGACCGCAGTTCCGAATACGTCAAGGGGAAGCTCAAGCGGCTGGCCGAGGCGGCCCGCATGCTGGGCTCAAAACTCTCGGACCCGTTCATGGCCATGGCCTTCCTTACCCTGCCGCCCATCCCGGAGATACGCATTACGGATAGGGGGATAATAGACGCGGTCAAGTTCAGCGCCACCGGCCTCTTCTGCGGGAAGAAATGAGACTGGCCGCGTTCCTGGTCCTGGCCCTCGCGCTGCCCGCCCCGGCCGCGCAGATAGCGCGCGGCCCCTACCTGGCGGCGGGGGCGCACGACTCCATGACGGTGCGCTTCCGCGCCGACGCCAGCACGGTGGCCTGGCTGCGCTACGGGATAGAGCCCGACTGCGAGCGCGTCACCACGATGAACTACGCCACGCAGGAGCACCGCTTACCGCTCTTCGGCCTGCTGCCCGACACCACCTACTGCTACCGTGTATTCCTTCCCGAGCCCACCGGCCAGGCCGTCTATAAGGCCGCAGAGGGAAGGTTCAAGACCTTCCCGCCGGCGGAGAAGGACTCATTTACCTTCCTGGCCTTAGGCGAATCCGGTTCCGCCGCGCCCGAGCAGGCGGAACTGGCCGCCCGTATGGAGCGTTTCTCCCCGGACCTGGTGATACATACCGGCGGGCTGGTCGAAGGCGGCCTGGACGCCGACGCCGACGCGCAGTATTTCACGCCCTACGCGGGACTGCTGCGCCGCGCCCCTTTCTTCCCCGTGCCGGGATCGTCCGAGTACGGCCCCGACTCCGGCACCTCGGAGGGAAAGAGCTTCCTGCGCGAGAACTATTCTCCTTTTCAGAGCGTCCCGCTCAACGGCCTCCCGCCGCACTATTACTATTTCGACATAGCCAACGCCCGCTTCATAGCCCTGGACTCGAACGCTTTCGGCGGCGCAGCGGCCGCCCCGTCCCTGGCGGTCAACTCAAAGCAGTACAAGTGGGCGGACAATGTCCTGACGCGCACGAAGAAGGACTGGAAATTCGTTTTCCTCCATCACCCGGTCTATTCAAGCGGCGAGTACGGCATCATCGAGGAGATGAACGAGGCGCTTCGCCCGCTTTTGGAGAAGCACCGTGTTGACGTCGTCTTCCAGGGACATGAGCGCGCCTACGAGCGGACCTCCCCGCTCGTGGAGGACGCGGTGGCCGAGGGCGGCATAGTCTACGTGACCCTCGGGGGCGGGGGGCGCGCGCCGGCCGCGCCGAGGGAGGAAGCGGTCGAGTGGTCGGAGAAATTCGACGCCGTGCACCATTTCGCCGAGGGCCGGGTCAGCGGGCGGCTGTTTACCCTGACCGTTTACGGGAAGGACGGGAGGCTGCTGGATATCTTCCGGCTGGAGAAGCCGGCGGTCCCCTGACGCACGAGGCCGGTCGCGGCCGCAGACCGCCGGTCGCGACCGGCGGTCTTTTTTTAGTCCGGGTCGGGGGCCAGGAGCACGGTTTCTATGTTTTCCCTGCCGTTCCTCGGAGGCGAGGACAAATCGCTTGTGAGTCCTTTCAGGCTCAGGACTATCATGCGGGCGGACTGGGTGAAGAGCCGGTTCGCCATCAGGAGGCGGGTCACTTCTCCCTTGCGTATGGCCCCGCCGGCCACCGCTTCGGCGCAGGAGGAGATGAAAAGCCTGTCGGCCTCCTCGGCCGCGCGGAAAAAAGCCGTCAGTTCGCGCGCCGCGCCAGCCCCTTCCGGCATCGCGTTGAGCCTGTCCGACAGGCCGCGCAGCGCCGCCAGCCTTTCCCTGAAATCCCTGGCGGCACCGGCCGGGAAGGGGTTCTCTTCGGCGGCCAAGTCCTCCACCTGGGCGCGCAGGTCGTAGAAGTTCCTGGTGGCGTTCATCACGCTGCGGCTGGCCCTTATGACCGGCTCCAGCTGCAGGGCTTCGACCTCCTCCGTCTCCTGAGACTGCACCTGCGCGTAGAAGGCGAATATTTCGGCGTGCAGCCGCTCCAGGTCGTAGTAGTGTATCTCCTCCTCATCGGCGGAGCCGTCGGAGGCCGGGACCGGCACTCCGTATCTGCCGGCGGTATAGCGCAGCGAGAGCGCGAGCTGGTTGAGCACCTCGTTGCGCAGCGCGTGCAGCGCCGCCTCGGGCACCTGCGGAGAGGCGTTGGGAATGAAGCGCGCGAGCACCCTGCGCTTCTCCGGGAAGAGCTTTTCCAGCCGCCGCGCCAGCGGGGGTAGCGCCGGGTAGAAGAAAGCCACCGCCACGAGGTTGAAGAGAGTATGGAAGGCCGCCACGGCCAGCGTCGGGCTGGCCGCCGGGTCCACTACGGCGCTGACCGCCCGGGACAGGAACGGCAGGGCCGGCATCACGATGAGGGCGGTGCCCGTCTTGAGCGCCAGGGAGCCCAGGGCCGTCTGTTTCTTGGCCGGTATGCCGCCTATCGAGACGAGCAGGAGGGGGACAACGCTCCCTACATTGGCGCCTATGACCATGCCCGCGGCCTGTCTGAAATCGATTATCCCGCCGAAGACGGCCGTAAGCACAACCGCGATCGAGGCCGAGCTGGACTGCATTAGGGCGGTCAGGACCAGGCCCGTCAGCACATAGATCCAGAGGCCGAGGTCCGGCAGCGCGGAAAGGTCCGCTCCCGCCGCCAGGACTTCCGTGGCTTTCTTCATGTAATCGAGTCCCAGGAAAAGGAGGCCGAAGGCGAAAAGCAGCTTGCCGGCGTTGGTCCAGCGCGGCGACCCGCCGAAAAGGACCAGCCCGAGACCGCCCAGGCCCACCAGCGGCAGGGCGAAATGGTCTATCTTTACGGAAAAGCCGAAGAAGGCCACTATCCAGGCCGTCGCGGTGGTGCCGACCATGGCGCCCAGCAGCGTGGCCAGGGCGCTGGAGAGCGTGAGCATGCCGGCGCCCACGAAGGCCATGGCCATCAGCCCGACGGCGGAACTGCTCTGGAGGACGGAGGTCGTCGCGACGCCGGTAAGCAGGGCCCTGCCGCGGGTGCCGGTAAAACGGCGTATCAGCGTTTTGAGCGACCGTCCCGCGAGGGCCTTGACGGCTTCTTCGAGCATGAACATGCCGAAGAGGAACATCCCCAGTCCCGCGAAAAAACTCCACGCGTCGAACACCCGGACGCCTCCTTAAATCCGCCATCGTTGCCGCAAGAGTTTAGCAGTTTTGGCGGAGTCAAAAACAGGGCCACCGATCACTTTGTGCAGGTGAATCGGGTGGCATTTTGCGTTGGAAACACGGGTATTTTTTTAGGTTCGTCCTGCATTGGCTGACTCTTTTCAGCGTGCGTGCGTGCTTTTGACTTTACGAATAGCTTTCAGGACGGTGGAAACGGCCGTTTCCTTCTATCCGTCATTCGATAAGGTCGTACACGTATAACAGGTAAAGAAGGGCCCTTTTCGAGAAAGCGGACAGCATGACTTCCTCGGTCCCGGTCCTTTCGGAACTTTCAGACCTGAGTTTCCAGTAATTCACCGTGGGCGGGGTTAGGTCGATCACTTTGACCGGCTTCCAACCGTTCTTACCGGCGAGCGAAAGATAGTCTCCTCGCCCGTGCATTCGGGTGGCGTATCTTTCGTCTATCCTGGCGGCGTAGGAAGCCGACTGGCGGCTTTTTTCGTTCCTAGTCCAGGCGACCACCACCATTTTCGCGCCGGGAGCGGCTACGCGCGCGGCTTCCCTGAAGAACCTTTCGAGGCGAACATGTTCGGTGGACTCGCAGGCCAGTATCCTGTCGAACGAGGCTTTCCGGAACCGGGTGTCCTCCATGGACCTCGGCAAAAATCTTATCCTCCCGGAAAGCTTTTTGATTCCCGCCGCTTTCCTGGCGGCTGAAAGCTGGTAGGAAGAGATATTTATCGCCGTTATCCGCATTCCTGCCGAACCGCGCGCCATAAGTATGGCGTTCCCTCCCCGGCCGCAGCCCGCGTCGAGGATCCTGGAATTTTTTCCAGGCCGCAGTTCTGAAATGGCCAGCCGCGAAAGCGCCGTTTCAGAACGGTGCAGGGTCTTCCTTATTCTCGCTTCGGAAAGGCCACGGCGGATCGGGCGGGCGATTATCCCGTTGTGATGGTGTATTATCCCGTCGTAGGCCAGATAGCTGTTCAGGTCGTCCCGCTTGGAATCGTAGAGGGCGGCTACTTTCCTGTAAAATATTTCCATTTTCATCTCATTTTCGACAGGGCGGCGGAAAAAGCCTTCGCCGAGCGCTCATGGCGGCGGATTATTTTCGCGCGCGCCTCTCCCCCGCTTTTGAGAGCTTTCCAGGAGGAAACGGCAAGTTCAGACATCTCCTCCATGAAAAATCCGTTAAAAGATTTTTTTCCGGCCGGGGAGAGACGCTTGCCCCAGAGAGCCAGGAACTTGGCGTAAAAAAAGACGGCCTGCAGCGCGTTAAGTTCCTCACCGTGCGAAGCCTTCCAGACGCCGGAAAGAAGTTTTGCGGAACAGGAGGCGGCGCGCCGGTACAACTCGGCCGAAAGGCGCAGATTGCCGGAGAGGGCAAGTTCGTCGGGCGAAGCAGGGAAAACGCCTTTTTTCTTTTCCAGCAATTCCACGGCGGCCTTTGTAAAAAGGACTTGGGAAGAAAGAGCGCCTTTCCGGAACGGATTGAGCCCGGTGCCGGAACAGCCGCGCTGCGGCCACAGGCGCCGTCCCACTCCCCGGAACCCCAATGGACGGGACAGTCCCTTCCTCCAATTATACAAGGAAAATGGACGGAGGCTATGCCGACGGCCGGGACGACAGACTGAGACACGCGAGTGCCTGGAGCTTTTTCTCGTCATCCGCGTTTATCGGTTACCGGGGCGGAAAGGGCTTCCTTGAAAGCCTTGACCCGGCGCGGGTCGATGGATAGTTTCCTGTCGAAATTCCTGCAGACGCCGCCCCGGGTGCCCACTATGTCGGGGGCAAGCCGGCGGAGCAGAGGCGCGTGTTCCGGTCTGAGCGAGCCGGCGAGAGCCGTCTCAAGGCGCGACGAACGGGCGCTTTCCATAAAACGTGTAAGGCGCGGCAGGGGAACGGCGTCGAAAAGCGAGCGCCCGTCCTTTACGTAAGTGTCCAGCATTACCACATCGGCTCCGGCGCGGGCCGCGGCGCGTAATATGTCCTCGCATGACAGCCCTCCGAAACGCTTCCAGTCGGCATAGCCCGCCATGACGAATTTGGCCCTTTTAGAAGCCATCTTCACGGCCTTTTTCAGACAGGCGGCGGTCTCGGCGGCCAGTTTCCAGTCGCTGAACCCGAAAAAACCGGCTTTCACGTAGTCGGCGCCGAGCGAAGCCGCCGCGTAAGCGGCCAGCGAAAAAGAGCCCGGCTTGTCAAAGATATCCCCTATGGCTGCGCTGACTGAGGCTCCGCGGGCGGCTTTTATCACGTTCCTGATGGTCCAGGGGAAACCGGCTCCCAGCGAGCCTTCCGCGGGATTTTTCACGTCGATGATATCGGCCCCGGCGGCGCGTATGCCGCAGGCCTCTTCGACGGTAGCGGGGCTTATCAAAAGTTTTATCTTATTTCCGCCTGTCGCGCCCCATGAACCGTCCCAATTCGAGGAAGGTTTCGAGTGTTTCCGGTTCTTTAAAACATTTCGAGACATAAAATCGGTATTTCCCCAGAAAATCCTTTATTTTCTCCCTGTTTTTTTCCACCGCTCCGGAATTTTTCACCGTTTCGGCAAAGTAAATTATATCTTTTCTGGTAATATTTTTTCTCCCCATGCTCCGCCTCAGGAAAGAGGCTTCCTCGGGAGAGGCCCCCTCCAGAGCCTTTAGTATGAGGTAGG
>CAZVWK010000042.1:0-9162 GCA_964631475.1 uncultured Elusimicrobiaceae bacterium | reverse complement strand
TTAGATGATAGGCCATTCCGAGCCACGAACCGGCCAGCCTGAAATCCTCTACGGCACGCGGCGACAGCCCGGAGAGATGCGCTCCGGCGACGAAGGGCCCGTTGAAAGAGAGGAACCTTATCCTGTCCCAACTCATGGCGAGGTATTCTTCCGGGGAAGGGACCGTCCTTTCCGCGCTCCAGGCGAGTTCCGAAACCTGGCCGGCGAAATAGAGGAAAATGTCCCTCGAAAGCTGGAAAAGCAGGTCCTCCCTGCGCCATGGCTCTATCTTCAGGTCTAGGAATGCTTTGTAGGAATAGTTGTAAGCCGCCTGGAAGCCCAAGTAAGCGGCGGTCTTCCCGAAAAGCCTGTGCGCCGAGGGGCCTCCCCTTCTGAGAGGAGAATCGTCCACTATATCGTCGAAATTGATGGTGGCCGCCTCCATCAGCTCTATGGCGCCCAGTATATTCTGGAACTTCCGCGGGTCACGGCCGAAAGACTTCAGTATCAAAAGAGTTATGAAAGGACGCAGCAGCTTCCCCCGCCTAGCCACGTAAGAGCCGGTTATGCGGCTGAAGGCCTCCGGCGCGGAATATTCCCTTTTGAAGGCGGCGTAAAAATCTTCCAGGGCTTCCTGCATGAAATCGAGGTTCTTCTCGTACAGGAGTGTGAAACTCACGCTTTTCCTCCCCGCGGTAAAACTCTCTCCGCCGAAAGGCTGAAGGCGAGGAACCGCGTGCCCAGTATCTCCCGGAAGGAGATCTTGGACTTTCCCAGCTTCCTGTACTTGAAAATTATCGGCGTTTCGAACACCGAAAAGCCTTTTAGCTTCATCCGCTGCAGTATCTCGACGAGGAAGGAATAGCCGCCGGAAAGGGAATCATCCGGGAAGCCGGCGCTTTTAAAGGCCTTTACGGAATAACAGCGGAAGCCGGAGGTGTAGTCCCTGAAAGGGCCGCCGAGGGCCAGCCGCAAAAGCGAATTGGAGGACCTGGAAAGCAGGACGCGGAAGAAAGGAGTGTCCCTGAAACCGCCTCTTTCGACGTGCCTGGAGCCTATGACTAGGTCGAAGCTTGGCGCCTTTTCGAGAAGCTCGTCAATATAGGCGGGGTCGTGGGAAAAATCGGCGTCCATGGTCACCGCCAGGCCGAACCCGCGTTCGGGGCGGCGTACTGCAGGCCGAGCAGATGCGCGCTGCCTATCCCCATTTTAACCGGCCTGTGGACCACGTTAAGGCGCGGATAATTGTTTTTAAGGGAGTCCAGCAGTTCTCCAGTACCGTCCGGAGAATTGTCGTCCACGGCGAAGATGTCGGCTCCAGAGTAACCGGAAAAAACGGCCTTTACCAGGGCCTCCAGGTTCTCCCTTTCGCTATAGGTGGGTATTATCACCAGCACTTGGCCGTTTTCCGTGTTCATCTTATCAGTATTTCCTTTCCAGGCAGAACGAGAGCAACTCGGTATAGAGTCCGCCGTATTTTTTACACAGGAAGGGCAGTATGGAACGGCGGTATATGCCGCTTATCCCGTCCTGAAGCAGAGAAAGCCTCGCTTTGGCGCGCGCTATTGCCCCTTTTTCGTACATGAGACGGACCACGTATTCGACGTCGCGCCTACTCTTCTCTTCTTTTCTTTTGGCGTAGACGGAAGCTATCCGTTTCCTTTCAGCCGACCCGCAGGCGGCGAGGAGGTCGCTCAGCAGTATGGTCCTCTTCCCCTCGTAGACGTCGTTGCCGTAAGGTTTGGAAAAGAGCCGTTCGTTCCGCTCCTTCACGTCCATGTCCAGTATGTCGTCCCTGAGCTGGTAGGCGACGCCTATGCTCACCCCGAACTTCTCCACCGAACGGAGATCGATCCCGGAATCGGAAAAGATGGCGGAGATCCTGAGCGGGATGGAGCCCGTCATGTAGCCGGTCTTGTGCTTCAGTATCTCGAAATAATCCTTCTCGGTGAAATCGAAGATATCCTTTCTCCTCGCCTTTATGTCTAGGTATTGGCCCGTGAGCGTGAGCTCGGTCGCGTCCCTGAAAACGGAATAGAGCCTGTCGTAAAGAGCCGGCCTGCGCCGGAAACGTTCGTAAAGCATGTCGAAAAAATAGGAGTGAAGAAGATCCATGGCGTTAACTGCGAAATCCAGTCCGTATTTGACGTGCAGAGCCGGCCCGCCCCGCCGTGTCTCCCCCGAATCCAGTATGTCATCCTCGGCCAGGCCCCAGTCCGTAAGCAGCTGATAGACGGCCGCCACGTAACGCAAATCCCCGAGCGAGCCCGGACGGACTCCCAGCGCCTGGCCGAAAAGAACAATGGAGACCGGACGCACGTATTTGCCTTTCCTGAACGAATAATCGGAGATCTGACCGAACAGCTCCCGCGGCAGGGCGCTCCCCTTTTTTTCGAGAAAAGACCTGACGACGGAAAATATCTTTTCCCTGTTAAGGAGCGAATATAACCTCAGTTTAGCGGACATTCCGATCCTCTCGAGCCTGCCGGGCCGGCGTCGTAGTCTCCGGCACCTGGGGCCCCGGAGGGGCTGTTTCGGCCGGCGTTTCTCTTTTGAAAAAGACGGGCGTCTCGTCCCGGGAAACGCTATCGGGCTGAACTATCAGCACGGGAAGCACGTTCAGGCCCGTGATGAGGGACAGGGGCCGGCGGGCCCGGCTTTTCAGAAAACGCAGGAAGGCCGCGGCGTAGCTCATGGAAAAAGGCGCCAGGAGCAGAAGATAAAAAAAGCCCAGCCTGTAAAATATCCCGCCCACGGAGGAAGGATAGGTGCCGAAAAGGCGTCTGTACGCCGACTGGAAAAATCTTATCGCTCCCGGGCCGGCCTGGCAGAATATGCCGGAGCCGTCCGTAAAAAGCGCCGAAAGCGTCCATTTCACTGAGCTCGCGCCAGTTTCCGAGTCCCGCAGGTCCAGGAAAGCGGCGAAATCAAAGTCGGCATAATATTTCTTCAATCCGGAAAGCGCGCCTTCTATGTCCGTTTCGCTCGCGGAACTTCCGCCCGGATCCCGCAGTATGGAGAAGACCAGGAACTTTACCTCGCCGGAATTTTCCACTCCCCATTTCAATATCTCGCCGGCGCCAGCGGCGTTCTTTTCAGACAGGGAGGCCGCGTGATAGAGCCTTATCCCGGTGCCCTTCAGCTTTTTCAGATACGCGGATCTCAGCCCATTCAGAGCCTTTTCTTCCGCGCCGTAGTGGTTCCCGCGGTTCTTCTGCAGGGAATCGATATGCAGATTTATCCCGTCGAGGCCAGCACGGCGCAGCTTCTTTACGGTTTCCGGGCCGAGCAGGGCCCCGTTTGTGGAAACGAAGACCTTGAAACCCAGGGATTTGGCGTATCCGACTATTTCCGGGAGGTCCGGGTGCCTGAGCGGTTCCCCTCCGCCGAAAGTGAGGACGTCGAAATTGACGGCTTTCTTTATCTTTTCCAGTTCGGCCTTTATACTTTCGAGGGGCTTGTGGGAGCCCGGGCGGTGAACGGTGTAGCACTTGTCGCAGTCCATCCCGCAGTCCTTTGTGACGTCGTACCAGACGAGTATGTTGTCTTTAGGCGTCCACGGAAGTCTGTATTTTTTGGAAAGTTCCATTTTTTAGGCCGCTCTGGCTTTCAGCATGGCGATGAAATCGAGCAACAAGCCGCCGTACGGATTTCTCATTTCCGGATAGAGGCTCCGGGTAAACTCCGAAACCGCGAGTTCCGAAAGGGAAAGAGCCTTCTTCCGGCAATCGTCGAGCGCGCCGGTGGAAAAAAAGAGACTCCTCGCCCAGGCCACGTCGGCGCGCGAAGGTTTGCCCTCACCGCGGGAATATATCCTCTCCAGCCTTTTCCTCTCGGCCGGCCCGGCTCTTTTAAAGGCCTTGAAGGCGAGCAGTGTCCTTTTCCCTTCTTTTATGTCGTTGCCCACGCTTTTTCCGAAAGCCCCGGAGCCGTCCTGCTCGGCGTCCAGAACATCGTCGATCAGTTGGAAGGCTGCACCCAGATGCAGACCGAAACGGTCTAT
Organism: uncultured Elusimicrobiaceae bacterium; assembly: GCA_964631475.1. GTDB lineage: Bacteria > Elusimicrobiota > Elusimicrobia > Elusimicrobiales > UBA9959 > UBA2231. The sequence continues at coordinate 5,180 of CAZVWK010000042.1, read as the reverse complement.
GCTCACGAAAAGGTCCTCCCTGGCGGAAAGCAGGGCACCAAGCCGGGCCGTTCCGACCGTGGTATAGGAGGCCGTCTTCAAGGCGGCTATGCGGAAATATTTCTTCTCGCTGAACTCGGAAAGCGGCCTTTCGCGCGCTTCGAGCTCCAAGTGCTGGCCCGTCATGGATTTCCGGACGGAATCGCAGACCTGGAGGAAGACCTTACCGTATTCCTTGGGCGAAAGGCAGCAATAGGAATAGAACATTTCGGCCGCGTAGGTCTGCAGCAGGTCGAGCGAGTTCATCGCCATCTCTTCGCCGTAGATGACGGGCAGAGAGGGCTTGCCTCTCCTGAGCAGGGCATGGTCGGCCAGGTCGTCCCGGCCCAGCCCCCAGTTCTCGAGTATTTCGCAGGCCGCGGCCACGCGCGAGGCTTTGGCGGCGTCACCGCCGAGACCGTCGCTGAAAAGACGCAGGAAGACCGCTCTCAGCTTCTTCCCTTTCCTGCGGTGATATTCCAGAAGACAGCTTTTCAGGCGCGGAGGCGTCCCGCGGGTCTTCTCCTCCAGCCAGAGCGACATATGGCGGAAAACTTCGGAACGGACGCTTTCGGAATAGGCCTGGAGGTCGGTCTTTTTCATAAAACTATCTGTCTTATTTTAACTTTTTTACCACGACCTTTCAGATGCTCGCGTTCCCGGGCGGAAAAAAACCATGCTGCTCCCATGTAAGGCTTGAGTGCATCTTCAGAGGTGCTGCAGCCCAGCTACCCGCGGCCGTAAAACAGGTGGCAATTCCCACATAACCGAGGCCGCATTGGCTGCTTCCATTCCCATTTAGGCGAGGCCGGTATTGCGGGAGTGCCCAGCGTCGGCGATAGTGGCGGCGGCGTTACAGGCCAGTTTCAGGCCTCAGCCGACCCCCTCGGCATGCTCCGAGACGACCCTCGGCTTGGTCCTAAGAACGCAGTTCGCGTAGCAGGTGAAAACTCAGTTGCTGGCTTTGACCCGGAGCTTTCATTGAAATACTATATAATGATGCTGGCAAATCTCATAAATAAGGGCGAAAAATGCTTTTTTCCGCTTCCGGGTTTTTCGGAACTCTTCTTAACATAAGAACTCACACCGTACTGATGTATTTAATGTCTTTTTTGTTCGTCTCGAAAAAGGTGGCGGGTGGGGTCAAGTACGAATACCTAGAGGCCGGCATATGCTACGCGGTCGCACTTCAGCTTTCCTATATCTACAACAAGGTGCGGGACGCGAAGGAGGACGCCTATAACGGCGAGACCCTCAGTGTAAACGGTTTCTTCTCGGAAAAATGGAATCTCATTTTCCTCGGGACCGCGGTTTCGGTTTACCTCTCCTTCCGCCAGCCGGTGCTCATCCCGGTTCTGATTTACGCCTTCGCCGTAATAGTCCCCTACGAAAAGTATAAGGGCGTGTTCGCAATGAAATCCGTTTCGCTCACCGCTGGATTTTTCCTTATGTCGGTACTCAGTCCCTGCCTTATCAGGGACCCTCAGGCGTACCTCTATCTGGACAGGATATTCTTGAGTTCAGTCAGCATGCTCGCCATGGTCTTTTCCATAACCGTGACCTTCGACATACGGGACGCGAAGGGCGACGCCATGGCGGGGCTCAGGACCATCCCGGTCGTGCTGGGGGGGGGAGCCACAATCCTCTTTATAACCCTTCTCATGGCCGTTTCTCTTTATTTGGACCCGATAAAAGAAACCAGAACGGCCAACCTGATAAACTGCGCCGTCATAACCGCGCTGTCCGCCGCCGGGCTGAAGACCGGCAGGAAGGCTTTTTACGACGGAATAATTTTTCTGCAAACGGCGTTCCTCGCTTTGCTCCTCTGGAAAGCCTGAGCCCGTCTGGTTTCGTATGAAAATACAGACCTGTCCGGTTAAAATTTGGGAGGGAACCCTTTGTGAATGGTAAAGTGGTTTTGCCCAGGAAACATTTTACCGACGGAGGATTGCCCCTGTGTCCCGTTATAACACAATCATGCACCAGTTGTTGAATCTGATACCCCGACAGCATTTCGACAGACTCACCCGGGGTCTTGACTACGACCGCTATGTCAAGACTTTCACCTCCTGGACCCAGCTCGCCACCATGCTGTATGCTCAGGCCGGCGGCAAACAAGGCCTGCGGGATATAGATAACGGTCTCAAGGTCCAGGGCGGCCGGCTTTACCGCCTCGGTCTCCCCAAAGGGGTTAAAAGATCCACGCTTGTCGACGCCAATAAGAACCGCCCATGCGCATTGTTTGAATCTCTCTTCTATGCGGTGGTTGCCCGCTGCAAAGATGTGACACCGACGGATAAGTTCAGGTTCAACAACCCCTTCTACCCCTTTGATGCCAATCCTTGAATTCCTGACCAATAATTTTAAATTGGCGCGTCCACTATCGCGCAGGTCTACAAGGCCCGGTGGCGGATAGAGGTCTTTTTAAAGTGAATCAAGCAGAGCCTGAAGATAAAGACGTTCCTGGGGACGACGCCGAATGCGGTGATGACGCAGGTCTGGGTGGCTATGTGCTACTATCTACTGCTGACCTACATAAAATACCAGACGAAATATCGCTCGTCGATATTCTGCCTGTACATGCTCGTGAGTGAAATGTTGATGGAACGGACTTCGCTTATAGATTTGCTGAACCTGAATGAGGTGCAGGTTGCCCGCTTGAGGTGTCAAGAACAGCCGTTGCTGTTTTCAGTTTAACCGGACAGGAGTTATGAAAATATTCTTCATAGAACCCGCCAGATACAGACCGGACGGCACGGTCAATAAGACTCGGGTGGGGCTGATACCCGCCGTCACCTTCCCGCGCCTAGCCTCCCTGACTCCGCGGGAGATAGAGGTTGCCATATGCCTGGAAATAGTTCAGGACGTGGATTTCTCCTGCGGGGCAGACATAGTCGGAATCACAGCCTATAGCAAATCGGCGGCTCGCGCCTACGATATAGCCGACGAGTTCAGGCGACGCGGAGCTTACGTGGTCATGGGCGGGATACACGTCAGCATGGAACCGGAGGAGGCTCTGGGCCACGCGGACACCGTGTTCGTTGGAGAAGCGGAGGAGACCTGGCCGCGCTTCATAAAAGACTTCCTGGCCGGCCGTCCTTCCAAAATATATAAGCCGGACGCGCCGCATTCAATGAAAGGTTGGCCGGTGCCGCGCTACGATCTGATACCTAAGCGGTTATATTACTCGACCAGGGAAAACACCATCCTTTCCAGGATACTGCCGGTACCGGCTTTTTCCATAGAAACTTCCAGGGGCTGTCACCATTCCTGCTCTTTCTGCTCGGTTTCCATAGCCCAGGGCCGCGATTACAGGGTAAGGCCCGTGGACGAGGTCGCCGCGGAAATAAAGGCTCTCGGCGCGAAGGGGTGCTTTTTCGTCGACACCAACCTTTTTGGCGACAGGCGCAGAGCCAAGGAACTGCTTAAGGCCGTAATCCCGCTCAAGATAGTCTGGTCCGGGCAGGCCAACCTGGATTCCGCCGACGACGAGGAACTCTTGGAACTGGCCGAGCTCAGCGGCTGCCGCTCTCTCACCATCGGTATGGAGGCCATTTCCGAGGCCGAGCTCTCGCGCTTCAACAAATCTTTCAACAAGATAAGCGAATACCGGCGGCAACTAAAGGCCTTTTCCAGATACGGGATATCCCCGCTGGTGAGCATGCTTTACATACCGGGATTCGGTTCCAGGGACCAGTTCTCCGGGACTTTCAGGTTCTTACAGTCCTGTCGGGTCCCATATACCGCCTGGTGGACGCTCACGCCTCTCCCCGGCACGCCCGCCTACGCGCAGTTTCGCCAGGAAGGGAGGCTTAAAAAGGAGCGCTGGTGGCTGGAAAAACCTGGAAAATACCCTGATTACAAGGTCTCTGGTCCCGATATGGACGGGGAGGAGTTCTTTCGCGAATTCCGGAAATATTATCTACGGTTTTATTCGCCTTCATCCATCCTGTCCCGTCTCCCCTCGCATCGCAAGAAGGGCTGGTGGGCCGAATACCTATGGAACCTTCTGGTAATGGCCGTCTCCCATCTCCGCAGGGACACGGTAAACCTCTACAGCCCGCTGGGGCACGACAAAGGCGCGCTTTCCTTCCTGTTCTGGCGTTTTTTCGGCGTCGGAAGAAAGAGTGACGCGAGAAGTACTTTTTAGGGTCTATCGGACCGTCTTTCACAAAGGTCTTACCGCTGTGCAGCAGTCCCGCTTTGCAATCGCTTTGCTAGAAGTCATCCAAAAACCCTTTTCAACACGATTATAGCGCACGCCAAATGAATCAATCCCAAGAATATACCCGCAGACCGCTCATAGCGGACAACAAGGCGCCGGAAATTCTGGAGCCAGGCGTTGGTTCGCTCCACTACCCAGCGCCGCCGATACCGTCTCAGAGACCTGCCGTCCTGGGTCGGAGCTTTCTTCCGGTTGCTACGGTGCGGGACGATAAGTTCAATGCCGCGCTCCATGCCATGAATAGTTCTCCTGACCGTGATTAGTCATAACATGCCCGGAGAGGTTTTTGGACGACTTCTAGGCATTTTAAGACAGTTCATCAAGGACCTACCTCCGACACGGACCCGGGCCAGATAGGCTGGGGCATAGCGCTCGGCTTCGTCATCGGGCTTATCCCCAAGGCCAACCTGACGGCCCAGTTGCTGCTGGTGCTGCTGATGGCCCTCAAGGTCAATATCCCCATGGGCCTCATCACGATGTTCCTGGTCTCCTTCGTCAACCCGCTGTTTGACAAGGTCGCGGACTCCATCGGCTAAGCCCTGCTTACCGCCAACGGCCTCGCCCCGCTGTGGACGGCCCTCTACAATACGCCGGCAGTGCCGTGGACCGGTTTCAACAACACCGTGCTGCTCGGCGGCCTGCTGCTGGGCGCCGCGCTGGTCTTCCCGGTCTACCTCGCCGGGCGGCGCTTCGGCGTCTTCTACAACGAGAAATTCCGCGACAGGGCGATGAACTCGAAGTTCGTGAAGAGTCTTGAGGCGTCCTTCCTGTTCGACTGGTACTTCAAGGAAGGGGTGTAATATGCGCCGGTCATATTTAGCGCCCCGCCTCGCCCTGCTCCTGGTGGGCTGGGCCTTTTTCTTCTTCGCCTTCGACCCGCTGCTGTTAGCGGCGGAACCAAAGTGTCCAGTTTTCGCCGGTAATTAGTGTACAGGGT
>CAZVWK010000041.1:0-17513 GCA_964631475.1 uncultured Elusimicrobiaceae bacterium | reverse complement strand
CCACCGCTACGATGGCCGACAGCCAGCTCACCCCGGTGATGCCCCACAGCTTCGGCCTGCCCGGCACGGCGGCCGCCAGTCTGAGCATGTCGGGCCCGCCCGAGGAATGAACCGACAGCGAGAACACGCCGAGCCGGGCCGCCTGCTCCACGGCGCTTTTAACGGTGTTGGGGATATCGTGCAGCTTGAGGTCCAGGAAAACGCCGCGGCCGTGCTTATTGGCGAGCTCGACGCAGGCCGGGCCGGCGCCGGTGAAGAGCGCCGGGCCGACTTTATAGTAGAGGTTCAGCCATTGGAGTTTTTCAAGGACCGCCCGCGCCTCTTTCATCGTCGCGAAATCCAGGGCGATAATAAGCTTGGTGTCAGGCATCGGCCGGCTCCTTGCTGTCGAGATATTCCAGGACGCGCTTCACGAAGAAGGGCCCGCGGTAGACCATGCCCGTATAGACCTGTACAAGCGCGGCGCCGGCGCGAAGCCGCCAGGCGGCTTCCTCCGGGTCCATGACGCCGCCCGAGGCCATCACCGGGACCGCGCCTCCGGCTCCGTCGAGGGCCGCCAGCAGGGCGGCGCGGGCTTTTTCTTTCAGCGGCGCCCCGCTCAGGCCGCCCGCCTCGTGCTCCCAGCGCCTGTCCAGCCCTTCCCGCCCGACGGTGGTGTTGGAAACGATGAGCCCCGCCCCGCGCCCGGCCGCGAGCCGCGCGCATGAGCGTATCTCCGCCGGTTCCAGGTCGGGCGCCAATTTTACGAAAACAGGTTTTTTGGACGGTTGCGCGGCGGCGAAGCCGAGCAGGGCGTCGAGCAGCGGCTCCAGGTATTCCGGCCGGTGCAGCTCGCGCAACTGCCTGGTATTGGGCGAACTGATATTTACGGCGAAATAATCGCCGTAAGGATAGAGCATCTTGAGGGCCTCCAAGTAATTCTCCCGGGCCTGGTCCAGCGGGCAGTCGGCGTTCTTGCCGATGTTGACGCCGAGCGGAGTCCGGCGCCTGCCTAGGCGGCGCAGGTTGCCGGCGGCTGCCAGGGCTCCGCGGTTGTTGAAGCCCATGCGGTTGAGCAGGGCGGCTTTTTCCGGCAGCCGGAAAAGTCGCGGCGCCTGATTGCCGGGCTGGGGGCGCAGCGTCACGGTGCCCAGTTCGAGGAAGCCGAAACCGAGCGCTTCGAGGAAAGGGTAGCACTCGCAGTCCTTGTCGAAACCGGCCGCTAGGCCGACGGGGTTGGGGAACTCCATGCCGGCTACTTTCACCGGTTTTCCGGGGGCGGCGCAGGCCAGCCGCGCGGCCCAGGCCGGCAGGCGGAGAGCCCATGCCAGTTTAGAGGCGGCCACGGCCGCGTTATGGGCGCGCTCGGGGTCCAGCAGGAAAAGCGCCGGCTTGGCGAGCCTGTCGTAGATGAAGCCCATCAGCCGCGCCTCCTGAAAACTATTCCGCCGCCGACCGCGGTAAGGCTGACGGCGCCGCGCAGCCGGCGGCCGATGAAAGGCGAATTAGACGACCTGGAGAAGAAAGGCGGCTTGACCGTGTACTCGGCCGAAGGGTCTATCAGCGTCAGGTCGGCGTCCATGCCCGGCGCCAGCGAGCCTTTGGAAGGGAGCCCCAGCAACCGCGCCGGGTTCGCGGAAAGCAGTTGCGCCAGCCGCCCGCGGCCGAGATGCCCGGCGAAAACGAGGTGGGTCAGGCAGGCCCCGGCCAGCGTTTCCAGCCCCGTGACGCCGAAGGGCGCGCGGAGCAGCCCTTTCGCTTTTTCCGCCGGGGGATGAGGGGCGTGATCGGTGGCTACCAGGTCGATGGTCCCGTCCGCCAGCCCTTTTATGAGCGCGAGCCTGTCGGCTTCCCCGCGCAGCGGCGGTTTCATCTTCATGGCTGCCCCGCCGGAGGCGACGTCCTTTTCCGTCAGCGCTATGTAGTGGGGGCAGGTCTCCGCCGTCACCGGCAGGCCAGCGGCCTTGGCGCGGCGGACCAGTTCCACCGAGCCGGCGCAGCTCAGATGCTGTATGTGGAGGACCCCTTTTCCGGCCCGTCGCAGAGCTCCGGGCACCGACTGCGGCGAATGCCGCCCTTTTCCGGCCCGTCGCAGAGAGGCCATGTCGGCCCTGACGGCGGAAGTTTCGGACGCACGGCTTATGCCCGGCAGTCCGAGCCCGCGCGAGACCGGGCCGAGGTTGACGACGCCGGGGCCGGTGAGCCGCAAGTCCTCGGAGTGCTGCAGGACCGGGATATTCATATCCCAGGCCCGGCGCAGAGCCTCCTCCAGCAGCCGCCTGTCCGCCAGCCAGCCGCCGTCGTCGGTGAACGCGGCGGCGCCGGCCGCGGTCAGCTCCTCCATGTGGGCGAGGGCGCGTCCCTTGCGCCCACGGGTCAGGGCGGCGGCGAAAAACAGGTTGACCGCGCATTTGGACCGCGCTCGCGCGCGGAGTTTTTCGAGCAGGGAGGGGGAATCGCAGACGGGGGAGGTGTTGGGCATGGCCAGAGCGGTGGTCACGCCGCCGGCGGCCGCCGCCCGGCCGAAACTGCGGAAGTCCTCGGCCGCTTCGCCGCCGGGCTCGCGGGCGTGGGCGTGGGCGTCTATGAAACCGGGAAAAAGCCAGAGTCCGCGCGCGTCTACGACCGCGCAGCCGCGCGGCGGGGTTATGCCCGCGGATATCCGGGTTATGGCGCCGTTCTCGGCGAGAAGGTCGCGGACCCTCTCCGGGCCCAGCGCGGGATCAACCGCGAGGGCCCTTCTTATGAGCAGTTTCTTCATTGGTCCTTCCCGCGGCCGCTTTTTCCGTGACGCCGTCGCCGGTCACCGTGGAGAAATGCAGAGAGAAGGAGTCGGGGTTTTCCTTGTACGTTCCGGTCATGGCGGCGGCGATGAAGAGCAGGACCGGGAGCGCGATCCGCGCCGGTTTCGCGCCGGTGAAGAGGAGCAGCGCCCTAGCGGCGCCGGCCGCCAGCAGGGCCGCGCCGACCGGGACATGGCCCGCCATTACCGCCGGGGCCGCCTCCGGGTTGACCCTGGCCTGCACGGCCAGCAGCACCGCCCCGGCCGCGCCAAGGAAAAAGGCCGCCGCCCCGCCCCAGAACCCAGCCCCGTCGCCGGAGTGGCGGCTCAGGAACTGGGAGAGCGCGGCGTTGCCCGCCAGCATGGCGGCGCCGTAATAGAGCAGGAACCCCGGCCTGAAAGAAAGCAGCTCCCGGGCCCGAGGGCCAGCGCCGCCGCGGCCAGGGAAACGATCGCCAGCGCCGCCGCCAGGCCGCAGCCGGCCAGCGCGAGCCTGCGGCTGCCGGGATTGTCGGCGGCAAAAGCCTCGGAGAGGGCCAGCATGGCCAGGGACAGGCCGAGCCATAGATGCAGGGCGTTGGAGGCGTGTTCCAGTCGTGAAAAGTCCGGCGGCGCGGCCGCGCCGCCGTCCGTCTCCGGGGCCCGGGCCGGGGCCCCGGCCGTCGCCGCCGCGGGTAGGGACTTGTCACTGGCCCCCTTGCGCGGGCCGGTCTTTCCGGCCGGTCCCTTATCGTCGATAAGCGTAGGCAGCTTCGTCGGCGTAGAGGCGTCGCCGGCCGCCCGCGAAGCCTTGACGGCCGGAAGCGGGAGCCCGAAGATATCGGTGTTCTTCGGCTTCGCGACGCAGGCTTCGGCCGCGGGGGCCGCGCCGCAGTCGGCGGCGAGGGGACCCTGCGCCGAGGCCGCCGCCGGGCAGAGAAGCAGTATCGTCGTCAGCGCGTGTTTGATCATAAACCGGGATTGTAGCGCCTGAACTCGTCCGGCGTCTTCCTCCTGCGCGGGGGAGGGTCTTCGTCGGGCCAGCCGACGCTTATGAGTATTTCCGGCCTTTCGCCCGAAGGCAGGCCCAGCGCCTTCGCGGCCCCTTTCTTGTCGAACCAGCCCAGCCAGCAGGTGCCCAGGCCCAGCTCTTGCGCGGCGAGGACGAAGTGCTCGCCCGCTATGCCCATGTCCATGTAGCGGAAATCGATGCCCTGGACCTGGTTGCCTGCCCAGGCGGTGAAGTTCTGCCTCCGGCCGGTGATGGCGGCCAGGACCGGGGCCGCAGCGGCGAACTTGCAGGCTGAATAAACGCCTCCGAAGGCGGCCTCCGCCAGGCGCGTCTTCAGCCCGGGGTCGTCGACCACGATGAAAGAGTAAGGCTGGGAGTTGCAGGCCGAAGGGGCGAGGCGCGCCGCCTCAAGACAGACGTCGAGGAGTTCCCGCGGCACCGGGACGGGGCGGTACTTGCGAACGCTGCGCCTGGCCGCGGAGATCTTGAGTATGGAGGATTCCGTCATTGCGATATTTTATAATAAAGCGGGGGCGGGACGGAGGAAGAATGGAAGACTGGGCCGAAGACGCCGGTTTCGCGGTGACGCTCTGCGACGGCGAGGGAAAAATAACCTACATGAACGCCAGGGCGCGCGCGACCTTCTCGAAGTACGGCGGAGGTGAGCTGATCGGCCGGAGCCTGCTGGACTGCCATCCGGAGCCTGCGAGGTCCAAATTGCGGGAGATGCTTCAAGCCCCGCGGGTAAACGCCTATACGATAGAAAAAGCCGGGGTCAGGAAGCTTATCTACCAGGCCCCCCTGAAAAGAGAGGGCGTTCCGGCGGGCCTCGTCGAACTCTCGCTCGAGCTGCCGGCCGAGCTGCCTCATTTCGTGCGCAAGCCCTGAGCTCTTTTATTTTTCGGGAGGTCCCTCGGAGAGCAGCGCCCGCATGTCCGCAACAGCAGCCGGCCTAGCGGACAGTTCCCTGATCTCGAAAGGTCCCAGCACTTCTTCGTTGTGGTAGATCCGGTACTTCATAATATTTCCAAATGATACCAAAAACCCGCCCGGGCGGGCCCGCGAGGTTGACCGCTCCCGGGGTTTATGGATACCATTGAGGCATGAGCGAAGAGCCCCGCGAACCGCGCAAGCGCCGCGTCCGTTACAGCGGCACCCATCCGCGGCGCTTCGAACAGAAATACAAGGAGCTGGACCCGGCGAAGTACGCGGACCAGATAGAGCATATCATCGCCAAGGGGCTGACCCCGGCCGGCACGCACCGCCCCATCTGCGTGGAGGAGATATTGGCGATACTCGATCCCAAACCCGGCGAGACCTGCCTGGACGCCACGCTGGGCTACGGCGGGCACGCCCGGCGCATACTGCCCGGGCTGCTGCCGGGAGGCCGGCTTTTCGCCTTGGACGTCGACCCCCTGGAACTGCCGAAAACGGAGGCGCGCCTGCGCGCCGAGGGCTTCGGGCCGGAGTCGCTGATTGTGCGGAAGATGAACTACGCCGGCGCCGCCGCGCTGCTGGCGGAGGACGGAGGCGGCTTCGACTGCGTGCTGGCCGACTTGGGGGTCTCTTCGATGCAGCTGGACAACCCGGAACGCGGCTTCACCTACAAGTCCGACGGGCCGCTGGATCTGAGGCTCAATCCCGGCCGCGGCAGGTCCGCCGCCGAATTCCTGAGGAGCGTGACGGCGGCGAAGCTGGAGTCCCTGCTCACTGAGAATGCGGACGAGCCGTACGCGGGACCGATAGCGCGCGCCGTGAAAGCCTGCGCGCCGCCGCCGGCGACGACCTCGGCCCTGGCCGCGGTCGTGCGCGCCGGCCTTAAGTCCGCGGCCCCCGCGCCGGACGAGGCGGCCGTAAAAAAATCCCTGCAGCGCGTGTTCATGGCGCTGCGCATAGAGGTCAACGAGGAGTTCGCCGCGCTGGACCGTTTCCTGGCCGTGCTGCCGTGGTGCCTGAAGCCCGGCGGCCGCGCCGCGATACTCTCTTTCCACTCCGGCGAGGACAGGCGGGTGAAGAAATCGTTTTTCAGGGGAGAGGAGGGGGGGACCTACTCCTCCGTCTCCCAGACGCCCGCGCGGCCTTCGCCCGCCGAGCGCCGCTCCAATCCCCGCTCCGCCTGCGCCAAGCTGCGCTGGGCCGTGCGCTCGTCCTCACCGGCGAAATGAGCCCGGGCTTACGATGAACGCCGGGGATACGCTCAAAGCCGTGCGGACCGCCGGGCTGCCGCCCTGGCTGGCGGCGTACCTGTCAGCCTTCGTCCGGCGGGGAGGGAATTCCCCGCTGCGGCGGGCGCCGCCCGCCCGGAGAGCATTTCTGCCTCGCCGCGGGCGGGGAGGCGGCCTTCCATCCCCCTTTCAGATGACGGTGGTGCGCTGGAACCTGCTGGCCAGTTCGGGGCGCCCTATGTGGAACAGCGTCGGGCGGCCGTGCGGACAGTGAAAGCTGTCCTTGGCCGCTTTAAGGTCCTCGATGAGGCGCTGCGCCTCCTGGGGCTTAAGGAAATCGCGGGCCTTTACGGATTTCTTGCAGGCCATCGTCGCGATGGTGCTGCGCTTGAGGGCCTCGTCCGACCGGGAAGGCTCTCCCAGAACCTCCGATAGATAGCCGAAAAGTTCCTGCGCGGCCTCCTGGCTGAAGTAGAAAAGGGCCGGGGTGGCGTGCAGCAGCATATGGGTCGGGCCCGAGCGGCCTATCTCGAAGCCGGCGCCCTTGAGCCAGTCCTGCCAGCGCATGATGTTCTCCGCCTGCGAAGCCGACAGTTCCACGGATACGGGGATCACCAGCGGCTGCACCCTTATCTTCCCCAGCACCAGTTCGTCCATGTACCTCTCGAAAAGCACCCGCTCCTGCGCCGCGTGCTGGTCCACCACCAGTAGCCCGCCGCCCGATTCGAAGACCAGGTAGCTCTTCGAGAGCTGGCCGAGATAATTGACCGGCGGCCGGTACCACGACGGGCCGCTTTCGCCCGGAGCCGTTTCGGCGGCGAAAAGGGAGCCGGCGACGGACTCGGTTTCCGCGGTCCCGGCAGGCGGTTCGCCCGCGCCGAAGACGCCGCGGGTTTCGGCCGACGGCGCGGCGGATTGCGCCGGGACGCCATGCCGCATGGGGTCCCCAGCCGATGCGGCGCCCGGGTCTATTGCCGCCGAGGCCCGCTGAGTCTTCAGCAGCCGCGAGTTGACGGCGCCGGAGACGAACTTGAAGACGGCGCCTTCGGCGCGGAACTTCACGTCGGCTTTGCGCGGGTGTATATTCACGTCCACTTCGGCCGGCGGCAGGTCCAGGTAAACGGCGCAGGCCGGGTGCTTGCCGCCGCGCATGATGTCGTAGCCGCGGTAGAGCGCCTGCTGCAGGGTCTTCGACGAGACCGGCCGGCGGTTGACGAAGAAGAACTGGTTCTGCCGTGTGGCGTAGAGCGAATCGGGCAGCGAGAACAGCGCGCGCAGGGAAAGTTCCCCGGCGTTCTGTTCCAGCGCGGTCAGGCCTTCGGCCACCTTGCCGCCCAGCAGTTCCCGGGCGCGGGCCAGGCAGGCGGTCTCCCAGGGACCTTTGTCGGCCTTGAGCGAGAAGACCTCCGCGCCGTCCACTTCCAGCGAGAAAGAGACGCCGGGATTGGCCAGGGCGGCCTCTTCCACCGCGCGTATCAGGTGGGCGCGTTCCGAATGGTCGCCGCGCAGGAATTTGAGCCGCGCGGGCACGTTGAAGAAAAGGTCGCGGACCTCGACCGTGGTACCGCGGGCCGGCGGGGCCTTGCCCTCCGCTCGCAGTTCCCCGGAATCGCCTTCGATGAAAGAGGCCGCTTCGTCGCCGGCGCGGCAGGTGGTTATCCTAAGCCTGGATACCGCCAGCGCGGAAAACAGCGCCTCTCCGCGGAAGCCGTAGGTGGAGAGAGAGTCGAGGTCCTCGAAGGCGGCGATCTTGCTGGTGGAGTGCCGCATGACCGACAGGCGCAGGTCCTCCGGCGACATGCCGGCGCCGTCGTCGTTGACCCGGATCAGGGCCTTGCCCGCTTTTTCGGCCGAGACGCTGACCCTGGACGCGCCGGCGTCAAGCGAGTTCTCTATGAGTTCCTTTAGCACCGAGGCCGGCCGCTCGATGACCTCGCCGGCCGCTATCTTGGCGGCCACCGCTTCGGGCAGTACTTTTACGCTCATCGGCCGGCTGTGGACAGGTAGTCCAGAGAGAAAGAGTAGTCGCGGCCCGTCCTGAAGGTCCTTCCGCCTACGGCCGGCAGGCCCTGGCCGTCGAAAGCGTCCTTCTTGGCCTCGAGCGCCTCTTCGGCCTCGCTCTCGAAAGCGAAAGTCGCTGGCGACGCGTAGGTCAGCACTCTGGCAGACGGCGTGACCGTGTGGCCGGAGTAGATATTGCGGACGATGAAATCCAGGCCGAAGCCGTAGTCCCTGTCCGCCTTGCGCGCCCAGTAGTGGACGGCTTTTACCCCTGCGGCGCCGAACTTCGCGGCCGTTTCCCCGGCGGCTTCCAGGGCGCCGCTGTCGAAGGTGAACTTTTCCCCGGGCTCGTAGCGGGAGATGGAGTGCAGGGGTCGCGCGGGGCCCTTGTTGACGCGTACGGCGTGGTCGGCGCGCAGCCGCCACCTGCGGTCGGCGCCCCGGTACGGCGCGGCCGCTATCGGCGCCAGTCCGGCGCGCCGCATGTCCGACAGCAGGCCCGGCGCGGCTTCCTCGGCGTCGCTTTCGAAGGTGTAGTCCCCGTGGTCGAAGGACTTTATCGCTATATCGTAGGAGGGTTGGTTCCTCATCAGGTCCTTTACGGCGTAATCGACGCGGAAGGCGTAGTCCCTGCCGCTCTTGTAAACTTTGGCCGCCAGCGGAGACAGGCCTCCCGCGGACATAGCTCCACGGACCCTGGCGGCGGCCTCTTCGGCCTCGCGCTCCAGCCAGTAGGGGACCGGGCTCTCGTAGGCGGCCAGTATGACGGCCGGCGGCATCGCGGCCGCGTGCTGCACCTGCGGGAGATATTCTATGACGAAGGACCAGCGGTTGGCTTTCTTTACCGTGCGCCCGCCCAGCGTGCCTATGCCGGCGGCCCTGAAGGCGGCCAGGCGGGTTTCCATCGCCTCTTCGGCCTCGCTCTGGAAGGTGTACTCGCCGTGGTCCGCGTACTCGGCTATGACCGTTGCCGGCGTAACCGGCGGCTGCACCGGCCGCGGGAAAGGAGGCTTGGGCACCGGTGCCGTCCCTACGGTGTAGCCGGCCCTTTCTTCGAGCTGGTCCACGGCGGCGAAAGCGCCGGTAAAGAGAGAGGATATAAGAACTAGGGCGGCGGCTGAACGCATATTTTCTCCTTGCCGGCCCGCGCCGGCTTCTAAATTATAATATATAGCGCGGACCGGGGCTTGGGCCCAAGGTCCCGCCGAGCATGGGCCAAAAGATGGGGGAGCCGGGATTTTTACTGCGCTTTCCGCCTCCGCAGCGGTTCCGCGAGGTTTCGCGATTGAAAAGCCGGCCGGTTAATAGATAAACTCTGTCAAAGCCGCCAAGGAGGCTCCCGGTGCTTCAGGACAATATCCGTTTAGGCCTTACCTTCGACGACGTCCTTCTGGTCCCCTCGAAGTCTTCCGTCATGCCGAAAGGCACGGACATCTCCACCCGGCTGACGGCCGCCATAAAGCTCAATATGCCGCTGGTCTCGGCCGCGATGGACACCGTGACCGAAGCCCCGCTGGCCATAGCGATGGCCCGCGAGGGAGGCCTGGGCATCATACACCGGGCGATGAGCCCGCGCGAGCAGGCGCAGCATGTGGCCAGGGTCAAGAAGCACGAGAGCGGCGTCATCACCGACCCGCTGACCATCTCTCCCGACGAGCGCCTCTCCGACGCCGTTGCCCTGCTGGCCAGGCGCGGCGTCTCGAGCGCCGTGGTGGTTTCACGCGGCCGGCTGGTCGGCCTGCTGACCAACCGCGACCTGCGCTTCCTGCGGGACCTCGGCAAAAAAGTTTCCACCGCGATGACCACGAAGCTCGTAACCGCGCGCCCGGGCACCACGCTGGAGCAGGCGGAACTGCTGCTGCAGCGGCACCGCATAGAGAAGCTCCCGCTGGTCGGCCGCAACGGCGAACTCAAGGGTCTGATCACCGTCCGCGACATACTCAACCGCAAGCAGTACCCGGCCGCCTGCAAGGATAAGGCCGGCCGGCTGCGCGTGGGCGCGGCCATCGGCGCCGGCGACGAGGCCGTCGAGCGCGCCGGCGAACTGGTCAAAGCCGGGGCCGACGTCATTTCGCTCGATTCCGCGCACGGCCATTCGGCCAATGTCCTGCGCACGCTCAAAGAGGTCAAGCGCCGCTTCGGCGTGGAGGTCATAGCCGGCAACGTGGCCACCTTCGAGGGCGCGCGCGACCTCATACGCGCCGGCGCCGACGCCATAAAGGCGGGCATAGGCCCCGGTTCCATCTGCACGACGCGTATAGTTTCCGGGGTCGGGGTGCCGCAGTTGACCGCCGTGCGCGACTGCGCGCGCGCGGCCAAAGGACGGGTGCCGGTGATAGCCGACGGGGGAATAAAGTTCTCCGGCGACGTCACAAAGGCGCTGGCGGCGGGGGCGGACTGCGTCATGCTGGGCACGCTGCTGGCCGGCGCCGAGGAAGCGCCGGGCGACATCATCCTTTATCACGGCCGGAGCTACAAGGCTTACCGCGGCATGGGCTCGGTCGGCGCGATGGAGGCGGGCTCCAAGGACCGCTACGGCCAGGCCGGCGTGGAAAAAGACAAGCTGGTGCCGGAGGGGATCGAGGGGCAGGTCCCCTATAAGGGGCCGCTGTCCGCGATAGTGCATCAGCTTACCGGCGGCCTGCGCGCCGGGCTGGGCTACTGCGGCTGCCGGAGCCTGGGCGAGCTCCGGCGCAGGGCGCGGTTCGTGAGGATCTCGGGGGCGGGGCTCAGGGAAAGCCACGTCCACGACGTGCGCGTCACCAAGGAGACGCCGAATTACGCGCTCGACGGCTGAGGGCGCGCAGGGGGAAGGGCGATGAGAATTCTTATAGTCGACGACAGCGAACTGACCCGCGGCATGATAAAGGACCTGCTGACCGAGATGGGGCACGCGGTGGTCGGCGAAGGGTGCGACGGCTCCGACGGCGTCAGGCTCTTCGCGGAGACGTCGCCGGACCTGGTCCTGATGGACATGATAATGCCGGGCAAGACCGGGCTGGAAGCGCTGGGGGAGATCCGGGCTCTCGACCCGGGCGCCAAAGTGGTCATGGTCACGGCCGTGCAGCAGGAGCCCCTGAAAGAGCAGCTTATGGGCAAAGGCGCCGCCGGGGTGCTCAGCAAGCCGTTCATGTACGACGAGCTGGAGGCGGTCCTGAAATCCTTTTCCTGAATCCCCGGGACCGTAAAAATAAAAAAGCCGGGTTGGCCGCCCGGCTTTTTTATTTGCGCGGGACCTGGATCAATGCGCCCGCTTCTTCCACTCCGCTACGGTCCTGAGCGCCTCCAGCGGCGTCATCCGGTCCGGGTCGCAGAGCTTTATCTCGTCGAGCAGCGGGTGGGCGGAGAACATCGGCAGCAGCGGCGGCAGGCTGTCGCCGGCCGGGGCCGCCTCTATGCGGTTGCGCGATTCCAGCTCGCGCAGTATCTCGCGCGCCCTCGCCACGCAGGACTCCGGCAGGCCGGCCAGCTGCGCCACGTGTATGCCGTAGGACTTGTCGGCCGGGCCGGCGGTTATCTTGTGCAGGAACACCACCTCGGTCCTGCCGGCGGTATTGGTCCATTCCTTGACCGCGACGTTGAAGTTCTTTATGCCGGCGTATTTCTCGGCCAGCTCCGTCAGCTCGAAATAATGCGTCGCGAAAAGCACGCGGGGGCCGCCCTCGGCCGGAACAGGTCGGCTATGTCCGCTGTCGGTGCCGCGCTCTCCGAGGGCGGCCCTGTGCAGGTATTCCACCACGGCCCAGGCTATGGAGATGCCGTCGAAGGTGGAGGTGCCGCGGCCGACCTCGTCGAGCAGCAGCAGGCTGCGCGGTCCGGCGAGGTTGAGGATGGAGGCCGTCTCGCGCATCTCCACCATGAAGGTGGATTCGCCGCGCGACAGCCTATCCTGCGCGCCGATGCGGGTCATGATGCGGTCGGTCACGCCGATGACGGCCGATTTCGCCGGCACGAAGGAGCCCGCCTGCGCCATCAGCACTATCAGCGCGTTCTGGCGCAGGTAGACGCTCTTGCCGCTCATGTTGGGGCCGGTCAGGATCATCAGCTGCGGGCCCTCGCCGCCGAGCTCGATATCGTTGGGGACGAAAGCGCCCGCGGGCAGCAGCCGCTCCACCACCAGGTGGCGGCCTTCCTCTATCCGGAGCTCGCCGCCGCAGGTCATCTCGGGCCGGACCAGGTCGTATTTCACCGCGCTCTCGGCCAGCGCCAGGAAAGCGTCCAGCTCCGCCGCGGTCATGGCGAAGGAGCGCAGGGCGGAGAGGCGGGAGAGCAGTTCCGCGCGCAGTTCGCCGAACAGGTGCGTCTCCAGCCGGTTCATGCGCTCCTCGGCGCCGAGTATCTTTCCCTCCAGGACTTTGAGTTCCTCGGTTATGAAGCGCTCCGCGTTGACCAGCGTCTGCTTGCGCACGAAATAGTGGGGGACCTTGGACAGGTGGGTGCGGGTGACTTCCAGGTAATAGCCGAAAACGGAATTGAAGCCGACCTTTAGCGAAGGGATCTGCGTCTTCTCTTTTTCCTTCAGCTCTATGTCCACGAGCAGTTTCTGGCTGTTCTTGCGGACGGAGCGCAGTTCGTCGAGCTCCGCGCTGCAGCCGTCCTTTATCACCCCGCCGTCCGAGAGTTTGGCGGGGGGAGTTTCAGAGAGGGACTTTTCCAGCAGCTCCCGCAGGGCGTTGAGGGGTTTCGAGACCTCTTCCAGGGTACCGGCCAGGCCCGGGGCCTTCGCGAAGAAGGCGGGGGAGGTGAGCAGCATCTTTAGCCTGGGCAGCTGGGACAGCGAGCGCCGCACGGCCGCGGCGTCGCGCGGCGAGGCGCTGGCGTTGGCCACGCGGCCCAGCACCCGCTCTATGTCCGGCACCTGCGCCAGCAGCGCGGCCAGGGATTCGCGGGCCTCGCGGTCTTCGGCCAGGAAGCCGGTGAAATCGTGCCTAGCCTTTATGGCCGGCAGGTCGCAGAGCGGCTCGAGCAGCCATTTCTTGAGCAGGCGCGAGCCCATCGAGGTGCGGCCCAGGTCCAGCGCGCCCCAGAGCGTGTTGGCGTCGTTTCCGCCCTCCGAGCTGACTATATCGAGCGTCTTTATGGCCGACTCGTCGAGCTGCAGGCGGCCGCCCGGCTCGAAGAAGGAGGGGGAGAATGTCTCTTTAAGGCCCGGCTGCGTTTCGCGCAGGTAATTAACCGCGCTCGCGGCGGTCCTGGCGGCCAGGTTGTTGTTCCGCCAGACCGCGCCGCGCTGCCAGGGCAGTTCTCCTCCTTCGGGTTTGAAATAGGGGGTGAGCATGGCGCCGGGCGGAACTAGGCCCGCGGCTTCGAGCTTCGCCGCCGTCTCGGCAGAGGAGACTATCTCCGCCGGGGAGATCTTTGAGAGCAGCGACTGCAGGGCGTAGAGGCGCGGGTCGTTGACGTTCTGCGCGGCGTGGAATTCACCGGTGGAGGCGTCTATCCAGGCCAGGCCCCAGCCTACTATGTCGATGTGCAGGGAGGCCAGGTAAGAGGCCGTCTTGGACTGCAGCAGCTCGTCCTCGACTATGGTGCCCGGCGTCATGACGCGCACTATCTCGCGGCGGAAGAGCTTCGACTTCTTAGCCTCCTCCCCGGAGGGGGCTACCTGCTCGCAGATGGCCACGCGCCGGCCGGCCTTGAGCAGCCTGGAGATATACGAGGCGGAGGAGTGGTAGGGCACGCCGCACATCGGCGCGCCGTGGCGCGAGGTGAGCACGACTCCCAGCAGCTGGCTGGCCGCCTTGGCGTCGGCGTCGAACATCTCGTAGAAATCGCCCAGGCGGAAGAAGAGTATGGAGCCGGGATGCTCGCGCTTGAGCGCATGGTACTGCTGCATGAGGGGGGTGTCGGCTGTTTCTGTCTGTGCCATAAAGGGGACCTTACCGGCGGGCGGAATGGAGATATTCTACCAAAAGGGCTTTGGCCTCATTAAGGGTCTTCTTCTCCATGAAGGACCCGCGCAGCGCCGCGGCGCCCTTGAGGCCCTTGAGCCAGTAGCCTATGAGCTTGCGGGCCCGGACCACGCCGTTCTCCGGCCCGTATATGCCGCAGTTGAGCTCCAGGAATTCCAGGAACAGCTTCAGCCCGTCCTCCGGGCTGCGCGCGCCGACGGGGCGGCCGGCCAGGCCCGCCGCGATATCGGAGAAAACGAAGGGGTTGCCCACCGCGGCGCGGCCTATCGCCGCCCCCGCGCAGCCGGCCGCCAGCAGGGCCCCGGCCGTCGCCGCGTCCTTCACCCCGCCGTTGCCAATGACCGGTATCTTGACGGCGGCGGCCGTGGCCGCGACGGCTTCCAGGTCCACGGGTCCCGTGTGGAAGGCTTCGGCGTAGCGCCCGTGAAGTACGACGGCGGCCGCTCCCTCGCCTTCGGCTATCCTGGCCAGCTCCGGGCCGAGCGCGGTCCCCGCCTTGAGTCCTACGCGGGTCTTCACAGTCACGGGGACCTTGACCGCGTTTACGACCGCGGCGACGATGTCTGCCAGGAGCCCCGGCCGTTTCATGAGGGCCGAACCCGCGCCGGCCTTGAGGACTTTCTTTACCGGGCAGCCGGCGTTTATATCGATAACATCGGCGCCGGCCTCCTCGGCCAGCCTGGCGGCCAGCGCCATGGCCCGGGGGTCGGCCCCGAATATCTGTATGGCGACCGGGCGCTCGCCGGGCGTGATGTCGAGCATGCGCATCGACTTGCGGTTGCCGTAGCGTAGGCTGTCGGCCGAGACCATCTCGGTGACTACCAGTCCCGCGCCGCCGCTGGCGCAGAGCAGCCGGAACGGGCCGTTTGTGATGCCGGCCATGGGGGCCAGCCAGAGGCCGTTGCGCAGCCTGAGGCGGCCCAGGGAGAGGGGTCCGGGGGCTTCCTGCGTCACGGTTTGGAGGAGTAGCTGCCGTCGTGGCTGACGGAGAGGTCGCGGGGGTCCCTGCGCCTGACCCGGTCTTGCTCGGCGCGCGAGGCTCCGACGGCTCCCAGCACCCGGAGCTGGAACTCGTCGGCCCTGGCTTCCTGGGCCGTTATGTCCCGCAGCGTGGTAATGTCGAATTCCAGCGGGTTGGGGACCCTGTTGTCTATCCATCCCGCCCTCTCTCCGGGAGGAGGGGGGGCGCCGCGCCGACCTCCGGCGGCGCGGGAGGCGGCCCTGAAGTAGGAGTGCCAGGCGTGATGGGCTATTATGCCGGCGCACCAGGCGTCGGACTTGTAGGTGTTTGCTTCGGATATGAAGACCGTCGGCACGCCCGCGTGCATGCCGAAGGCGGTCTTGTCGGCGCTGCGCACCACGTAGACGTATTTGCGGATGAAGTTGAAAGCTTCCTTGTCGTAGTTCCAGATCAGCCGCAGCGAGCGGGTGACCTGGCGCTTGAAATAGGCGGAACCCTCTATCGAAAGGCCTACTCCGGGGGCGGCGCCCTCGGAAGGGGCGCCGGAGGCGGGCGACGGGACCGCGGCGGGCAGGGTTACCTCGTCCGAGACCACGCCGCCCGGCTCGGGGGGTCGGCCGCCCGAGATCATGTACCAGGCGGCGCCGCCGAGAGCGCCGAAAAAGACCAGCGCGAACAGAGCGAAGCGCAGCCGGGCCCTGGCGTGTTGTGATTCCAACCGCTACCTCACTTGAAGGATTTTACGTAGGACTTGTAGAAGGCCTGCAACTCGTTGCTGGGGTCCTGGAATTCCAGGATATGCTTCTTGCAGCCCCTGCGGGAGCAGATCTGGACCTGGCCGCCCTGCTTGAGGTCGAAAGCCACCATCTGCGCCGAGCAGATGTCGCACTTGCGGGTGCTTTTGAGGTCTGACTTGCAGTGAGGGCAGCGGAAGCCGGCGATCTTGGACAGGGGTATGGAGAGGCCGACTTCCACGTCGTAGCTCCCGTAGAGGGAGCTGAGGTAGAGGGGCGCGTTCTTGCCCGCGTAGGTCAGGCGCACGGCTATGGCCGGCTTGTCGTTAAGCTTCTTGGACGGGTCCATCAGGGACTTGCCGCAATGCGGGCATTTTACCGATACGCTCATCATGATAGCCTCCGGGTCTCTTTTCTATAGGGGGAAATGATATCAAATATCAGGCGGACTTAACGGCGCCATGCAGCAGTTTCGCCCTGTAGGAGGAGTGGAACCTGCGCATATTTTCCACCAGGGAGCTGATCTCCTCTTTGGGGGGGAGGAAGGTCGTGCGGAAATGAAGCGTGCCTGGCCGCTGGCCGAAACCCGAGCCCGGGACCACGCAGATGCCGGTCTCTTCCAGGAGGCGCAGGCAGTACCTGGAGTCGCGGGCGGATTCGTACTTGTGCCGCTCGGACGGGGTCATCTTCTCCGGGTCGGTCCCTTCGGGGTGCGGGAGGTCGAATTTGACGAAGGCGTACATCGCGCCCTGCGGCACCGATACGCTCATTCCCTCGATGGAATTGAGCCCCTCGCCCAGTATGCGGGCCTTCTCGCGCAGGTCGCCGAGGATGGCGTTCTTCTCCCGCTCGTAGAGTTCGAAGCTCTCGTCGCCGGGTTTCGGCGGATCTGTCATCAGATAGGTCACGACCTGTCCGGCAGTGTTGGAGCAGAGCCCTATCGACTGCAACTTTATCAGTTCGGTCCAGACATCGGCGGGCATGTTGCGCACTTCCATGTAGCCGCCGCGGTGGCCGCACTCTCCCAGGAAGCCCTTGGAGACGGAGTGGAAGCTGAAAAGGGTCACGTCCGTCTCGTTGAGCTCGTGCATAACGCGCGCGAAGGAGTGGAACCTGAGCCCCTCGCCGTAGATGTTCTCCTGGTAGACCTCGTCGGCCAGTATGGCCAGGCCGTTCTCTTTCGCGAAGCGGATGACCATGATGATGTTCTCGCGCGAGAGCACGGCTCCCGTGGGGTTGCCGGGGTTTATGACGGCTATCGCGACCGGGTTCGTTCCCTGCGCCCGGGCTTCGGCCACGGAACGCTTCAGTTCCTCCTCGTTGAGTTGCCAGCCGCCTGCCTCGTCGAGGAAATAATTCACCTGCCGCGCGCCGTAAAGGTCTATGGTGGCGCTGTAAAGCGGGTACTGCGGTATCGGTATCATGAATCCGTCGTCCGGGCCGCTGGTCAGCATGGTCATGGCCGACTGCACGCCCTTGCTGGCGCCGTCGGTCAGCAGTATCCTGTCCGGGTCGGCCGGGATGTCGTCGCGCCTGGATATAAAGTCCGCCACGGCCTGCCTTATGAACGGCATGCCGGCGCTCTGCGTATAGGCCCCCATTCCGGCCGGGTTCTTTTCCAGTATCATCCGCGCGCGGCGCACGGCGTCCGCGGGGAAGACGGCGGCCGTTTCCGGTCTGTCGAGCAGTTCGGGGTACTCGACCAGCGCCAGGACCTGCCGCACGAAGGTGAGCGGCCGCTGCTTGAGCGCCTGGGGATTGCCGATATTGCAATAGGTTATATGGCGGCCCTGTTTTTCCAGCTCCTGGGCGCGGATGACGATCTTGCCGCGCACGGCGTAGTGGGCTTTGAGGAGATTGGCGTTGAGGCGGGATAGTTTGACCATGCACAAATTATAACAAAAGGCGGGAAGACGGGCGGGCCGGCCGCCCTGGCTGTTGCAAGCAAATAGAAATGTCCGGTAGTAGCGGCATTTAGAAATGTCCGC
>CAZVWK010000040.1:0-17814 GCA_964631475.1 uncultured Elusimicrobiaceae bacterium | reverse complement strand
TTTTAGATGAGTTGACGAGCCCCAGTTGGGGAACATTTTAGATGAGTTGAAGCGCACCGACGCCCGGCGGGCCGAATTTTAAGTATACTTTCCATTGGCAAAACACATCGGAGGCGAATATGGCGGAACAGGCGGGAACGGAAAATAAAGAGAACCTGTCGGCAATCTCGGAGCAGAACCTCCGGGCGCTGTTCAAGAAGACCTACGGCATAGAGCCAGAGGCTTCGGAGCCCCTCAAGGGCGACGGCTCGGCCCGCACCCTCATACGCCTGCGCGCCGCCGGCCGGTCGGTCATCGGCGCCATCGGCCCCGACAAGTTGGAGAACGCCGCTTTCCTGGAATTCTCGCGCCACTTCCGCAGGGAAGGCCTGCCCGTCCCGGAGATCTACGCCGCCGACGCAGCCAACGGCGTCTACCTGGAAGAGGACCTGGGCGGCACCACGCTGTTCGGCTTCCTGCAGAAAGAGCGCACGGGCACGGTCTTCCCCGAGAGGGTCAAGGCCGAGTACAAGAAGGCGCTGGACTGGCTGCCCAAGTTCCAGTTCAAAGCCGGCAAGGGCCTGGACTACAAGGCCTGCCATCCCCGCGGCGTTTTCGACCGGCAGTCGATGATGTGGGACCTCAACTATTTCAAGTACTATTTCCTGCGCCTGTCCAAGATCCCCTTCAACGAGCAGAAGCTGGAGGACGACTTCAAGACCTTCACAGACTTCCTGCTCGAGGCGGGCCACGACGGCTTCCTCTACCGCGACTTCCAGTCCCGCAACATCATGCTCCGCGGCGGCGGCGCCTGGTTCATCGACTACCAGGGCGGCCGCAAGGGACCGCCGCATTATGACATAGCGTCGATACTTTACGACGCCAAGGCGGATCTCCCGCCCAAGGCGCGCCAGGAACTGCTGGACTATTACATCGACCGCGCCATGGAAGTCTCGAAGCTGGACCGCGAGAAGTTCATGCGCCACTTCTACGGCTTCGTCTACGTGCGCATCCTGCAGGCTCTTGGCGCTTACGGACTGCGGGGCTTCTACGAGCGCAAGGAACATTTCCTGCAGAGCGTGCCCTACGCCGTCAAGAACATCGAATGGCTGCTGCGCAAGGCGGAGGTGCCGGTCAAGCTGCCGGAACTTATGCGGATCTTCAAGGCCATGGCCGGCTCCACCCACCTGCGCCAGTTCGGCAAGCCGAAGCTGGGCCTGACCGCGCGCATCATGAGCTTCTCCTATCGCGCGGGCGTGCCGACGGACGATAAGGGCCACGGAGGCGGCTTCGTCTTCGACTGCCGCTGCCTGCCCAATCCCGGCCGCGAGGAGCGCTATATGCCGCTGACCGGCATGGACAAGCCGGTGAAGGAATATCTCGATGGAATCCCGGAAACCAAAGAGTTCCTCTCCCATATCTTCGCGCTGATAGATTCGGCCATAGACAGCTACCGGTCGCGCAATTTCACCGACCTTATGATCTCTTTCGGCTGCACCGGCGGCCGTCATCGCTCAGTTTACTGCGCCGAGCGCCTGGTCGAGCACCTCAAAGAGAACGGCAAGGCCGAGACCGAGCTCAACCACCGCGAACTCGAACGCAAATTCACGGGCGCCATAGCGGTGGACAAGTGAAGGCCCTCATACTGGCGGCCGGCCTGGGCACCCGTCTGCGCCCGCTTACCGACTCCAAACCCAAGGCGCTGATAACGGCCGGCGGGAAGACCATGCTCGAGATAACCATGCGGCGGCTCATGGCCGCCGGGGCGGACGATTTCGTCATAAACCTCCATCACTTCCCGGAGCAGATAGAGGAATTCCTGCGCGCCAACAATAATTTCGGCGCGAAGGTCTCTTTTTCATATGAACGCGAACAGCCGCTGGAAACGGGCGGAGGCCTCAAGCGCGCCGCGCCTCTGCTCGACGGCCCCGAACCCTTCTTCGTCCACAACGCCGATGTCTATACGGAGATGGACCTGCGCGCTATGTACAAAGCGCACCTGGAGAACGGCGCGCTGGCCACCCTGGCCGTCATCGACCGCCCCACCGCGCGCAAATTCCTCTTCGACAAGGAGGGCCGCCTGCGCGGCTGGCGCGGCAAGGAGGAGACCCGCTGGGCCCACAAGCCCTGTAAGGCCGACGCCCTGGCCTTCAGCGGCGCGCACGTTATCTCGCCCGCCATCTTCCCCAAGCTGACCGAGGAAGGCGCGTTCTCAATGACCAACGCCTACATCCGCCTGGCCAAGATAGGCGAGAAGATACGCCCCTTCCGCGCCGACGGCACCTACTGGGCCGACATCGGCACCCCGGAGAAGCTCGCCGCCCTCGAGGCCCGCGTCTCCCGCACCGGCCTCAAACTGGATTGAGTTCTTTCGATAAGGAGACAATGGTAGTGGCGGCGGATTCGCGAAAAAAACCCTTCGGAGCCGCTAGCTTACGGAGTCCGCGCCGCAGCTAAGCGGAGGCGCGGACGAGCGCTCGCGGCGAGAGCGGGAAGCGCCCGCACGCTGTGCGCGACGCTGTTTTTTCGAAGCGAACCGCCGACAGGACCCCGATAGTTATTCCATATGAAAAAAATAAAGCACACTATCCCCGACGGCACCCAGGTCTACTGGAGCGGCCTCCACTACGACCGCGACAACCTCGCCAACCCCGGCGACGACAAGCATTACCTCGCCCTGGCCCGCGCCGCCCGCGGCCCAGTTCTGGAACTGGCCTGCGGCACCGGCCGCCTCGCCATCCCGCTCCCCGCCAGCCCCAAACAGATACTGGT
Source organism: uncultured Elusimicrobiaceae bacterium (assembly GCA_964631475.1). Taxonomy (GTDB): domain Bacteria; phylum Elusimicrobiota; class Elusimicrobia; order Elusimicrobiales; family UBA9959; genus UBA2231. The sequence continues at coordinate 15,063 of CAZVWK010000040.1, read as the reverse complement.
AACGGCGCCGGCAAAATGACTTCGGACATCCTGGCCAGGAACCTGCTGCTGATGGGCGCCGCGGAGGAAATATTCGCGGAGGCCCTCAAGCGCGGCTTGCGGGCGGCGCTGCTCAAAGGGGCGGCGCTGCTGGCGCTGGGGGTTTTCCGGCCGGACGAGCGGGAGATGTCGGATATGGACATCCTTGTCTCCCCCGCGGAAAAGGAAAAACTGGAAGCCGCGCTGATAGAGCTGGGCTTTTCGCCCATGCCGGACAGCAATCAGGCCTGGTTCCGGGAGAGCGGGCCCGCCTCACCGCCGGTCATAGCGGACATCCACACCGGTCTCTGGCACGCCCGAACCAGGGCTTCTTATTTCCTTAAAGGCGCGGTACAGGCCGCGGACGGCTTGCGGGCCCTTTCGCCGGAGCACCTCTTCACCCACCTGGCCTGCCATCCTCTTCTTCACCACGGGGAATTCGGACCGAAAGCCGCGGCCGACCTGGCCCGGCTGGCGGAATGGGCCTCGCGCAAAAGAGGCCGGGGGCTGTTCCTGAAAAGCGTACAGCTGGAATGCGACAGGTTCCGCCTGCGGCCGGCCATGACGGCCGCGCTGGAGGCGACGCTGCGCCATCAGCCCGGGGCTTTCAAGGCGGCGGAGATGGCGGCCTTTGCGCCGAGAGGGTTTGGGAGGCTGCAGGCGGGCTTCTTCCGCCGGGCGGCGGAGCGCCATTCGACAGCGCTCGAATACTTCCTGCCGGTGCTGCACAGACCGGAACTCCTGGGCCTGGCCTTCTTCCCCGGCAGCGAATTCCTCAGGCGCCGCTACGGCCGCGCCGGCCTTTGGACCCGCCTCCTGCGCCCCTTCCGTATACTCAAAAAAATAATCGGCGAATAAGGAAACATTCGGGGGAGGCACGCCCCCGCAATAGTTTTCCTTATCGGTTGAACTTCAGGTAGAGCTTGAGCAGGCTGGAGATCTTGTCGAGCGAGGGCGGCTTGATCACATAGTCGTAGGCGCCCTCGGCGACGGCCTTTTTAGCCAGGTCCTCATTGTCCACCCCGCTTATCACTATTACGCAGCACTTCGGGTTGGTCTTGAGCGCGCGGTGGGACAGCTCCAGGCCCGAGGCCCCGCGCACATAGATATCGGATATAACGATATCGTAAGAGTTATCGGCGAGCAGGAGGCGCGCCTCTTCGGCGTCGTCGGTGCGGCTGACCGACAGTTCCTGGAAATCGCGGAACATCTCCTCAAGCCGGGAGACGATATAACCTTCCTCTTCGATGAGCAGGAGTTTCCGTTCCATCACCAGTCGCGCCACCAGCGCGCCAGCTCGTAGCGCGCCGCGAAGGCCGGCGCCCTGGCGGCGATCTCGCTCCATGGGACCTCGCGATCCGCGGCCGTAAGAGGATGCTCGGCAAGGTCTACCCGCTGGGGCGCCATCTCAATAAAATCGGCGTCGAGAACGATCTCGACCGCCGGCCGGGTAATCAGGCGCCGGTTGACCATGATGACCCTGGCGATCTCCCCCGTCGAAAGCATGACGAAGGAATTAGGGGGGTAAACGGTCAGCGCCGAAACCAGGCCGCGCACGGCGCGCTGGCCGAAGGCCCCGACGTAGCGGTCTATCATCTCTTTCATGGCCGAGTGGGGGTCCATAGGCCCGCGCCAGCCGCGAGGATGGGTCAGAGCCTCGTAAACGTCGGCGGCGGCTATCAGCTGGGCCAGGGGGTCTATCGCCCCCGCTGCCAGGCCGACCGGATAGCCGGACCCGTCCGCCCTCTCATGGGTCTGGGATACTATCTTCTTAAGGCGTTCCTTATCCCCGTAATCGACGTCCAGCAGCCGGTCGAGTTTGTCGGCTCCCAGCTCCGGGTGCAGGCGCAGGCGGTCCCGCTCGGCCGAGACCAGCTTCACTTCGCGCGCGACCATAGTCTCGAACTCGGTCATGCCGGCGTCATGCGCCAGGGCGCCGAAAGCCAGCAGGCGCAGGTCTTCCTTTCCCAGGTTCAGCGCGAGGCCGGCGGCCTGCGCGATTATCGCCGTATTGGCGCAATGAGCGTAAAGATAACTGTCGGCGGTGGCGTGGAAGGTGTACTTAAGCAGCAGCGTCCCCTCGGCCAGCAAGGCGTAATTGGCGTCCAGCGCGGCCGTGGCCCGGGCGTAGCCGTCCAGAAAGGGGCCGTCCAGGCCGTTTATCAGGTCGCGGGCGGCCTTGAGCGTGCGCGCATAGGCAAGCGAGGCGTCCTCCTCCAGCGATTCCAGGGGGCGGCGCGGAGCTTCGTTCGACTGACCGCGGTTCCTGCGCTCCCTGGGCGGCAGGGAAGCGGCCCTGGGACCGTCCGGACCTTTGGACCCTTCGGGAGCGCTCTCATTCTCCCCGGCGCGCGGGGCCGGGCGTATCATGCGGCCGGTCTCGGAAGGCGGGGGAGCGGCGGGAACGGGCGGCTGAACCGGCGCCACAGCGGACGGCAAGGACAAGCCCTGCGGCATAGCGTCCGCCGCTGATGGAGGCACCGGGACCTGGGGCCGGGAGGCGGCGGAGGGATCAGGGACGGAAAGCCGGGCCGGCCTTTCAGGCTCCCGCGGCTTGAGCTTATCCAGGTCCGCGAATTTCATGAGTATATTATAACCGGCGCGGGTTAAGGATTCTTTACGGAATGATTACAGGGCTTTCCGGTAGATCCGGTGCCTGCGGTAGATGCGGCCGCCGACCATCTCGATTATCGAGTTGATCTTCTCATTGTCCTCGAGCGTCCAGGACAGCTCGCCGTAGTCCCAGCCGACCTTGCGCGACGAGAGTATGGCCTGCTTTATCAGCAGAACCTCGAGACCCCTGTTGCGGAACTCGTTCTTCACGCCCAGCGCCATCAGGCGGCCGGACTTTATCCTGAGCAGGCCCAGCAGGAAGCCGGGCAGGGTCAACGGATTGGACAGCGTGCCGCGCGCGGCTTTGAGCGGCACGTTGAAATCGGGCAGCAGCAGGCAGAAGGCGGCGGGAACACCCTCCACTTTCACGAAGAAAAGATAATCGGGCCTGAGCAGGGGCTTGAGCCCCCGCGCCAGCTCGTCTATCTCGGCGTCGGTCATCGGCACGAAGCCCCAGTTCTTGTCCCAGGCGGAGTTATAGATATCCTTGAGGTCGGCGAGAGCCTCGTCCATCCTTTTGACGTCCACGAAATCAAGTTCGACGCGGCCGCCGCGCGCGACCCGGTCCGCTATTTTTTCGAAGCGGCGCGGCAGGTCGGGCGCCGAGGGCCGCTTCCAGGACAGGAGGTCCTTCTCTTTCTCAAATCCGGCGTCCTCCACCAGCCGCAGGTAATAGGGCGGGTTATAGGGCGTCATTATCGCGGGGGGGAAATCGAACCCCTCGCAGAGCATGCCGCAGGTCTCGTTGGTCGAGGGGTTCATCGGCCCCCGGACGAACTCCATGCCCTTGGTCGCCAGCCAGGAGGAGGCCCCGGAGAAGAGCAGCCGCGAGGCGGCCAGGTCGTCCTGGCAGTCGAAGAAACCGAAGAAACCGCAGCGTTCCCCGTGAAAGTCGTTATGGGCCCGGTTGATCACGGACGCTATCCTGCCCACCGGGATGCCGTCGCGGAAAGCCATGAACAGCCGCCGCTCGGCGTGCTCCCAGAAAGGATGGGCCGGCCCCAGCAGCCGGGCGGTGTCCTTTTTAAGGTCGCCCACCCAGTAGGGATGCCCCCGGAAAAGGCGGAAAGGGAAATCCACGAACTCGGCCAGGCGGCCTTCGTCTATGACCTGCAGCGTAAGCGGCATTATTTGGCGGCGGCCGGGCGGCCGTTCAGCACTTTCTTGGCGCAGTCTTCCAGTATGCCGAGGGCGCGGTCGAGCTGTTCGCGGGTGTGCGTGGCCGAGACCACGACGCGCAGCAGCGAGCGCTTGGGCGGCACCGCGGGGCTGACCACCGGGGTGGTGAACAGGCCGGCGTCGTAGAGCGCCTTCCACATGGAGAAGGTCCGGGTGTCGTCGCCGATTATTATCGGGATTATGGGGGTCTGCGTCTCGCCGGTATTGAAGCCGAGCTCCTTGAACCGCTTGAGCAGATAATCGGAGTTCTCCCAGAGCTTTTGTATCCGCGCTGGCTCGGCCTCGATGATATCTATGGCCCTGGAGATGGAAGCGACGGAAGCCGGCGGCAGCGCGGCCGAGAAGATCATGGAACGGGAGACGTGCTGTATGTAATTGATGACGCGCTCGTCGCCGACCACGAAACCGCCGACCGAGGCGAAGGACTTGGAACAGGTGCCGACGACCAGGTCCACCTCGCCGTGACCCAGGCCGAAATGCTCGCAGGTGCCGCGGCCGCCCTTGCCCATCACGCCGGTGGCGTGCGCGTCGTCCACTATAACGCGGGCGCCGTGCTTCCTGGCGACTTTGACTATCTCGGGGACGGGGCAGATGTCTCCCTCCATAGAGAAAACGCCGTCGACTATGACGAGCTTGCCCGGCTTGGGGCCGATAGCGGAGAGGACCCGGTCGAGGTCCGCGGGGGAATTGTGCCTGAAGCGGCGCACCTCGCCGTTGCTGAGCTTGCAGCCGTCGAGTATGCTGGCGTGGTCGAGCTTGTCCACCACGGCGACGTCGCCTTTGCCGACCAGAGCCGACACGACTCCCAGGTTCATCTGGTAGCCGGTGGCGTAGATCAGCGCCGCCTCGCGGCCCTTGAAGGCGGCGAGTTTGTGTTCCAGCGCCGCGTGCATGACGGTATTGCCGTTGAGGAAGCGCGAGCCGGCGACGCCCGTGCCGTATTTCTCTACGGCTTCGACAGCGGCCTTCTTCATCCGCGGGTCGTTGGCCAGGCCGAGGTAATTATTGGAGCCGAACATTATGAACCGGCGGCCCTCTATCGTCACCTCGGGCGCCTGCTCGCTCTCCAGCTGCTTAAAATAGGGGTAGATGCCGGCGGCTTTGAGCTGGTCGACTATGTCGAATTTCCGGCACTTTTCGAAGATGTCCGTCATTTTTACCTCGCGGAATTGAGTGCAAATTGTATTAAATTAGCCGGCCGTCCCGCCAACGAAGAACCGCTATTTCAGCCTCTTTATGAGCCCGGTGGTCGAGCGACCCTTAAGCAGGGGGACCCGGACGGTGCGGCCGGCGTATTCCCTGCCTATTATCTCCGAATGGCCGTAATCGGCGCCCTTGACCAGCACGTCCGGCCGCAGCGCCTTCAGGGTTCGCGCGGGAGTATCCTCGCCGAAAGGCACCACGGCGTCGACGCAGGCCAGCGCGCAGAGCACGCGCGCCCGGTCGGCCAGCTTATTGACCGGGCGGGAGGGGCCTTTGAGGCGGCGCACCGAGGCGTCGGAATTAAGGCCCAGGACCAGGACGCCGCCGAGCGAGCGGGATCTTTCCAGCAGGGCCACGTGCCCGGCGTGGAGTATATCGAAACAGCCGTTGGTGAAGACGACTTTTTTGCCGGCGCGGGCCTGCGCGCGGCGCCAGGCCCGCGCCCTCTTCAGGCTTTTTAGTTTTCCGGCGGTATTCATTTACTTCGCGGCGGCCGGCTCGGCGGACGCCTTAGGCTCCAGCATCCTGGCCATGAAGCCGGTATCCACTTCCCCGGAGGCGAAGTCCGGATGGTCCAGCACCAGTTTGTGCACGTCGACGGTGGTGCTTACCCCGCCGACGCGGAACTCTCCCAGCGCGCGCTTGGAGCGGGCTATGGCCTGCCTGCGATCGGGAGCCCAGATTATGAGCTTGGCCAGCATGCTGTCGTAGTAGATGGGCAACTGGTAGCCCTGGTAGATGTGCGTGTCGAGCCGCACGCCGGGGCCGCCCGGCACGGACCATTCCTCAACGCGCCCCACGGTCGGCGCGAAGTTGCGGGTGAAGTCCTCGGCGTTGATGCGGTGCTCTATCGAGTGTCCCTCGAACTGCAGGGCGCGGGCGGCGGAGATGGAGATCTTCTCGCCGGCGGCGATGAGAACCTGCTCCTTGACCAGGTCGGTGCGGGTTATGTACTCCGTGACCGGGTGCTCCACCTGCAGGCGGGTGTTCACTTCCATGAAATAGAAGCTGCGGTCCTTGTCCATCAGGAACTCGACAGTGCCGACGCCTACGTATCCCGCCGTGTGGGCCAACTTCACCGCCGCCTCGGCCAGCCGGGCGCGAAGATCCTTGTCCACGGCCGGGGAAGGCGATTCCTCTATGAGCTTCTGGTGGCGGCGCTGCACGCTACAGTCGCGCTCGGGGAAGGCTACGGCGTTCCCGTGGGAGTCTCGCGCGAACTGCACCTCCACGTGGCGCGGGCAGTCTATGAACTTCTCGAAATAGATCTCGCCGTTGCCGAAGGCGGCCTGCGCCTCGGAACTGGCCATCTCGGCCTCGTGCCTGAGCTGCGACTCCTCGCGCACGATGCGTATGCCCTTGCCGCCGCCGCCGGCGGCCGCCTTTATCATCACCGGGTAGCCGATGGCCGCGGCCTCTTTGACCCAGGCGGACTTTTCCACGCAGCCCTTGGTTCCCGGCGTGACCGGGACCCCTCCCTTCATGGCTATCTTGCGGGCCATGGCCTTGTGGCCCAGCTGCTCTATGGAATCGGCCGAGGGGCCGATGAAGACGATGCCGGCCTTGGCGCAGGCCCGGGAGAACCCGGGGTTCTCGCTGAGGAAGCCGTAGCCCGGGTGTATCGCCGAAGCGCCCGTAACTTTCGCGGCGGAGAGAACGGCCTGGATGTTGAGGTAGCTCTCCCGGCTGGGGCCGGGGCCTATGCAGACCGCCTCGTCGGCCTCGCGCACGTGCATCGAGGAGCGGTCGGCCTCGGAATATACCGCCACCGACTTGATGCCCATCTCCCGCAGCGTGCGCATTACCCGCACGGCGATCTCGCCGCGGTTGGCTATCAGTACTTTATTGAAAAGGCTCATCTGTCCTCCGATAAGCCGCATAGCGGCTTTCTCCGTCCACGTCTCGGCGCTCTCTCTTGCACAGCAGATCGCCTCCGGCCTCGCGGCCCGCGCGCGGCTTCCGGCGGAAGCCGCTCTAAGGGGCGGGCCTCGCCTCCGTCCCCGGGGCCCGCTCGGCCGAAGCCGCGCCGGTCCAGAGATTAACTTTGAAAACATGCAGGTTCTTTATCTGCGGCTGGCGGCCCCTGCCGGCCGGCAGTTCCTCGCGCAGCATCACCCGGTATTCGGGTCCGCCGGCGTGCTCGGCCAGCCAGGCGTCGTTAGGGAGAGGCCTTATGCCCCGGGCGCGCATCAGCGAGAGTTCGGCCGCGCGCGCCTGGAACAGCGTGGGGCCTCCGGACTTGAAGCGGGAATTCTTCACGTATTCCACCGCGTCCGCCAGCGCCTGGCCGCTTATGTAGCGCAGCCGCTTGTCGGCCTCGGCGGCGTCTACTCGCCCCAGGCATTGGGCCTGGGCGCTCCTGGCGTCGGCGAGGGCGCCTTCGTAGTCCCCCAGGCGCACCAGAGCGTCGGCCCGGCCCATCAGCAGCGGACACTGCTCCTTGGCTGAAAGCTCCTTCTTGACCATCAGGGAACCGTAGAGGTCCACGGCCTCGCGGTAGCGGCTCAGGAAGCGCAGGCTGTCCGCCTGGTAAAAGGTGTACCAGAAAATATCCTCGGGACTGAAGCCGACGGGATAGAAGCGCGAGGATTCGACGGTCCTGGCGCAGGAGCCGGCGGCGGCTTCGTAGCTCTTCATGAAGAACTGGGCGGCGCAGAGATAGCCGGAGGTGCGGGGGTCCAGCGGGTCGGTCTCGGCCAGCTTCTGCGCCATAGCCATTGCCTGGGGGAAATCCCCTTTCTCCAGCGCGGCCTCTATAGGGGCGAAAAAGTTCCAGATATAAGGCCTCGCCCAGCCGCCGCCCTCGGCGACGAAGGAAATGTAATCGTCCTTCCAGTCCGAATCCCCCTCTTTAAGCCTGTATTTCAGCACGGCCGCGCCCTCCTCGATAAGGAAGACCTCGAGGGCGTTGAACTCCCATTTGCCGACCTTTTTGGCGTACTCCTCGCTGTTCCTGCGGTACTCTTCGTAGGAGCAGGACTCCTTGGAGTTGCGGGAGAGCAGCCGGTAGGAGGTCTCGTAATCCCCGTTCGAGAGGGCGGAGAGATAGCGCCTGGCCGTAAGCATCAGCTTGAACTTGGGAATGTAAGGATTAAGCAGCAGCGCCGCCAGGCCCGCCAGTCCGGCCGCCAGCAGCACGTAGAATACGGCCAGCCTGGCGCTGAAAAAACTGAACTTCTTCGCGCCGGATTTGCGGGGAGCCGATTGCCGCTGGCTGACGGAGGGCCCGGAGACGGAAGTCTTCGGGGCGGCCTTCTCCTCGGTGGTCGGTGCGGCCTTTCCTGCGGCGGGGGTCGGCGGGGCGGCGGCCGCCTCGGCCTCGTTAACTGCTCGGGCCGGAGGGGCCTCTCCCCTGAAGGAACTCGGATTGACGGTATCCCCTATGGACTGGAAGACGACCGTCCGCCCGGAGATGCTGGGGCCGGTCGCGGACCTCAGCTCGAGCATGGTGCCGCAGCTGTCGCAGTACTTCTTGTCCACAGAATTAAGGAACCCGCAGGAACCGCAGGCCTTCTGCGTGGGTCCGCCGCATTTGGGACAGGCCTTCTCCTTGGCGTCCGGCTCGTGGCCGCACTTGGAGCACCTTATATGGGAGTACTTTAGCGACATCCGCCGGGCTCAGCTGGGCTCTATGAAGAACAGCGGCTGCCCGTACTCCACCGTCCTGCCTTCCTCCACCGACATTATCTTGACCGAGCCGTTCTCTGGGGCGAGCACCGGCTTGTGGTCCTTGCCCACTTCCACCAGGCCGAGCTCCTGGCCCTTTTTGACGGGGGAGCCCTCCTTGACGAGGTTGCTTTTGCCGGCCGCGGCGAAGCGGAATATCCCTATCGAAGGGGAATTTACGGCCACCAGCGAGGAGCCGGGCAGCATCTGTCCCTGCTGCGGGAAGTTGTTTATCTTGAGGCTTATCTTCTCGCCGTTCCCCTTCCAGGTGATCTCCTCGAGATCCGTGGTCTCCATCCACTTGGTAAGCTTTCCGAGAGTCTTGATATCCATTTTACCTCCAGAGATCTTAAAGCCCCGCTTCGGACGGGTCGAAAGGCTTGTACATCATTCGCGCGACTTTCATACAGGTCACCTTTTCCTTCTTCTCCTGCGGCTGCCAGTCCACGCAGATCATCTCCGCGTCCTTAGACGCGAACTCCACTATCACCTGGCGGCAGGCGCCGCAGGGCGTGGCCGACTTTGCGGCGACGCAGACGGCCATTATCTTCTTCTCCCCGTGCATGACGGCGTTGAAGATGGCGGCGCGCTCGGCGCAGATGGAGAGGCCGAAAGAGGCGTTCTCCACATTGCAGCCGGAATAGATCCGGCCAGACTCGGCGAGCACCGCGGCCCCGACCGGGTAGCGCGAGTAGGGGCAGTAGGCCTTCTTCTGGGCGGATTTGGCCGCCTCCACCAGCTTGCGGCGAAAGGACACCGCGCCTCCGGCGGCGCGCCTCCCGGTCTTACCGGCTTTTTTAGCGGCCATCTCAGCCCTCCAGTATCAGCTTGAGCTTCTTGTAGGTCTTCGGGGGGAAATTCTCCCGGTGGGTAAGCAGCGCGCCCTTGATAAACTCGGGGCAATGGTTCCTGCAGCCGGCCCCGGCCACCATCGGCAGGACCTTCACGAGCAGCCTGCGGATATTGCCTATATTTTTGGTCATGGTCAGCGAAACCTGGTGCTGGTCAACCTCTTCGCCCTCCTTCCAGCAGTCGTAATCTGTCACAAGCGAGACGGGGGCGTAGTGGAAGCCGGCCTCGCGGGCCAGTTTGGCCTCCGTCGCCATGGTCATGCCTATGACCGAATAGCCCATCTTCCTGTGGAAATGGGACTCGGCCTTGGTGGAGAAACCCGGCCCCTCCATGCAGCAGTAGGTGCCGCCCTTATGGGCCCTGATCCCCAACTTCACGGCCTCCTTATGCATCATGTCGGATACGGCCATGCAGAAGGGCTCGGCCAGGGGGACATGGCCCACTATGCCGCCTCCGAAGAAGGTGGACGGGCGGCCCTTGGTCTGATCGACGAACTGGTCAGGGAAGACGAAATGGGTGGGGGGCATCTCCTCTTTGAGGGAGCCAACGGCGCTGACGGAGATCACCGTCCTGACGCCTATGGACTTGAGCGCCCACATATTGGCCCTCTGGTTTATCTCCCCGGGGAGCAGGTGATGCCGGCGGCCGTGGCGGGGAAGGAAAGCGACTTTTATCCCGGAAATAACCCCGAGGATCAGCCTGTCGGAAGGGTCGCCGAAGGGGGTCTTGACCTTTATCTCCCTTAAAATTTTGAGTTCCTGCATGGCGTAAAGGCCGGTTCCGCCTATAACGCCTATTTCCGCCAGTGTTTCAGTAGCCATCCGTTCTCCCAGGGGTGCAAAAGTCCAGCGGCCGCGGCGGACAGGGCCGCCAGGCTTTAATATGTGTATTTTATAATAAACAAAAGTCCTGAAAAAGCGTTTTCTGCCGGCCTGTTGATTCCGCGGGCCTTAAAGCGTAGAATCATCTGTAACGGGTGACCACATGAAGCTATCTGTCATAATACCGGCTTATAACGAGGAAAAATTGCTGGGCCGCTGCCTGACCAGCGTAAAGGAGGCCTTCGGCGGTCCGGGGGAATCCTGGCTGGACCACGAGGTGATAGTCTGCGACAATAACTCCTCTGACTCCACGGCCTCGATAGCGGAGGGAAGCGGGGCCCGGGTGGTATTCGAGCCGGTAAACCAGATAGGCAGAGCCCGCAATGCCGGGGCGGCCGGGGCGGCCGGGGAATGGCTCCTTTTTATTGACGCGGACTCCCGCCTCTCGCCCTCCACTCTGGCGCAGTTGGCCGGGGAGATAAAGGGAGGCCGCTGCTGCGGGGGAGGCGCTCTAATCGCGATGGAAGACGCCCCCGCATTGGCGGCGGGCGCCGGGGCGGGACTGTGGAACCTTATTTCCAGGAGCCTCAGGCTGGCGGCCGGGTCCTTCCTTTTCTGCAGGACGGACGCTTTCCGCGAAACAGGCGGTTTCAGCGCCGAACTCTACGCCGGAGAAGAACTGGACCTGAGCCGCCGCCTGGCGGGCTGGGGAAAGGCCAGGGGCCTGGACTTCGTCATCCTGCCGGGCCCCCACGTAAGCTCGGGGCGCAAACTCAACCTATACCCCGCGGCCTACTTCCTGCTGCTCCTCGCGGCGGTCCTGTTCTCCCCGCGCCGCACTCTTCGCGACCCCCGCAGGCTGAAATATCTCTACGACGGCCGGCGATGACATCACCCGGCGATGAAAAAGGGCCGCGCTTACGGCGCGGCCCTTTCGCGTGACCCCGGCGGTCTTTACAGCTCGAAGCCGGGGTACATCGGGAAGCCGGCGCAGAGCGTCTTCACCTGCTCCTTGATGCCCTTGAGCGCCTTGTCGTCGGCGTGCTTCTTGACGGCCTCGTCCACCAGCCCGGCGATGGCGGCCATCTGCTTCTCCTTCATGCCGCGGGTGGTGACGGCGGGCGTGCCTATACGTATGCCGCTGGTAATCATCGGCTTCTGCGGGTCGTAGGGGATGGTGTTCTTGTTGACCGTGATGCCGGCTCTGTCCAGCGCGATCTCGGCGTCGCGGCCGGTGATGTTCTTGGCGCGCAGGTCCACGCTGAGCAGGTGGCAGTCGGTGCCGCCCGAGACGATGCGGTAGCCGCGGCCCTGCAGCTCGCGGGCGAGCTTCCTGGCGTTCTTGAGCACCTGCGCCTGGTATTCCTTGAACTTCGGGCTGAGCGCCTCCTTGAAGCAGACCGCCTTGCCGGCTATGGCGTGCATCAGCGGGCCGCCCTGGTTGCCTGGGAAGTTGGTGCGGTCGACATTTTTAGCGTAGACGCCCTTGGACAGGATAAGGCCGCCGCGCGGGCCGCGCAGCGTCTTGTGCGTAGTGGTGGTGACAATGTCCGCGTATTCGACCGGCGACGGGTAGATGCCGGCCGCGATGAGGCCCGCGTAGTGGGCGATGTCGGCGACCAGGAAGCATTTCCACGCGTCGGCGGCGCGCTTGATGCGCGCCCAGTCCCATTTACGGGAGTAGTTCGACGCGCCGGCCATGATCAACTTGGGGCGGAACTTCTCTATGTCCTTCTCCATCTTCTCGTAATCGATGAGTTCGGTCTCGGGGCTTACGTCTATGGTCACGATCTTGAAGTACTGGCCGGAGAAGTTGAGGGGGTGGCCGTGGCTCAGGTGGCCGCCGTGGCTGAGGTTGAGGCCCATCACGGTGTCGCCGGGCTTGATCAGCGAAAGGTAGGCGGCGATATTGGCCTGCGTGCCGGAATGCGGCTGCACGTTGGCGTGCTCGGCCCTGAAAAGTTTCTTCGCGCGATCGATGGCGAGCTTTTCCACTACGTCGACATGCTCGCAGCCGCCGTAGTAGCGCTTGCCCGGGTAGCCTTCGGCGTACTTATTGGTCAGTACGGAGCCGAGCGCGTCCAGCACGGTGGTGGAAGCGTAGTTCTCAGAGGCGATGAGCTCGAGGTTGTGCTGCTGGCGCAGCACTTCGCCGCGCACCGCGTGGTAAAGCTGGGGGTCGTTCTTCTTTATCTGGTCGTACATTTCTTTCTCCTTAAGGGCGGCGAGTCCGCCGTCAGTCCATCTTACTATTTTTTATTCTCGCCAGAGCGGCCGGCAGGGCTTTCTTAAGGACGCCCATGACGGCGTCGTAGGCCGGCTGCCCCGCGCCGTAGGGATCGGGCAGGTCCCCGTCGAAAGCGCCGGAATATTCCGACAGCGTGAAGGTCTTCTTTCGGGCGTCCGGGAAGGCGGAGAGCAGCGCGGTCTTGTGGGACGCGGTCATGGCCAGGATCAGGTCCGCGTTCTCCACGGCGTAGGCTTCCGCCGCCAAAGCTTCGTGGCCCGGGTCTTCCACTCCCTCGGCGGCCAGGGACTTGAGCGCCTCCGAAGGCATCCCCTCTCCCGGCGCGGCCGAGACTCCGGCGGAGGAGAATTCGACGTCGAGATCGGTCTCCGCGGCCAGCCGGCGGGCGTAATGCTCGGCCATGGCGCTGCGGCAGGTGTTGCCGGTGCAGACGAAAAGGACGCGGAAAGGCGCCTCTTTTCCCCGGCCCTCCGGCCGCAGGACCAGGACGATCTCTCCTTTCACCTGGCCCTTCTTTTCGAGCGCGGCCAGAACTTCGGCGGCGGTGCCGCGCAGCCATTCCTCGTACACCTTGCTCAGCTCCCTGGCCAGGGCGGCCTCCGTGCGCGGGAATTCCGCGGCGACCAGCGCCGTCAGTTTCTTTATCCTGAAAGGGGACTCGTAGACTATGACCGGCCGGCCCAGCGCCAGCGCCTGCCGCAGGGCCTTTACCGACTTGCCTCTCTGGCGCGGCAGGAAACCGAGGAAGACGAAAGAATCGACGGGAAACCCGGAGCCGGCGGCGGCGCAGGCGACGGCCGACGGACCGGGCAGCGATTCCACGCGCCCCCCCTTGGCGGCGACGGCCGCGGCCAGCTTCCATCCGGGGTCGGAGACGCAGGGAGTTCCGCCGTCGGTGACCAGGGCGACTTTGGCGTCCGCGGCGGCCAGCCTGGCGGCCTGCTCCAGCGAGCGCGGGTCATGTTCGTTATAGCGGAGCAGCTTCTTTTTTATGCCGAAATGGTTGAGCAGATTGAGCGTGCGGCGGGTATCCTCGCAGAGCACGGCGTCGGCCTCTTTGAGGACTTCCAGCGCGCGCAGCGTGATATCCTTGAGGTTTCCTATCGGGGTGGGAACGAGGTAGAGCACGGGCCGGCCTCAGGCCTTCTCTGCGTCCTGCCAGCCGCGTTCTTCAAGGCGCAGAAAGGCCTCTACTACTTTCGGGTCGAACTGGCGGCCGGCGCCCTTGCGCAGTTCGTCCTCCGCCTTCTCGCGGCTGAGCGCCTTCCGGTAAGGCCGGTCGCTCAGCATGGCGTCCCAGGCGTCTATGGTGGCGACGATGCGGGCCCCGAGCGGGATCTCCTCGCCCTTGAGGCCTTCCGGGTAGCCCATGCCGTTGAACCATTCCTGGTGATAGAGGACCATCTGCGCGACCGGGCCGAGGAACTGTATGGGGGCGAGAATCTGGTAGCCGATGGCGGGATGCTTCTTTATCTCGGCGTACTCCTCGGGGGTCAGGCGGCCGGGCTTGGAGAGGATGCCGCCGTCTATCCCTATCTTGCCGATATCGTGCAGCAGGGCCGCGTACTCCACGTAGCGTATCATCTGGTCTGGCATGCGCAGCTCTTCCGCCAGCCGGCGGGCCTTGCTGCGCGCGCGGCCCGCGTGGTCGCCGGTATAGGCGTCCTTCGCGTCGATGACCCGGGCCAGGGTCTGCACCATCTCGAGGTAGAATTTCTCTATGCTCTCGTAGAGCTTTATGTTCTCCAGCGTAACGGCCGCCTCGCCGGCCAGCAGCGTCAGGAACTTAAGGTCGTACTCGGTGAAAGCCCCCTTGTCGCGGGAGATATGGAGATTGAGCACGCCGAAGGGCTTGTCCTTGACCTTGAGCGGCATGGCGATGAAAGGGTCCTTCTGCTCCTCGTGGCCGATGAAGTCCTTATACTGGTCGCTCTGGGCCGGGTCGGTGATGAAAATGGTCTCGCCGGTCTGGAAGACCCGGCCCGCCACCCCCTGGCCGGGCGGGATATGCGTATGGTCTATGATCTCGCGGGAGATGCCCCGGGAGGCGACTATCTTGAGCTCGCGGGAGTCCTCGTCGTAGACCATGAGCGAACCGCGGTGCGAGCGCAGGAGGTCGCAGGCGCTGTCGAGCACCGCCTGGAAGAAATCCTCCTTCTTAACGGAGCCGACGTTGACGACGCCTATCTCGTGTATGGTCAGCAGGCTGGTCAGCAGTTCGTCGAACTTGGTCCAGGTCTCCTTGAGCGCCGCGCCCTTCTCGCGCGGCGCGTCCGCGGCCGGGTCCACGCTCATGGCGTAGACTTTCCTGAGCAGGAAACCGACGGCGAAGAGCAGGGCGGCTATTACCGCGGATAATATATATATCATCGGCCTTAAGAATAGCAAAAAACCGGAAAAACAGGCAAAGACGGGCTCCCCGGGAGCGCGCCGGGCTTGGACAGGGCGGGACTTTAAAGAATA
>CAZVWK010000039.1:0-18910 GCA_964631475.1 uncultured Elusimicrobiaceae bacterium | reverse complement strand
TAGATGAGTTGACGAGCCCCAGTTGGGGAACATTTTAGATGAGTTGAAGCGGCCCTTTGACGCGGGCGCGATATTTGCTATTTTATATCGCGGTTTACCGAAGGGTAAGAAGGAAAGGGGAACAGTTTGACCAAGATAGCCTCCGCCTTGCTGCTCATGGCCGCCGCCCTCCCGGCGGCCGCTTTCGACCCGTCCGGCTGGACCACCTCCAAAAATTTCCCCCTGCTGGGCTCGCCCAAAGCGGTGAAAGGCGGCGAGCTGCGCATAGCCTGGGCCAATTTCCCGCCGACCCTGCGCACCAACGGCCCCAACGCCAACACCATGGAGGCCCGGGACCTGCACGCGCTGATGTACGAGTCGCTGGTCGGCATGCACCCGGAGACGCTTGAGCATATCCCCGGCCTGGCGGACTATTGGAAGATCTCCCCCGACAAGAGGACCTTTCATTTCCATATAAACCCCAGGGCCCGCTGGGCCGACGGCAGCCCGGTGACCGCTCACGACGTAGTGGCCACCTGGGAATTCCGCGTGCGTAAGGACATCAAGGACCCCTATTCCCTGATGATCTGGGACACCAATTTCGAGCGGCCCGTCGCCGTCAGCAACAGCGTGGTGTCCGTGCGGACCAAGACCGTGCACTGGCGGCTTTTCATGTACTTCGCCGGCATGACCATTTATCCGGCCAAGGAACTCAAGGGCCTGACCGGCGAGAAATACCTGCAGGATTACAACTGGAAGCCTTTCATGGGCACCGGCCCGTACGAGCTGCGCCCCGAGAACGTGAAGAGCCAGCATTCCGTCACGCTGACGCGCCGCAAGGATTACTGGGGCGTCAACGAGCGCGGCAGTATCGGCCTCTACAATTTCGACAAGCTGACTTGGCTGGTCGTGCTCGACGAGGAACTGACTTTCGAGAAGTTCAAGAAGGGAGAGCTGGATTATTATCCGGTGAACAAGGCCCAGCGTTGGCTGGAGGAGACCGACTTCGACAAGGTGAAGAAGGGCTGGATACAGAAGCGCAAGATCTATACCAAGTCACCGCAGGGCTTCAGCGGCCTGGTCTTCAATATGCGCAAGCCGCCCTTCGACAACCGCGATGTGCGCAAGGCTTTCGCCCATCTCTATAACCGGGACAAGCTCATCGACAAACTCTTCTACAACGAGTACTCCTTCATCGACAGCTACTACCCCGGCAGCGACTGGGGGAACCCGGACAATCCCAAGATCCGCTACAACCCGCGGCTGGCCAAGATGCTGCTGGCCCGCGCCGGCTGGAAGGACCGGAACAAGGAAGGCTGGCTGGAGAAGGACGGCAAGGTCCTGGAAATAACGATGGAGTACGGCGACGAGTCGATGAACCGTATCTACAAGGTGGTCCAGGAGGATTTCAAGAAGGCCGGGATAAAGCTGGAACTCAGGCTGACCGACCGCAATACGCTGATGAAAAAAGTGGGCGAGCGCAATTTTACCCTCTACCCGGCCGCCTGGGGCGCGCTGCTCTTCCCCAACCCGATAAGTTCCTGGGGCTCCGAACTGGCCGACAAGTTCGACAACAACAACCTGCCCGGCTTCAAGAACGCCGAGGTGGACAGGCTCTGCGAGGAGTACGACCGGACCTTCGACCGTGAAGGCCAGAAGCGCATCATCCGCAAGATAGACGGCATCATCTTCCGGGCCCATCCCTACGCGCTGGGCTGGAACGCCGGCTACAGCCGCATACTCTACGCCAACAAGTTCGGCCACCCGGAGAAGTATTTCTCCAGGATAGGCGACCACCGCGGCATAATCTCTCTGTGGTGGCTGGACCCGGAGAAGGAGAGGGCCCTGCAGGAGGCCATGCGCACCGGCGCCAGCCTCCCCGTCGGAGAAACCGTGCAGCGGCCGTGGGACTGACAATATGAGCGGAATGACCACCTATTTCATACGGCGCCTGCTGCTGGTTCCTGTTACTTTCATCGCCATCACCTTCCTGGTCTACTCGGTGCTGCGCGTGGTGCCCGGCGGCCCTATAGAGCAGGCCCAGCTGCAGATAAAGATGGCGATGATGGGCGAAGGCGGCGCTTCGGGTATGATGAACGAGGCGGCGGAACTGCAGATCCCCGCCGCGGCGATGGAAGAGCTCAAGAAGTATTACCGTCTCGACAAGTCCATCCCGGTCGGCTACGCTCATTGGCTATGGGGCATACTCCGGCTGGACTTCGGCCGCTCCTATGTCTATGGACAGCCGGTCCTTGAAGTGATAATGTCGAAGTTCCATATTTCCCTCTACTTCGGGCTTATCGGCTACTTCGCCTCCTGGATAGTCTGCGTGCCGCTGGGCGTGAGCAAGGCCGTGCGGCATAAATCCGGTTACGACACGGCCACCTCGATACTGGTATTCATCGGCTATTCCATCCCCGGCTTCGTCGCCTGCCTGGTCCTGATGGTGCTATTCGGCGGCGGCAGTTATTGGGATATCTTCCCGCTGGGCGGCTTCCGCTCGGAGAACTGGGCCGAGCTGACCTTCTGGGGAAAGATATTCGACCAGCTCAACCACACCGCCATCCCGGTGTTCGGCTATCTGATGGGCGGCTTCGCCACCATGACGATGCTGATGAAGAACTCGCTGCTAGATAACCTGGGCGCCGACTATGTGCGCACGGCCTTCGCCAAAGGGCTTTCTGAGAAGCGCGTGCTGTTCGTCCACGCCATGCGGAACTCCCTGATCCCCCTGACAGTGGGCATCGGCAACGCGCTGGGCCTGCTCTTCGCCGGCTCCTTCCTTATAGAGAAGACCTGCAACATACCCGGAATGGGGCTGCTGGGCTACACCTCCATCATACAGCGCGATTATCCCGTGATACTGGGCACCATGGTCTTCCTGGTGCTCATACGCCTTACCGGCAATATTTTCTCGGATGCCGTCTGGGCCATGATAGACCCCAGGATAAGGTTCGGCAAATGATCCTGAAACTGATATACGCCGCCCTCCTTTTCGCCGCCGGCTACCTGTTCACCCACAGACTCCTGCCGCGGCTTTTCACCGCGGCCGGGCGCAGGCTGGGGCTGGACATGAAGCCCGCCCCCCACTGGCAGAAGCGCGTGCAGCGGTTCAAGACCTTCAAGCGCGGCTATTACTCCTTCCTCTTCATAACCACGCTCTTCGTCATGTCGCTGTTCCTGGAGCTGATGGTCAACAATAAGCCGTTGTTCATCCGCTACGACGGCCGCGTCGCCTTCCCGGCCATAGCGGAATGGACCGGGAAGGCTCTTTTCTTCCTCGAGCCGCGGCCCATGGACCGCAAGCCGGACTTCGGCCAGCCGGGCGACGACGAGGTCGATTACCGCCTCTTCGCGGCGGCAAAAAAAGACCCGGCGGTCTTCGACAGGCAGATCGCCGCCCGCGAAGCGGAGATAGCCGACATCAAGGCCCAGCTGGACGCGTCCAGGAAGCGCGGCCTCCGCACCGCCGAGGAAAAACAGGACTACCGCGACCTCGAGGAGTTCGTTCCCGAGATAGAGGCCGAGATAGGCCTGCTGCGGGAGGCCAGGGGAGTCTTCGCGGCGGGCAGGGCCTCCATACTGATGCCGCTCTATCCCTATTCGCCGCGCGAGAATCTGCTGGACATGCCCGGCCAGCCGCCTCACCGGCCCAGCTTCGACCACCTCATCGGCACCGACGACTCGGGCGCCGACGTCTTCGCCCAGCTGGCCTACGGCTTCCGCATCTCCATGTCCTTCGCGCTGATGGTCTCGCTCTCCGGCTATTTCATCGGCATAATAATCGGCGCCATAATGGGTTATTTCGGCGGCTGGACCGACATCCTCCTCCAGCGCTTCACCGAGATCTGGGCGTCGATCCCGTTCCTGTTCATGATCATCATAGTCGCCTCGATAGTGCAGCCGACCTTCCTGCTGCTGGTCGGCCTCCTGGTGGTGCTGTCGGGCTGGATAGGCATCAGCTACTATATCCGCGGCGAGTTCTACCGCGAGAAGGCCAAGGACTATGTGCAGGCGGCCGTCGCGATGGGCGCCACCGACTGGTCGGTCATGATGAAGCATATCCTGCCCAACTCGCTGGTGCCGCTGGTCACCTTCTCGCCGTTCAATATCGTGGCCACCATCGGCACGCTGGTCTCGCTGGACTATCTCGGTTTCGGCCTGCCCATCGGCTCGCCCAGCTGGGGAGCGCTGCTCAGCCAGGGCATGAAGTACCTCAAGTACTACCCGCACCTCATAGTCGCGCCGTCGCTGGCGCTGGCCGTCACCCTTTTCCTGATAGTGCAGATAGGCGAGGCCGTGCGCGAGGGCTTCGATCCCAAGGTCTTCTCGAGGTTGCGCTGATGTCCGAAAAGAAAAAACTGCTCGAAGTGCGCGGCCTCAAGACCTGCTTCCAGGTGGAGGACAAGTTTGCCCGCGCCGTGGACGGCGTGGACTTCCATATTTACGAGAACGAGGTGCTGGGCCTGGTGGGCGAGAGCGGCTGCGGCAAGTCCGTCACCGCGCTCAGTCTGCTGCGCCTCATACCAGACCCGCCCGGCCGCATCACCGACGGAGAAATACTTTTCAGGGGCAGGGACCTGCTCAAACTCCCCTATCCCGAGATGAGGAGGGTCCGCGGCAAGGACATCTCGATGATATTCCAGGAGCCGATGACTTCCCTCAACCCGGTCTTCTCCATAGGCTGGCAGCTCGAGGAGGCCATACGCTTCCACCAGGATCTCACCGAGAAACAGGTCCGCGCCCGCGCGGTGGAGATGCTGGGTCTCGTCGGCATACCTTCGCCGGCCTCGCGGCTCAAGGATTACCCGCACCAGTTCTCGGGCGGCATGCGCCAGCGCGTCATGATAGCCATGGCGCTCGCTTCCGATCCGGCGCTGCTCATCGCCGACGAGCCCACCACCGCGCTCGACGTCACCATACAGGCGCAGATACTCGACCTGATGCTCGAGGTCAAGAAGAAGACGCATGACGCCGCCATCCTGCTCATCACCCACGACTTGGCCGTCGTGGCCGAGACCTGCTACCGCGTCGCCGTCATGTACGGCGGCCGCATCCAGGAGGTCTCGGACGTAAAGCCCCTGTTCGACGAGCCGCTGCACCCCTACACCCGCGGCCTGCTTAAGTCGCTGCCCGGCTTCGGCCACAAGAAGGGCGAGCGCCTGCCCGTCATCGAGGGCATGGTGCCCGACATTCTCAGTTTTCCCAAAGGCTGCAAGTTCAACAACCGCTGCCCCGAGGTCATGGACGTCTGCCGCGAGACCGAGCCGGAGCTTATAGAGGTAGCGCCGGGCCGGCAGGTGCGCTGCCATCTCTGCAAGGCGGGCAAGGGGGGCAAGTCATGAAGAAGAAGGCCTCCTCCTCAAATCTCCTGGAGGTCTCGGGTCTCAAGGTCCATTTTCCCATCCACGGCGGCATCTTCTTCCGCAGGATAGGCGAAGTCAAGGCCGTGGACGGCGTCTCTTTTTCCATAAAGGCGGGCGAGACGCTGGGCATGGTGGGAGAATCCGGCTGCGGCAAGACCACGGTCGGCAAGGCGCTCATCAACCTGGCGCCGGTCACAGCCGGTAAGATAATGTTTCCGGGCGCCGGCTGCGAGATGACCAATATCGCCGGCCTGAGCCGCTCCGAAATGCGCCCCTACCGCTCGCGCATGCAGATGGTCTTCCAGGACCCCTATTCCTCGCTCAATCCCCGCATGTCGGTGGAGGCCATAGTAGAGGAGCCGCTGCAGATACACAAGCCGGAGATGACGCGCAAGGAAAAGAAAGAGAAGGTGGCCTGGCTGCTGGAGAAGGTCGGCCTGCGCGCCGCCTACGCCTCTCGCTACCCGCACGAATTCTCCGGCGGGCAGCGGCAGCGCATCGGCCTGGCCCGCGCGCTGGCGACCAACCCAGCTTTCATCATAGCCGACGAGCCCGTCTCCGCGCTGGACGTCTCCATACAGGCGCAGATCATCAACCTGCTGCAGGACCTGCAGGACGAGTTCGGACTGACCTATCTCTTCATCGCCCACGACCTCTCGGTGGTGGAGCATATCAGCGACCGGATAGCGGTGATGTACCTGGGCAATATGGTGGAGCTGGGTCCGGCGGAAGAAGTGAACAGGAAGCCGGTTCATCCCTACGCCAAGGCGCTGATGTCGGCCGCGCCGCAGCCCAATCCGCATAAGACCCGGGCCGGCCGGGTCGTGCTCAAGGGCGACGTGCCCAGCCCGCTCAACAAGCCGTCCGGCTGCGGCTTCCGCACGCGCTGCCCCATAGCCAAGCCCGAGTGCGCCCACAGCGTGCCGGAACTCGCCGAGAAGTCCCCCGGCCACTTCGCCGCCTGCCCCTACGTCTGACTCCGTAAAATGGAGGCTTTTTCCCAAGCGGAGAGAGGGAACCGGCACTGCCGGACGGGCATGAATGTCTGAGGTCCGAGGCGCTATGCGCCCGGGCCGAGTTCGTGCCCGGCCGAGCGTAGCGCCGGGTGCATTTCAAAAAGCCGGACCGCGGCGGCCCATGAGGCCCGGGGAGAAGCCGAGGGCTGGAGCGGGGACGGGGGGCTTTCGCAGGTGATATAATATAGGAGGGGAAAGAGAGCCTCTATGTGGCAATATACCGATAAGGTCTACGAATATTTCAAGAACCCGAAGAACGTGGGGGAGATAGAGAACCCCGACGCCGTGGGCGAGATAGGCAGCATAGTCTGCGGGGACGCGCTAAAGCTCACGCTGCGCATAGACAGGGCGACCGAAAAGATCGTAGACGCCAAGTTCAGGACTTTCGGCTGCGCCAGCGCCATCGCCTCCTCCTCCGCCCTGACCGAGATGATCAAGGGTATGACCATCGAGGAGGCCTCCAAGATCACCAACCAGCAGATAGCGGAGTTCCTCGGCGGCCTACCCAGCGAGAAGATGCACTGCTCGGTCATGGGCATGGAGGCGCTCGAGGCGGCGATAAAGAACTACCGCGGCGGCGAGACCGGGAAGGTCATCATCGGCGAGAACGAGCGCGTGGTCTGCAAGTGCTTCAACGTCACCGAGTCGGCCATCCTCAAGGCCGTCAAGGTCAACAAGCTCAAGACCGTGGAAGAGGTCACCAACTTCACCAAGGCCGGCGGCGGCTGCCGCCAGTGCCTGGGAGAGATAGACAAGATCGTAAGGGACTACTGGGAGCAGGAGGAGCACCGCGACTTCTCGAAGATGACCATGGTTGAGAAGATAAAGCACATCGAGAAGGTGCTGGCCGAGGACGTCAACCCCAAGCTCAAGCGCGATGGCGGCTGGATAGAGTTGCTCGACCTCGACGGGATGAAGGTGAAGCTCCGCTTCCTTGGCATGTGCCACGGCTGCCCCTCCTCCGGCGCCACGCTCAAGAACGTGGTGGAGAAGGAGCTTAAGGAGAAGGTCGATCCTTCCCTTATCATCGAGGCTGAATGACGGACAAGGTCTATTATCTCGACAACAACGCCACCACCCGGGTCGCGCCCGAGGTGGAGGAGGCCATGCGGCCTTTCTTCGGCGAGCTCTACGGCAACCCTTCGAGCATGCATTTCTTCGGCGGCACCAACCAGAAATACCTGGACCGGGCGCGCGAGAGCGTGGCAAAGCTGCTCGGTGCGCAGCCGGAGGAGATACTTTTCACCTCCTGCGGCACCGAGAGCGATTCCACCGCCATCTGGTCGGCGCTACGCGCCTTCCCCGAGAAGAAACATATAATCACCACTAAGGTAGAGCACCCGGCCGTGCTCAACCTCTGCAAGTACCTGGAGACCCAGGGCTGCCGGGTCACTTATCTCGGCGTGGACGGCGAAGGCCGCCTTAGCCTGGATGAACTGAAGGCCGCCCTCTCGCCCGATACCGCCATAGTCAGCATCATGTGGGCCAACAATGAGACCGGCGTCGTCTTCCCGGTAGAGGACGCGGCCCGTATAACCCATTCGCGCGGCGCGCTTTTCCATACCGACGCCGTGCAGGCCGTCGGCAAGCTGCCGATAAACCTGTCCGAGTCGAAGATAGACCTGCTTTCGCTCTCGGGGCACAAACTGCACGCGCCCAAGGGAATCGGGGCTCTCTACATAAAGAAGGGTACGCGGTTCTCGCCTTTCCTGATGGGCGGCCACCAGGAGCGCGGCCGCCGGGCCGGCACGGAGAACGTGCCTTATATCGCCGCGCTGGGCCGCGCGGCCGAACTCGCCGCCGGGAAGATGGCCGGGGAGAACGGCCGGGTCAAAGCCCTGCGCGACCGGCTGGAACAGGGGCTGGTCAAAGCCGTGAAGAACACGCGGGTCAACGGCGGGGGAGCGGAGCGCCTGCCCAATACCTCGCATATAGGTTTCGAATACGTCGAGGGCGAGTCCATTCTCATCATGCTCAGCGAAAAAGGAATCTGCGCCTCGTCCGGCTCGGCCTGCACTTCGGGCTCGCTGGAACCGTCGCATGTCATGATGTCTATGGGCGTGCCGCAGACCTACGCGCACGGCACCATACGCTTCTCGCTGAGCGTCTACAGCACGGACGAGGACGTGGACGCGGTGCTGCGCGAGGTGCCGCCGGTCATAGAGCGGCTGCGCGAGATCTCGCCTTTCGCCGACGGCAAGCCGCTGTTCGGCATGGACGCCTGCGAGCCGCACAAGCACTGACGCCATAAGCGCCGACAGGATAATTCTCGACAGGATAATTCTCGACATGGCCCGCGCGGCCTCAAAATTGGTAGAATAGGGTTTCTATTTTGCCCCTGTAGCTCAGTTGGTTAGAGCAATCCGCTCATAACGGATGGGTCGCAGGTTCAAGTCCTGCCGGGGGCAGTCAGATTAAAAACCGTCCGTTTAACGCGGACGGTTTTTTATTGCTTTATCGCCTTGTCTTTCTCGTAGCGGTATTCGGCGGCGGCGGGGGAATGGACTTTAAGCCCGTTCAGCCTGCCGCCGGAGAAGACGAATTCCTTCTCCGGCGAGCCGTCGGGGCCGTAGAAGACGGCGCTGCCGTCGGGCAGGCTGCCGCTCAAGGAGGTCAGATTTAAGGCGGCGTCCAGTATAACGCGGCCCTTGTAGCGGTTCTCGTAGTAGAAGGAATAGCGCTCTCCGCGGGCCAGCGACTGCGCTTTTACCGTGTAGGCCGAAGGCGGGGTCTTGGGGGCGGCGGTTCCTGAGACGGCTGCCGCGGGGGAGGCCGGCGCCGCGGCCGGGGCCTGCGAAGCGACCAGGACGCCGTCGGAGTAGAGGGTCTCGGACTTTACGGACGCGTCCGGGTTGTATTCCCTGACTACGCCGTGCAGCCGGCCGTTGGCGAAGTTCTGCTCGAACAGCGGAGAGGCGTCCTCGGTGTAGGTGATCATCTGCCCGTTAAGCTTGCCCCCGAGGTAGTTGGCTTCCGTCTGCAGCGCGCCGGAAGGGTAGAAGGTGCGCAGAGGCCCGTTGTTCACTCCTCTGAGTACCGCCTTCTCCGATCTTACCCCGCCGTCCGGGTAAAGTTCTTTCCACACGCCGTCCTGCACCGTGCCCTCGCGCGAAATAAGTTCGCCGGCCGGAGACCAGGTTTCGGTCGCGGTTATAACGCCGTTCTCGGAATAGATTTTCTGAACGGCGGAAGTCCCGACGGCCACAGTCGCGAAGGTCATAGACGGGGACGCGGTCACGGCCGGCTGTCCGGGGAAGGACGCGGAGGTGGAGACTTCGACGGCGGGGCCCGTGGATACGGCGACCGGTACCGGGGTCGAGACCGCGACGGCCGCCGGCGCCGCTTCGGGAGCCTCGGCTTCCGGGACCACTTCCTTTATTTCCGTTTTTTTGACGGTCAGCGAGCCGTATTTGGTGCGGATGAGCGAAGCGTCGTCCATCTCTCCTTCGATGACGCCTTCGAGCCGCGTGCCGTCCCTGAGCAGTATGGTGTCCGCCGCGGCCGGCGCGGCCAGAGCGGCTATGAGCAGGAAGATCATGGTTTTCATTAATTCCCTCCGGGAACCTCTCCATGAATTATAATATATCACGGGCCCCGGGGGCCTAATGATGCCCTTCATAGAAACCCATTCCCTTACCAAGGTCTTCGGCTCCGGACCAGGCGCCGTGACCGCCAATTCCGGGATATCCTTCGCGCTGGAGCGAGGGGGGGCGCTGGGGCTGCTTGGGCCCAACGGCGCCGGCAAGACCACTCTTATCAAACAATTGTCCGGACTGCTGCGGCCGGATTCCGGCCGCGTCCTCGTAGGCGGGCTGGACCCGGCGCAGGACCCGCCGGGACTTCGCGGCCGGCTGGGACTTCTGCTGGAGGGGATGCGCAATATCTATCCTTACCTGACCGGGCGCGCGAACCTAGTTTATTTCGGCTACCTGGCGGGGCTGGGCCGGGACGAGGCCGCTCGCCGCGCGGCGGACCTGCTGGCCCGCTTCGGCCTGGCCGCGGCCGCGGATAAATACGTTATGGCCTATTCCGCGGGCATGAACCGCAAGCTGGCGGTGGCCACCTGCCTGATGGGCCGCGCGGAGCTTTTGATACTCGACGAGCCTACGGCGGGCCTGGACTCCGCCGCCTCCGACGACCTGGCCCGGCTGGTGGGCGAACTGCGCGCCGAAGGCGGGAGGACTTTCATCCTGGCCGGGCATGACATGCGCTTCATGGCCCGCGCCGCGGACGACGTGTTATGGCTCGCCGGGGGGCGAGTGAGGCTGGCGGGCCGCGCGGCCGACCTGGCCGCCCTGCCGGCCTACCGGGCGGTGAGCCTTTCGCTGCGCGATTCGCGCGGGCTGAGGGAGAGGCTGGCGGCGGCGGGAGCCGCCTCCGCGCCGGCGGATGGGGCGCTGGCGGTCAGGCTGGATCCCGCCTCCGCCGGGCCGCTGCTGGCGGAGCTGCTGGCGTCCGCCGACCTGCTGTCGGTCTCGGGCGGCGGGGACCTCGAAGAGGCTTTCAGGGAGATATCGCGTGATACCGCTCAGGGCTGAGGCCTACAAGTTCGGCTGGGAGCTGCGCCGCTACGCCTTCAATTATACGGCGGGGCTCGCCGCCGAGGCCGTTTTCATGGGCGGGCTCTATTTTTCTTTCTCGCTGCTGGGGCGGCCGGCGGGCACGGCTTTCGTCGGCCTGCTGCTCTGGTTCTTCGCGCGCGGCGCCATGTCGGACGCCTCCAATATCATAAGCGAGGAGCGGCACCTAGGCACTTTCGAGAGGGTCTCCGCCGCCGGGCCCTCTCTGACCGAACTGCTGGCCGCCCGGCTGGCCGTCAATTTCGCCTTCGAATCCTCGCGCACGCTGCTGCTGGCGGCCGCGCTGGCGGCGGTCTTCGCGCCTCCCTTCGCTCCGCTGCTGGCGCCGCCGGCGCTGCCCGGCGTGCTGGCCGCCGCGGCTCTCACCGTAGCGTGCCTTTACGGCTGGGGCTTCATGGCCGCCGCTCTGCAGATAAGGTGGATGAAGACCGGCGCGCTGGTGCCGCTGGCCGAGTACGCAATGCTGGTATTCTCGGGGATAATATTCGATACCGCGCTGCTGGGGGGGCTGGAGCCGCTGGCGCTGCTGCTGCCGCTGACATGGAGCGTGAAAGCCGCCGAAGCCGCCTATTCAGGCGGCGCCGCCGGACCCGCCCTGGCCGGGCTTGCCGCGCACGCGGCGCTGGCCTGGGCCGCCGGCCTGGCGCTGTTGCGCGCCTCGGTCCGGGCGGCCAAGCGCAGCGGCGAGTACGGCTTCTACTGACCCGCGCTTATTTTACCCCGGTGAGGGCTTCCGCCACGTTAACGGCGTGGTCGCCCATCTTCTCGAAGCTGTTGAGCAGGTCCGAATAGAGCGGGCCGACGGAGGGCTTGCACCTGCCGTCGCAGATGCGCAGCAGGTGGTTCTCCCGGAACTCGTTGCGCATGCGGTTGAGTTCGTTTTCGCGCTTCCAGGTCCTGTCCATAATGTCGGCCGCGGGCTTCAGTATGAAGGACCTGGTCTCTTCCAGCATCTCCCGCGCCGCGCCGGAGATCTTTATCAGGTCGGCGTAGGCATCCGCGCTCATCGCGAAGCTGGGTTCCTGCGTGCGGCCGAGCAGGTTGGCGATCTTCTCGCCGTAATCGCCCATCTTCTCGAAGTCGTTTATCATGCTCATCAGCGAGAGCACTTCCCGGCTGGCGGCGTTGGACAGCCGCTCGTGCACCAGCGAGGCCAGGTAATCGTTTATCTTGTGCTCCAGCACGTCGGTGGTCTTCTCGTCGGCCTTTATGGCCTCCACCTCGCGGCTCTCTATCTTGCCGTCCGCCAGGGCGGCGGATATTTTGGCCATCATGCCGGTTACCACGCCCGCCAGGTGGTCTATCTCCCTGCGGGCGGCGTCTATGGCCAGTTCCGGAGCGCGGGCGAAAGGCGTGGTCAGGTAGACCAACTGATGCTCCGGCGGGCCCTTTTCCGTCACGTCGGGCCGCACCAGCAGTATCAGCCGCTCGAACTGGCGGATGAAAGGAAGCATGACGCCGGTGTTCACCACATTAAAGACCGTATGGAAAGCGGAGATATGCAGCGGTATGGCGGTGAGCAGGGCCGCCTCCGTCAGGCCGTAGGGGTCGCCGGGGACCAGGCTGTCCACCAGGCTGACCATGGGGCCGAAAAGCAGCACGGCCCAGATGACGCCAATGACATTAAAGAGGAAGTGGCCGATGGCCGCCTGTTTGGCGGTATTTGTGGCGCCGATCGCGGCCAGATTGGCCGTTATCGTGGTGCCGATGTTCTCGCCTAGGACCAGCGCGGCCGCGGAAGGAAAGTCTATGATGCCCTTGGCGGCGGCCGCTATCGTCACGGCCATGACCGCGCTCGAAGACTGGAAGATGACGGTCAGCACTGTGCCGACCAGAACCAGGCCCAGCCGCGGCAGCAGCGAATCCGGCGAGAATTTCGCTATCCAGGCCAGCACTTCGGGGGAGTTGCGCAGGTCGGGTATGCCGTCCTTTATCAGCTCCAGGCCGAGGAAGAGCAGGCCGAAGCCGACCATGACCTCGCCGACGCGGTGCGGCCACCGCCAGCGCTTGATGAACCTTGAGAAGAAGCCGATGCCTATCAGCGGCAGCGCGAAAGCGGCTATCTTAACCTTGAAGCCCAGGAGGCTGACTATCCAGGCCGTGACCGTGGTGCCGATATTGGCGCCGAAGATGACGCCCAGCGACTGCGACAGCGTCAGCAGCCCGGCGCTGGCGAAGCCCACCACCATGACGGTGGTGGCGCTGGAAGACTGTATTATCGAGGTTACCGCGAAGCCGGACAGAGTGCCGGCGAAGCGGTTGTTGGTGGCCATAGCCAGCAACTTTCGCAACCGCTGTCCGGCCGTCTTCTGAAGGCCCTCGCTCATTATCTCAAGGCCCAGCAGGAAAACCCCCAGGCCGCCGAGCAGATACAGGAACATGGTAAGCTCGTTCATTTAGTTTTATCAGCTCCGTTCCGCGAATTTTATGCTGCCTTTAAATTCTACAAAAAAGCCGGTGTATAATCCGCGCAAAAGGAGGCGGCGCCGGGGGCCTTGACTAAATGATACCAATAAAGTATCATTTAACCGTGAAGTTGATTACCAGAGAAGTGGATTACGCGGTCCGGGCGCTGGCGGCCATCGCCGGCTCCGGCCGCGGCCTCTCGGCGGCCGGGCTGGCGGGCCCGGCCGGGGCACCGCGCCCGGTGCTGCGCAAGATAATGCAGGCGCTCTCCCGCAGGGGCATCACCAGGTCCTCCAAGGGAAGGGGAGGCGGTTTCGTCCTGGCTCGGCCGCCGCGGGGGATAAGCCTGGGCGACATAATTTCAGCCGTACGCGGGCCGCTCAAGTTCAACGATTGCGTTTTCGGCGGGGCCCTCTGTCATAACCATAGGACCTGCCTGCTGCGCGGCCGGGTGGCCGTCATCGAAAAGAAAGTGATGGACGAGGTCCGGCGCGTCACGCTGGCCGACCTGAGTTGAGCGGAGGCGTCATGAAAAGGAAGAGGGACATAATAACTATAGACGAGGATAAATGCGACGGCTGCGGGCTCTGCGTGACCGGCTGCCCCGAGGGGGCGCTGCAGGTCATAGACGGCAAGGCGCGGCTGGTGAGCGACATACTCTGCGACGGACTGGGCGCCTGCATAGGCGAATGCCCGAGGGGGGCGATACGGATCGAGCGGAGGGAGGCGGCCGAATACGACGAGCGCAAGGCTATGGAAGGCATAGTGAAGCACGGCGCCAACACCATCAAGGCGCATCTGAAGCACCTTAAGGACCATGGCCAGAAAACTTACCTTAAACAGGCCTTGGACTATCTTAAGGAAAGAGGCATTAAAGATCCCCTGGAGGAAGAGATGAAAGGACACAAGAAAGCCCCGGAGCCCTGCGGCTGCCCGGGGGGGCGCACCATGGATCTGCGCGGCGGCCGCGCGGAGGAAGCGGCGCCGGGCGGCCCCGCCCCTTCGCGGCTGCGCCAGTGGCCGGTACAGCTGCACCTGGCCAGCCCCGGCGCGCCTTATTTCCGCAAGGCCGACGTGGTGGTGGCGGCCGACTGCACGGCCTTCGCCTACGGCAATTTTCACGAGGACTTCATAAAGGGAAAGTCGCTGGTCATCGCCTGCCCCAAGCTCGACGACGGCCTGGACGTCTACGCCGAAAAGATCCAGTCCCTCATAGACGACGCGGAGATAAACACCCTGACCGTCGTCACAATGGAGGTGCCCTGCTGCGGCGGCCTGCTGGCGCTGGCCAAAAAAGCCGCCGGCGCGGCCGAACGTAAGGTGCCGGTCAAGCACGTGGTCATAGGGATACAGGGCGGGATAAAATCCGAAAGCTGGGTCTGAGCGTTTAATTCCTCGGGACACGGCAGCGGCTCCCACGCCCGGTTCACGGCGGGGGGGATTTTTTGCTATATTTTATCTAACGGCGCGGTCGCCAAGTGGCAAGGCAACAGTCTGCAAAACTGTCATCGCCGGTTCGATTCCGGCCCGCGCCTTTTTTCTTTTTCTCCCGGGAGGGTAAAAATGCACCTGAGCAAGACGGCTCTTTCCCTGGGGCAATCGGCCACCCTGCGGCTCAACGAGCTCGCGAGCACCCTTAAAGCCGAAGGCAAGCCCGTCATCCACCTCGGCGGCGGCGAGCCGGAAGAGAAGATCCCGGACGGCGCCTACTCCGCCTCACTCAAGAAACTCGACTCCCGCTATATCCGCTACACTGCCACTTCCGGC
Source organism: uncultured Elusimicrobiaceae bacterium (assembly GCA_964631475.1). GTDB lineage: Bacteria > Elusimicrobiota > Elusimicrobia > Elusimicrobiales > UBA9959 > UBA2231. The sequence goes on along the minus strand of CAZVWK010000039.1, from coordinate 3,796 downwards.
GTGCCGGACCTCAAGGAGGGCGTCGCCTCCTACACGGAGAAATATTACGGCATGACGCCCTCCGCCTGTAATATAGTAATCTCGTCGGGCGCCAAGCAGGCCATCTATAATTTCCTCCTCTCGGTGGTGAACCCGGACGACGAGGTGGTCTTTCCCGCGCCCTACTGGGTAAGCTATCCCGAGATGGTGCGCATGGCCGGCGGCGAGCCGGTCGTGGTCCGGCCCGAGGCCGGCTCGGTCATTCCCACGCTGGATCAGTTCGAAGCGGCCTTCACGCCGCAGACCAAGGCGGTCATGCTCAACAGCCCCAACAACCCGTCCGGCGCGGTGTTCGGCGCCGACTTCTTAAAGGGGCTGGTCGAGCTCTGCGAGCGCCGCGGCGTCTGGCTGATGATGGACGATATCTACAACCGGCTGGTCTTCGACGGCCGGAAGGCCCCGTCGGCCTTCGATTTCTCCAAAAAACCGCTCGACGAGTCCATAATCGTCTCGATCAACGGCGTTTCCAAGACTTTCTCCATGACCGGCTTCCGCATCGGCTGGAGCGTGGCGCAGGCCCCGCTGACCAAAGCGATGGTCAAGGTGCAGGCGCAGATAACTTCCTGCCCTTCGGCGCTCAGCCAGGCCGCCGCGGCCGGCGCGCTGGCGGCCGGCGGCGATTTCGTCGAAACCCTGCGCAAGGGCCTCCAGAAGAAGCGCGACGTCATGGTCGCCGAGCTCGCCAAACTGAAGAAGGCGAAACTGCACAAGCCTCAGGGCACTTTCTACAGCTTCCCCGATCTCAGCGCCTACGACAGGGACTCGACGCGGTTGTCCAATCTGCTGCTGGAGAAGGCCATGGTCGTGACCGTGCCCGGCGTGGAGTTCGGCCTGGAAGGCCACCTGCGCCTGAGCTACTGCGGCGCGGAGAAGGATATAGTGGAAGGAGTGTCGCGCATCAGGAAGGTCCTCGACTGATCCCTAAGGAGATACGAAATGCCCACCGAAGCCGCAGTACAGGAGAAGGAATTGAGCGGTATAAAAACCTCCGGTAAAATTCACCGCAATCTTTCGGTCCCCGAGCTTTACGAGCACGCCGTAGCCCGCAAGGAAGCCGTCATAACCGCGGGCGGCGCGCTCTGCGCCCACACCGGCAAGCACACGGCGCGCTCGCCACAGGACCGTTTCGTCGTAAAAGACTCGTCGACCGGCAAGAACGTCTGGTGGAGCGAGCAGAACGTCGCCATGGACGACGAAAAGTTCGAGGCCCTTTTCAGGAAAGTCGAGTTCTACCTGTCCAAACGCGACCTCTACTCCCGGGACTGCTACGCCGGCTCCGACCCTAAGAACCGCCTGGCCGTGAGCGTTTACACCGAACTGGCCTGGCACAGTCTCTTCGTCAGCCACCTGCTTATAAAGCCGGAGCCCGGGGAACTCGCCTGCTTCGCGCCCGATTTCACCGTTATCAGCGTGCCCGGTTTCACGGCGATGCCGCAGATAGACGGCACGCGCGGTTCCGCCTTCATACTTCTTAATTTCGAGCGGAGGATGGTCCTGATCGGCGGCACGGCCTACGCCGGGGAGATAAAGAAGGCCGTCTTCACCGTCATGAACTACCTGCTGCCGCTCAAGGGCATCATGCCCATGCACTGCTCGGCCAACCTCGGAAAAAATAATGATACGGCCATCTTCTTCGGCCTCAGCGGCACCGGCAAGACCACGCTGTCCTCTGACCCGTTGCGCCGGCTCATCGGCGACGACGAGCACGGCTGGAGCGACGGCGGCATCTTTAACTTCGAGGGCGGCTGCTACGCCAAGGTCATAAACCTGAGCGCCGAGGCCGAGCCGCAGATCCACGCGGCGACCGGCCGTTTCGGCGCGGTGCTAGAGAACGTGGTCTTCGACAAGAGCACCCGCGAGCTGAACCTCGACGACGGTTCCCTTACAGAGAATACCCGCGCCGGCTACCCGCTCGAGTACATCGACAATTCCATCAAGGGCCCGGCCTTCCCGCATCCGACGAACATAGTCATGCTGACCTATGACGCCTTCGGCGTGATGCCCCCTATCTCGAAACTCACCCCCGAGCAGGCGATGTACCACTTCATCAGCGGCTACACCGCCAAGGTCGCCAATACCGAAATGGGCGTCAAGGAACCCAGGGCGACCTTCAGCGCCTGCTTCGGCGCGCCGTTCATGCTGCACCACCCGGCGGTCTACGCCGAGCTGCTGGAGAAGAAGATAAAGAAGCACGGCGCGCAGTGCTGGCTGATAAACACCGGCCTCTGCGGCGGACCCTACGGCGTGGGCAAGCGCATGAGCATACAGCACACGCGCGCGCTGCTCAACGCCGCGCTCGACGGCAAGCTGGCCAGGGTCAAGTTCGCCAGGGACCCCGTGTTCGGTTTCGGCATCCCGGCGCGCTGCCCCGGCGTGCCGGCAGAGGTGCTCAACCCGCGCGAGACCTGGGCGGACAAGGACGCCTACGACGCCAAGCTTAAGGAACTGGCCGGCCTCTTCGCCGCCAACTTTAAAAAGTTCGGCGTGACCAACAGGGCCATAGTGGGGGCCGCCCCCAAGGCCTGACCGGCCCGTGTCCAAAAAGAACAAAACACAGCAGGAGGCAAAGCCGGGGCCGCGCTTCAGATACGCGGTCCCGGCCTTCATTTTGGCGGCCGCCATGCTTCTTTTCGCGAGGGCCGGATTCGTCCTGAAAGTCTCCGAGAACAACGGCCGCTGGGCCGTGGCCAGCCACCGGGCCGTGGAAGAGGATTTTTCGCATCCGTCCCTTGCCCGGCTGCGCGAGCGTGAGAAACTGGAGGGCCTGAAAGCCGGGCGCAGCCAGCTCGAGACGATGGTCGCCCTGCGCGGCTGGGCCCGGCGGCAATGGGAGCCGGGTCGGAAATTCCGTTATCCTCCCTGGGACGCGCTGGAGATACTCGACCTCGCCCGCAGGGGCAACAGGGGCTTCTGCGCCCAGTTCGGCGTGGTCTACGCCCAGGCGGCCATGTCGCTGGGCCTGCACGCGCGCTATGTCGACATAGTGGGTCATTTCGTGACCGAGGTCTGGTCCGACGAACTGGGGAAATGGATAGTCATGGACCCTTACGTGGACCTGCACTATGAAAGGAACGGCGTGCCGCTCAACGCCCGCGAGCTTTGCGAGGTCTATTGGCGCGGGGAAGAGGGCAAAGTCTTCAAGGTCGGTTCCGACTGGAAAAAAGCGCGCGCGGAAAAGAAGGACCTGGAGCTTTACAGGAAGTACGCTTTATATCTCCGCAGCAACCAGCTCTCCAATCCCGTCACGGTGGACCGCGGCGGCCGGCAGGAGAAACTGGTGAAGTCCCCCGACGTCGCCCGCTACCCGCTCATCGGCGGCGGGGACAGCGAAGTGACCTATGTACACACGATAGTCGCCTTTAACGACGCTTTCGCCAAAGAAAAGTTCACGGCCTGGCCCGTGCTGGACGACCTCCAGGTATACCACAGGCCGGTCAACCAGGCCATTATCAATGTCGCCGGGACGGAGCCGGACGGGACTATCCGTATAGCCCTGGCCGCGGAGGGCTCCCCGGGCCTGGACGGTTTTTTGTTCCGGTTCAACGACGGGCCATGGTCGGCCGCCCCGGACCGCCTCATGGGGCGCCTGGAGCCCGGCTTCAACGTCCTCTCCACCCGCGTCCGTACGCGCGCCGGCTGGCTGGGCCCGGAAAGTTCGGTGACCCTGTTCCACAAGCCCCGCTGGTTCTCGCTTTGGAAATCCTACGTGTCAACTCATCTAAGAATGTTCCCCAAGCAGTAGCGCGCTGTCCTTTCA
>CAZVWK010000038.1:19009-19227 GCA_964631475.1 uncultured Elusimicrobiaceae bacterium | reverse complement strand
AAAGAGGCCGGGGTTTACGAACTCCGGCCTCTTTATTTGCATGCCTTTCCATGCGCCGGCCGGGACCTGCGATGCAGAACCTCCGCCGACAGATAAAAAGCCGGCAGATAAGGCCGCGGAGGCGACGACTTTTAGTTCTTTAAAGCCCGCGCGCCTAGGGCGCACCAGTAGGCGGCGCCTATGGGGAGCAGGTTGTCGTTGAAATCGAACTTCGGGTT
>CAZVWK010000038.1:5714-18987 GCA_964631475.1 uncultured Elusimicrobiaceae bacterium | reverse complement strand
GTGCAGCGGGGCCGGGTCGCCCTCGCCGGAGCCGGCGAACACGTAACAGCCGGGCTTGGCCCTGAGCATGAACGAGAAGTCCTCGGCTCCCATGACGGGCTTCACGGCCGTGACGGCGTCCTTGCCCGCGAGGGCGGCGGCGGCCTCCGCGCAGACGGCCGTCTGGGCTTCGTCGTTCACCGTGGGGGGATAATTGCGCGTATAGGACACCTTCTCCCTGGCGCCGTGGGCGGCGCAGACGCCGGCGCAGATCTCGCGTATGCGGCGCTCTATGATATCCTGAACCTCCTTCGAGAAGGCTCGTGCCGTGCCGCGCAGCAGGACGGAGCCGGGCATGACATTGTAGGCGCCGTCGCCGGCTTTGACATGCGCCACGCTGACGACCGCAGGCTCCAGCGGGTCTACGCTTCGGCTCACTATAGTGTGCAGTTCATTGACAATGGACGCGGCGACAAGCACCAGGTCGGTACCGGTGTGCGGCATGGCGGCGTGGCAGCCCTTGCCGGACAACTCTACCTCGAACTTGTCGGAGGACGCCATCATAGGCCCGGGGCGCAGGCCGAAAGTCCCCAGCGGCAGGGCCGGCCAGTTATGCAGGCCGTAGACGGCGTCGCACGGGAACTTGTCGAAGAGCCCCTCGTCCACCATCTTCCCGGCGCCGCCTCCCCCCTCCTCGGCGGGCTGGAAGATGAAATGTATGGTCCCGTCGAAATCCTTAGTTGCGCAAAGGTGTTTGGCGGCGCCCAGCAGCATGGCCGCATGGCCGTCGTGGCCGCAGCCGTGCATGCGGCCTTCGTTAACCGACCGGTGGGTAAAATCGTTGGCTTCGGCCATGGGCAGGGCGTCCATGTCGGCGCGCAGGGCTATGGCTTTTTTTGACGAGCCCGCCTTGAGAGTTGCGACCACGCCGGTGCCGGCCAGGCCGGTACGCGGCTCCAGGCCGAATTCTTTAAGCTTCCCGGCTATGAAGGCCGAGGTCCATTTCTCCTCAAAGGCGGTCTCGGGTCTGGCGTGCAGTTCGCGCCGCCAGGCGGTCATCTCGGGGACGAGCTTCTTTATCTCTTCGGGGATGTTCATGGGCGGCTCCTTTTCTCATGGAAATAGTAGCACTCCCCGGGGCGGGGCGGCAAACCGGCTCAATGCGAGAGACTGTTGACGAAGACGGCGGCCAGGAAGCCGAGCACGGTCATCATGCCTACGGAGGGGCCGCCCTGCTCGGTGGCCTCGGGCAGCATGGTCTCGGCTATCATGGCCAGCATGGCGCCAGCGGCCAGTCCATCTACGAAGACCAAGGTGCCGGGCCGCAGGCCGCCGAAGGCCAGGTTGCCCAGCACTGCCCCGGCGGCCGTCATCAGCATCAGCGAGGTCCACATACAGATCACCTCGCGGCGGCTGGAGCCCTGCTTGAGCATGCCGACCGACGAAGAGAGCGCTTCTGGGAAATTGGCCAGGAAGACGCCGGCGATGAGCGTCAGGCTGATGCCGCCGTTGTGCAGCATGCTGGCGCCTATGACAAGCGACTCGGGGAGGCCGTCCAGCAGAATGCTAGGCCAGATGGCGAAGGCCGCCCCGCCGTGCTTCTTATTCTCGTCGCGCAGTTCGCGGTCCGAGGGCAGCAGCGCGCCGAGCCTGATATGGCCGCGCGCCAGCTTGGCCCACTTGGCCGCCTCGGCCCCGCCGCCGCGGCCGAAGATTCCGTCGAGGCGGCTGGCGAAAAGGCGGGAGACCTCCAGCTTGAGCGCCGGGCTGCCGTCCATCAGCCGGCCGAAATCCTCTTTCTCTATAGTCCAGCCGGAAACGTCCCCCTCGGCGCTGACGGTGGCCGAGCGGGGGTCCCCGGAGACCAGCGCCATCTCGCCGAAAGCCTCGCCCGCGCCCAATTGCGCGACCTGCCGCGCCCACGAGAGCGTGTCCAGGCCTAAATTTGCAGGTGCAGCAGCCGCTTCCCTTCGACCGGTCCCACTTCGCGCCGCTCTATGGGCAGCAGCGCGTTGCGGCCGCGCAGGAAACCGGCCACGTCGTAGAAGCGGGACGCCGCGTGCACGGGCACACGGGCGTTCCAGCTCTGGAGGTTGGCCAGGTGGTACCTATCCAAGGCTCACATCCCCCAGAAGGTCTTGTTGCGACGCATGAGGATGACCGGGAAGGCCACGGCGGTAACGGCAAAAACGGCGGGAAAAACGAAAGGGGCGTATTCCGGCGGCCATTCGACCAAGACGGCCGCGGCGACGCTGACGGCCGCCGCGGCCAGTATGCCGGCGAAGGCGGTGTAGCCCCGCCCGATCTTCCTGTTTGAGGTCATGGCCGGCCGGCCCTTGTCACTTAAGGTTCTTGTCTATCAGCGCCCAGGCGTTGCGCAATTCTACTGTCATGTGGCGCAGTTCCTCGGCCGTGATGTTCTCGCGGCCCGCGTAGCGGGAGGCCACCTTATCCACCATGTCCAGGTAGGTGTCGCGGTCTATGCGCCGCATATCCTCTAGCTTCTCGAGTACCTCGCCCTTCATCTTCAGCGCCCAGCCGCGGACCTTGGTCCTAGCCTTCGCTCCCTTCTCGCCCCGCAGAAAGTAGGCTCCCGCCGCGGCCAGCGCGGCCAGGCCCACGCCCGCCCCTATAAGTCCTTTGGTCTTGCTCATGGCACTCTCCTTGAACCGCCGCTCCCCGGCGGCGTTACGCGGATATTATGCGACAAATTCCGCACCGGCGCAAATCCGGGCGTGAAAAAGCCGCGCCGATGGGCGCGGCTCCGTGACGCCGGGCTTAAAAATCGCTGTTCGAGATGCCGGCGTAGATGAGCGCGCCGCCGCGCAGCGAGGCCAGGACATTGGCTATCTGGCTGTTGGCCACGGCGAGGCAGCCGAAGGAGCGGCCGGCCTTGTAGTTGCCCTCGCGGACATAGTTGGAATCGTGCAGTACCACGGCCCTGGACAGGGCGTTGGAGTTGGTGGACGAGAGGCCGTGCAGCCGCATAGACCTGCCGTGCTTGCCGTTGTAGAGCGCCCCGGTCCGGTAGAAGCCGAGGGAGGAAGCCCTTGAATTGGGGACATTACTGAAACGGGTGGCGTAACCGTCATTGTCGGGGTCCGAGCCCGTCCCGTGCGCCACGCGCATGGCGTGCGCCGAGCCGCTCTGCAGGTCCAGTATCCAGAACCTGGCCCGGCTGGAATGGGCGGCGAAGTCCACTATTCCGATATACCGCTTGTTTTCGAACCGTCCGGAATTGGCGTGAAAGTAGTCCAGTGCCTTGCGCCTGAGGTCCTCGGGCACCTCGGGGCCGCCGGCGTCGGACCGGGGCTGGTCCTGCTGGAAAGCGGGCGCCTGCTGCTGGGACTTGGGCGTCAGACCGAACTGGGGCTGCGGCTGGAAAGGCTCAGCCGGCAGGGTCGATTCGTCCAGGGGCTCGTAGGCCTGCCCCTCGTCGTAGGTCTCTTCCTCGGCGTCGTCCTCGAGCTCGCCGTCCACATGCGGGACTTCCGAGGATGGGTTCTCGATCTCCACGTCGCCGTTGGCGCCGAAAAGCAGCTTGAAGAATTGGACTATGGCAACGACAAGGGGGCTGGTGGAGGCTTTGACCTCGGGAGCCTCGGGCGCCTGCCGACTGGCGGCGGCTACGGGGCGCGCCGAAGCGCGGGGAACGGAAGAGCTCTTTTTCGCGAGGGAGGAGGTATCGATATTTATGTTTTCGGCCCGCGCGCGCAGGCGCTCCATGCTGCCGGCCTGCAGGGCGCCGGAGAAGGCGAAAATAAGCGTGAAAGCGATGTTGAGCGTTTTCATATCTCCTCACTGATATTATGCGGATTTTGCCCCCGTTTTAAAAGGGCAGCAAGGCCCAACGCGGGCCTAGGCCCAAAGGCCCCGTGACGCCGCTGCTGGACAAAAAAAACCGCCCGCTTCGGGGGCGGGCGGCGTTCCGGCGGAGCGGCGATTTACCGCAGCGCGGCCTCGAAATCCAGGAAGTAGGCCGAGACCTTCTTCACATAATTCTTCGTCTCTTTGAAGGGAGGCACGTCATCGTACTTCTTCACGTTGCCCGGGCCGGCGTTATAGGCGGCTACGGCCATCCGGGTGCTCTTGAGCTCCAGCGTCTCGGCCGACAGGTCTGCCAGTGAGCCTTCGCCGAACTCGCCCCAGAGGTACTTGATGTATTTTGTGCCGAACTTTATGTTCAGGGCCGGGTCGAAAATCTTAGAAGTGTCCTTCATCCCCATCCACTTCGCCGTGGCGGGCATGAGCTGCATCAGGCCGCAGGCGCCCACGGAACTCCTTGCCCTGGGGTTGAAGCTGGACTCTGCCTTTATCACGGCCAGTATGAGCGCTAGGTCGACGCCCTGCGCGTTGGACTCGGCGGTGGCCAGCATAAGATAGGGGATCGTCGATTTCTCCGCGCCCGAAGGGGCCGCCGACTCTTCCCCGGCGCCGGACCTGGAATCACCGGCGTCCTCATCGGCGAAAGGGACGCGTATGCGGAAGTATTCCTCCTCCGGCATGGGCGACGAAGGCATGGCGTACTCGTCGGCCTCCCCCTCCGGGGCCACCGCTCTCAGGGAATCTTCCGATACGGAGGGGGGCGCGGCCAGCTCAAGACCTTCGGCCCCGGCCGAAAGCTGGTCGAAGGCGCCGGCGCGCAGGCAGGCGGCGTTCATCATCAGGACTGAGGCCAGAAGAGCGAAATTTTTCACAGGTCCTCCGTGCCTATAGCGTAGCGCGCGAAAGCCCCCGCGGCAAGTATCCGGGGGCCCAGCGCGCAATAGGACCTTAGGGAAGCGCCGGCCTCAATAAGCGCTCCAGACCGTCCCTTTGAGGTCGGTATGGTAGCACTCTATGTTTATAAGGCCCCATTGATCGCTGCCGCTGTCGGAGACATATACCCACTCGCCGTCATCGGTGGGATCGGCCGCGGCGGGGTCGCCGCCCGCTATCGCGTCCACCGTATCGGTTTCGGGATGATAGGGCGCGACATGTATGGACGGCCACTCGCTGAGGTATTTGGGGACCAGCGAGGGCTGCAGATAGGCGATATTGGTGCCGGCCGGCCCGGCCGGGTAAATGGCCTCATTATCGGAGTAGTATACCCTGAGCGCGCTGCGCACCGAGGACAAAGTCCCCTTGAGCGCGCCCTCCCTGGACTTCTTTATCAGTTCGGCGAACTTCGGTACGGCTATGGCGGCCAGTATGCCTATTATGGCCACCACTATCATGAGCTCTATGAGCGTGAACCCTTTATTTTTCATCCGACCCCCTTCAGCGTATCCGGTTTTACAGCAAATTACCAGCCTGCCAGTCCACGGTCCAAGGCGCGGGCTTTTTTCAGTTCGCTCGCGGACGGGGCGGCGCCGCGCAGGGCGTCCAGGTCGTCGCGCAGGACGCAGGCGCCCCTCTTTTCGCCGGGCTCCTGTGTGCAGGAGCGGCAGTTATTGCAGAACTCCGTTCTGAGGTCCCGCAGGCTTACCAGGCGGGTCTCGGCGCCGGCCGCGCGCGCGCCGGCGAGGACCTCCTCCGCCGCCAGGTCCGTCACCCCTCCGCGCCTGTAGGAACCCGCAACCGCGACTATCTTCCGGCCCACACATTAATTCCCCGCCGCCAGCCTGAAACGACCGAAAAATTTCATGATCTCCTCCGAGGCGTCCAGTTCCCGCGAGGTCTTCCCTATCACTCCGGCCGGCAGGTACTGCAGACCTCCCGGCCAGGTATGGCCGCCGCCATTTATCCTTATGAATTCGACCGCGGCGCCTCCGGCGCAGGCTTCGTAGCTTTCCCTGTATACCGACAGTCCGTCGTCCGGGTCCGGGTCGTGATGGCCGGAGGAGGTCGGCGCTTTATCGCAGGAATTCTTATCCAGCCAGAAATCGCGGCTCTTCTCCGCGGAAAGTATGGCCCCCAGATTTTTCTTGCCGAAAGGGCCGGTGACCTGCCCTCCGCCCCAATGCACCAGGTTGTCCTTGTCCCCGCCGATGATAATCACCGGCACGGGGCGGGCCGGCCCGCAGGCGGCGGCCAGCTTCTCCGGCATGGCGCCGGCCACCGACGCCACGGCCGCGAAGCGGTCGGCCGCGCGGCAGGCCAGGGTGTAGCTCATCATGGCGCCGTTGGAGATGCCGGCGGCGTAGACCCGGGACGGGTCCCCCGGATATCTTTTAAGGACAGCGTCGAGAACGGCTCCCAGGAAAGCCGCGTCGTCTATGTTCTCCAGCTGGGCCTTGCGGCTCTTGTTGCCGCGATAGTCGTTCCAATGCTCGTCGAGGCCCTGCGGATACACCAAAATAGCCCCGCCCGCTTTTTCGAAGGCGCCGCGGGTCAGCCGGCGCATGCCCTCCGCCTTTCCCCCGCCGCCGTGCAGCAGGAAATAGACTGGATATTTCTTCCCCTCCTCCAGGCCGGCCGGCTCGTACACCTTCCAGGTCCGTTTATATCCGCCGTGATTCACCGAAAAATCTTTCACCGCCCCCCCGGCGGCCGGCGCGGCGGGCGCCGCGGCGAAAACCAACAGCACCGCCAGCTTCAGCGTCCTTTCCACAGCTCAACCCCCTTGAGGCCGGCGGCCAGGCGCTTTATAGCGTCCTCTTTGGCCTTGGCCTCCACCTCTATCGTGACGTCCAGATTTTTCCAGCAGGCCGGGAAATCCTTCATGTCTATGAAGTCGTGGTGCGGCAGCGGGTCCCCTTTCCAGCCGTACCTTGGGCTGGAAAGGTGGAAAAGCGGCTCCAGTCCTCCCCAGGTCTTCATTGCCCGGCGCGTGGCCTCTTCCACGGTCATACCGTCGGGCAGGCAGCGGTGATGATGAACATCATAGACGAAAGGTATCTTATTTTCCGCGCAGAAAGGCAGCAGGTCGGACGGCGTGTAAGTGCTGTCGTCGTTCTCCAGCGTCAGGCGGGAACGTAGCGCGGCCGGGAGCTTTTTAAGGACTGCGGCGAGTCTTTTAAGGGCGGAGGCCTTGTCGCCGTAGGCCCCGCCGCCGTGGATATTGATGACGTCGGCGCCGGTCCAGCCAGCGGCCTCGGCCTGATACGCCAGTTCCCCCAGGGAGGAACGGGTGACCTTCTCCAGAGGCGAACTGAGCAGGACGAATTGGTCCGGGTGGAAGGTCAGCCGCAGGCCCAGCCGCTTCGCCAGCGCGCCGCAGGCCTTGAATTCCTTTATTATCCCCGGCCCGCCCGGCAGGTCCGCCAGGTCATAGCCGGCCGCCGGGTGGGTCTTGAGCGGCAGGAGCTGGCTGTTCACCCGGAAGCAGCCGATGCCGTTGGCGGCGCAGTATTCTATGGCCCGGCGCAGGGCGTCCGCGTTATCTCGGCAGATGCCGGCGAGTTTCTCCGCCCGGGCGGACGGGGAGAGCTTCATCAGGTGAAGCGCGGTGGCCGATCTGAAGGCTATCGGCTCGGTATTGAACTTGCAGCAGAGTCCCAGTCTGATCATCCGTGGATATGATAGCAACTTTGTACAATATCCACCCGATGGACGCCGTCTACCTCTACGCCCTGGCCGCCAACCTGAGCTTCGCCATAGGCGTGCAGTTCTTTACCCATTACGCGCGCAGGGTATCCAGCCTCTGGGTCAACTGCTTCAAGGGCTGCGTCGCGGCCCTGCTCTTCGCCGCCACCGTCCTGCTGGGCGGCGGCTTCACGGGCGCCGACCCCGGCGTAACGGCGCTGTTCTTCCTCTCAGGCATGCTGGGGCTGGGAATGGCCGACATCTTCCTCATAAAGTCCTTCTCCCTGATGGGGCCGGGCCGCACCATGATGCTCTTCGGCCTGCAGCCTTTCGTCATAGGCGCGATGAGCTACTTCGCCTTCGGCCAGACCCTGGACCCGCGCAAGATCTACGCCGTGGGGTTCTTCATCGTCTGCCTTTTCATCTTCTCGCTGGAATCTTTCAGGCAGGAAGGCCACTGGAACGCGAAGGCGAGCCTCTTCGCCCTTGGAGGGATAATACTCGACGCCTCGGGCGTGGTGATAACGCGCTACTGCTTCGACGGCAGCCCGGGACTGGGCACCACCGAGGGCAATTTCTACAGGGCGGCCGGCGCGCTGGTCCTGTTCCTGGCCATATCGGCGGTAAAGCCCTTCGACTTCTTCGGCCGCATGCGCGCGCTGGGCGGCCGGAACCTGCTCTGGATAACCCTGGGCAGCGTCGCCGGGACCTACCTCTCACTGATGTTCTACCTGCAGGCCGTGCGCCGCGCCGACGCGCTGGCCGCGGTCTCTGGCATCGCGATCACCGGGACTCTCTTCGCCGCGCTCTTCGAGCACGCCATAGAGCACAAAAGGCCGTCGGGCTACCTGCTGACGGCCTTCGTCTTCTTCTTCGTCGGAATGGCCTTCCTGTTCGGCTAGAGGGAGAACCTCTCCCAGCGCTTCTTATTCGCGTCGAACTTCTGGCGCCCCACCCTTCCGGTAGTGCCGAGCAGCCTCTCGCGCACCCATTTCTTGAAGGCCATTACCCGCGCGGGGGCGCCGGCCGCCCGAAATATCTTCCGCCGCCACGAAGCCGTCCGGCGCGTAAAGCCGCGGGTAGAGGCTCACCGCGTCCTGGAAAAAATGGCTGTGGCCGCGCAGGATGAATGAGCGGAAGCCGGCCGCGCGCAGCGCGGCGAAAAGAGGGACCAGGCGCCCGCCGGAGACCGAGTCCACGTCGTAGAGCTGGCGGGACAGCATAATCGAGTAGATCGCCTCCTCGGTAGGCATGGCCCCGGCCCAGTAATTATCCACCGACGGATATTTACCAGCTAGGCCGTCGAGGAAAGGAGTCGTGCCCTCGGGCATCTTCGGGTTCCACCGGCGTATGTAACGCCCAGAGAGCGATTCCGCGGCGATTATCACGACGCGCCGCAACTCCAGCCTGGGCCCCGCCGGGACGGCTCCCGCGGACCCGCCGGAGGCGAGCCCAATCTCCTACAGCGCGGCCAGCTCCTCCGGCGTATATTCCGGCCTTTCCCCCTCTATGACGGGCCTGCGGGGAGCGGCGAAAGCGCCGTAGAAAGAAGCGAGCGAGGGGACCTTGACCAGTCCCAGGCCCCTGTTGCGGCTGAAATTGACGAAACCCAGGCTGGACTCCCCCTCGGGCAGCGGAGGCACCAGCGACAGCCCCGCCATGACGGCGGCGGCCAGCGCCAGCGAGGCGGCCGCAAGTCGCGGGCGGGCGGGTACCGCCGGGCGGCGGGCCAGCAGGACGGAGAGGGCCGAGGTATAGGCGGCGACGGCGCGCCCCGCCCAGGCCGGGTTCGCCCGCCAGGCGGCCAGCAGCAGGAGCAGCACGGGCAGCGCGTCCGCCAGAGACCCGTAAAGCGCAGCGCCCGCGGCGCGCGCCGGATCGCCCAGGGACAGCATGAAGGCCATGGCCGATTTTTGCGAGAAAGAAAGCAGCAGGAGATAGGCGAAAGATGACATGTATACCGCTCCCGTGGTCTATGATAGCAATTCGCCGCGGCGGCGGCCGCGGCGGCGGGTGCGGCGGGCGGGTTGTGCCGGGGCGGGCGATTTAATAGCATAATGGGACGGGCCGCCAGCCGTCGCCATGCCGCATGGAAGCCGGCGAAGGCCGGGCCCGGACATCAAGGAGGAACCATGAAGAGCACTCTCTCGCTGGCTCTCGCGGCCGCGCTGCCCGCCGCCGCTCCCGCCCTGGCCGGCGTTACCATGAAGATGGAGAACGTATCGGACTACAAGGGCCAGCCCGGCAAGTCCTCCCATGTCAGCTACATCGAGCCGGAATATTCCCGCCTGGAGATGAGCGTCAGCCGCCAGGAACCGGGAAAGAAAAAGCCCTCCGTCCAGAAGTCGGTGATAATAACCCGCCTCGACAAGAAAGTGGTCTGGACGCTCATGCCGGACTCCAAGTCGTACTGCGAATTCACTTTCGAGGAGCTGCGCAAGGCGATGATCTCAGGCTCAGGCCTGGTGCCAGACAGCGCCATACCCGCCGGGTTCACCTACAAGAAGACCTCCGGGGCCAGGAAGATAGCCGGCTTCGAAGCCGATGAATACTCCTTCTCCGGCAGGGACCTCGAGGGAAAATCCTGGGTATCCGGCGACGCCAGGCTCAAGCCGGCCTCGGATTTCCAGCTGAACCAGGCGCGCGCGCTCGGGTTCTCCGGGGCCAAGTCGGCGCCCGGCGTACTGCTGGGCTATGAGGCCTCTTCGAAGGACTCCACCCACTCCATGACGGTCAAGTCCGTCAAGACCGGCGATATCCCCGCGGAGAAGTTCGCCCTGCCGGAAGGCTACGCCAAAGTGAACGCCACGGCCTGGAACGAGTACCGAAAAAATTTCGACAAGAAGTTGATAATGGAGCAGGTCAAGAAGCGCCTCACCGAAGAGGCCAAGTCTAGGGCCAGCGAAGCGGCCTCTGAAAAGGGTAAGGAAGCCCTGAAGAAGGGCCTCAAGGGGCTTACGGGCTTCTGAGCGCGGTCCCCAAAAAGAGAGCCGGCTTCGGGCGAAGCCGGCTCTTTTTTTCATTGCTGGCGGGTCGTTTAAAGCTCGGTTGCGCCCAGGGCCTTCATAAGTTCGCGGGCGGGGACCTTGGGATAGGTCATGGTGATGCAGTGGACGGAGCCCTGCCCGCTGTTTGAAAGATTCCTGGAATCGGCTCCGAAGGCCTCCAGGCCCAGCGAGCGGTAGGCGTTCAGGGCCTGCTCGTCGGTATCCCGGCCGAAAACTGGCACTATCACCTTGCCGTCCATGATAACGGAGTTCACGTAGGTCTCGAAGGGGCCGGAGGGCTTGGGCATCATGTGCACCGTGAATCCCTTGCCTTCCAGCGCGTCCTTGTACTGGGAAAGGTCGGTCACCACGACCTTTTCGCTGACGAAACGGACATGCTCGTCTATATGGCCGATGCCGTCCACGAAAGGCAGGCGTATCATCTGGCGGCAGCCGTACTGGCCGACGAATATCGAATCCGGTATCTGCCTGTGGGCGCCGTGGTCCACCATGACGCAGTCGCCGGAGTGGTTGGCCATGAAGTTGCCGCCCTCGAAGTAATACTGGTGCTTTTCCAGGCGGGCGCCGAACAGGCGGGCGACCTCGGTGTCGGGCTCGAAGCGGTGGCCGTAGCGGGCGTCGACCACCACCAGGTTTTCGGAGGCGTCCATGGCCGGCACCGGGATGCCGTCGCGGGCCCAGAAGCCGTTCCTGGCGCCGGGCAGGGTCACGACCTTGATGCGCTCGCGGGGCACCACGGCGCCGTATTCGCGCAGGACGTCTTCCTTGGTGGAGCCGTAGGTGTCGGTGAAGATGACCAGGGTCGCGTCGGCCGGCAGCTTGGAGGCCAGCAGCAGCTTGGCCTGCCGCGAGTTGAAGTTGAAATCGGCGCTCATGATCAGGTAGCCGGTCTTCTCGTAGTCGGCGTAGGGGCGGTACTTGCGCTCGACCCGCTCGTCCTCCAGGCCCAGGCCCTTGTTGGCGGAGGCGCCTACGGCGGCGTTGTGCTGGCGCATCTCGCGCAGCTGACCGGGGGTGTAGCCCTTGGCGGGAACCTCCGACTCCGGCAGGGCCGGCTCGGCAACTACCGAGGCCCCGGTGACGGCCGGGACTTCGATCAGCCCGGGGTCCTGGAAGGAGCCGGAGCCGTCGAAAGGAGAAGCGGCCTTCAGCGAGGCGGCGAAAACGAGGGTCATCGCTGCGGCGGCTATGGTCTTGAAGGCGTTCTTCATATCGGTTCCCCTTTTCCGAGTCTGTGAAGATAGTGTAGCGCAAGCCGTGGTCTTGCGCCCCGGCCCGGAGGGCCACCGGATTTTGAAAAGAGGGCCCAGGCCGCTCTGGGCCCTAAGGGGAAGGGGTTTCGTATAAATACGAATCATCTAACAGTCTGCTGAAAAACCCTACTCGGAGGTATTTCGAGCAGATTTTGAAGCCGAGCCGCAGAGACGCGAAGCGAGCATCCTCGACGAGAGGCTGTAAGCTGAGCGACGCAAAGGCGCAGGCCAAAAGCTGCCGAAAGG
Source organism: uncultured Elusimicrobiaceae bacterium (assembly GCA_964631475.1). Taxonomy (GTDB): domain Bacteria; phylum Elusimicrobiota; class Elusimicrobia; order Elusimicrobiales; family UBA9959; genus UBA2231. The sequence continues at coordinate 7,055 of CAZVWK010000038.1, read as the reverse complement.
ACCCGAAAGGGGGTTTTTCAGCAGACTGCTAATCCGGCACGCCGGCCAGGCGCCATGCCCGCGGCGAAGCGCGCGGGCTGAAACTTTAAGGGCGCGGCGGCATCCAAAGGGATATGGACCCGGGAACTATTGAGCCGTATATACTGCCGGCCCTGATCGCCGGATACATTTTATTCAGACAACTGCGCTTTATGGCCGTAAAGAAGAGACTGCCGGGCCTGGCCGCCAGCGGCGCCGCTTTCGTGGACGTGCGCACGCCCTGGGAATTCGCGGCCGGCAACAGACCAGGCAGCGTAAATATACCGCTCGACGCGATCGGCAGCAGGGCAAAAGAACTGGACAAGAACAAGCCTGTGATACTGTCCTGCGCTTCAGGCGCCCGAAGCGGGGTCGCCGCCGGCATACTGCGCGGTATGGGGTTCAAGGACGTAACAAACGCCGGCTCCTGGCGGAACACGCTTTAGGCCGGGCTAGGCGGCCCATTGGCGGCCGCAGAGGCCGCGGAAAGAGCAGCCGCGGCAGGGCTCCTCGTCCGCAGGCGGCGAGAACGGCAGGCCGGGGTCGAGTATTTCTTCGAGCAGAGTCCTTATGGCCTCTTTGTAAATGCCGAAGACCACGGCTTTATCCGGGGACTTCCTGTTGCGCTCCCTGTAAAGCGTCTCCTCGGCTATGGTCTCCGAGCCCAGCAGCATCAGCGAGGCGTCCATGCGCGCCGGGTCCTTCACGCCGTTGGCCTCCATCCAGGCCAGTATATAGAACGGCAGCTGCACGGACCTGAGGGTGCGCGGCCAGTCCTCGCGCATGCCCAGGTCGAACTTCTGCCAGTCGGGGACCCTGGCGGCGGAGCCGGTCTTGTAATCGAGTATATGCGTAACGCCGTCCCGCTCGTCCACCCGGTCGGCGAAGCCGCGCAGCGCCACCGGGCCGAACCGGGTATCGAGCTCCGCCCGCAATTTGGTCTCGCAGCCCAGTATTTTCACGCCCGCGAGATTGGCGCGGTGGTAATCGAGTATGTCGCGCAGCCGCCGCTCCACCTGCCGCTTTATCAGGTACTCCGCGCCGGCGCCGTGTCCGCGCAGTTTCGCGCTGAAAACGCGCGAGGCGGACTCCAGCGCCTCGGCGTAATCCCCGTCCTTTATCTCCAGAGGCCCGTCCATCCGCGCCTTGAAGAAGTCCTCCAGCACCGCGTGCACCACGACGCCTATGTCCTTCCGGTCTACCTCGTCGGCTATCTCCGCCTTCTCGTCCAGGCCCAGCGCGTAGCGGTAATAGAAGCGCAGGCCGCAGGCGAGGTAGGCGTCTATCGCCGAAGGCGAGAACTCGCGCTTCTTCAGCGCGGCG
>CAZVWK010000038.1:0-5697 GCA_964631475.1 uncultured Elusimicrobiaceae bacterium | reverse complement strand
CCCGCGGGCCGCGGCTCGCCCTGGGAGAAATCCACGCGCAGGTGAACCTCTTCGCCGCCAGGCTTCCCGCCGGCGCGCTCCAGGTCCCAGGCCAAGCGCTCGACGAAGGGGCTGCGCTCCTTCTCGGCAGAATCCTTGTAGAAGATATGCGCCTCGCGCGCGCCCGCGATCAGCGCGGAGAAATGATAGCGCGCCAGCCGCTCGCGCGTCTTGCAGGTGGCGAGCCCCAGCCCCTCGCGCACGAAATGCGGCAGCAGCGTATCCTCCTTGCGCGCGGCCGGCAGCACGTCGGCGTTGGCGTCGAGGAAGAAGACGCGGTCGAAGCGCAGCCCCCGCGTCTCCAGCAGCCCCAGCACCTGCAGGCCGCGCAGCGGCGTGCCGGGAAAAGGGCAGGAGACGCCGGCGAGCGCCGTCTTGAAGAATTTGAAATAGCCGGACGGCGAGGCGAAAGAGGCGCCGGCCAGGCGGCACTCCTTGAGCTCCAGTATATGCTCCATAGCCTTCCCGGCGAAAGGGGCCCAGTACGGGTGCAGCGGCGCCGTGCTGTTCTCCGAGACGCGGGAAAGCAGTTCCAGCAGCCGTTCGGCGAAGCCGGCTATGTCCTGCACGGTCTCGAAAGGACGTATCAGCGCGCCGTGCACGCCGGCCAGGTGGGCCTTGACTTCCGAAGGCGTTAAGCCGCGTCCGTAATCCTTGAGCCGCGCGGCGGCGCCGGCCAGTATGTCCCGGTCGCTCTCGAGCTCCTCCAGCCGGACATACTTGTCTATGCGCTCCGAAAGCCGCTCCTCCACGGTCTGGAAGATGACGCGGCCCGGCTCGGCCGAGCCGTCCAGGAAGAAGTTCTTCACGTAGGGGTGGAAAACGAACTTGAGATAGTTGGGCGCGAAATAGGCCCCGTCATTTCGCTTATCCAGCAGGTCGCCCAGCGCGTCTATCAGCGCGTAGACCGGCGTGGCGGCCAGCGGGTAGCCCATCGACACATTGTATTCGCCGGCGGCCGGCAGGACGTTCTCGATCACGGGGAAAAGCGCGGCCGGCTCGGGCAGCACTATCACGTCGCCGGGGCCCGGCTCTTTCAGCGCCCGCGCCAGGCCGAACACTTCGCCGTGCAGGTCGGCCGCTTTGTAGAAGAACGGGGCGGCCCGCTCCTCCGCCGGCGGCTGCTCCACTTTCCCCAGGAAAGCGAACTGCTCTTCCAGCCCGGGGCCGGGCTCAAGCAGCACGCGCGCCCCGCGCGGGACAAGGCACCCGAGTATCGCTTTCTCTGAAGCGGTCGTCGCGAAAAGCCCCGCGAAAACGATATTCTCGTACTTTTTATCGTCGAAATACTTTATCTTTTCCGCCACGGCCGCGTACTTCGCCGCGCGCGTCAGCAGGCCCGCCTTTTCGACCTCGCCGTAGAAGCAGTCGTAGAGGCGGCTGAAGTTCTCCAGCCTTTCCACGAAAGCTTCGCCGCGCAGGTCCCCGGGCAGCAGCCGGTCGTAGGCCGCCAGGTCGCGCGCGGTCTTGCGCTCTATCTTCAGCTCCTCGAAATCGCCGGCCAGTTTCAGCGCCCAGGGCAGGAAGGCGTCCAGCGCCATCTCTCCGGGCCCGCGGGCTATGACGCCGCGCGTTTCCCTGTTGAGGCGCTCGTAGAGCAGCCCGGCCAGGTCCAGGGCGGAAGCTTCGGTCCCCTTAACGCCCAGCTGCTCAGCGGCCAGGTCCACGAAGCCGTCCATCGAGACGATGACCGGCGCGCGCTGGGCCGCGCCGCGCTTCTCCGCCAGGTACCGGCGCAGGAAATGCCCCGGCCGCTTGCCCGGGAAGACGACTATGTTATCGGCCAATGACCGGGCGCCGAGCAGGATCTCTCCCGCCCGCTCCGCCAGGCTCTCTTTATGGCCGATTACCTCGAGGTTCATCCACGGTAATTATAAAACATTGGCCCGACAACGTGGTGTCGCAGGCCGGCGAGTCCGCCGGGAAAGCTGCGCCTATATCCCGGCGGAGGAGATATGCCCCTCCATGTAGAGAACGGCCCGCCCGGCTATGGAGACCCTCTCCCCCAGGTCCTTGCAGTACAAAGTGCCGCCGCGCCTGGATATCTGCCTGGCCGTGAGAGCCTTCTTACCCAGCACCCCGGCCCAGTAAGGGATGAGCGTGCAATGCGCCGAACCCGTCACCGGGTCCTCCGGTATGCCCTCGGCCGGGGCGAAATAGCGCGAAACGAAGTCCTCGGACCGCCCGCGGGCGGTAACTATCAGGCCCGCGCGGTCCAGGCCGGACAGCAGTCCCATGTCCGGTTCCAGAGCGGCGACCTCGGACTCGTCATCGAAGACGGCCATGTAGTCCCGCGAGGCCATCACCGACAGCGGTTCTCGGCCTAGGGCCTGCAGCAGGGCCGGGGGCGCGGCACAGTGCCCCGGAGGCCGGGAATGGAAATCCAAGACCAGCAGGTCTCCGTCACGGGACACCTCGACCGGCCCGCTGGCGCGGGTCAGGAAACGGACCGCCCCGGCGCTTTTCTCCAGAAAATTGAAATACACGAAAGCCGCGGCCAGAGTGGCGTGGCCGCAGAGGTCGGCTTCGGTGACGGGAGTGAACCAGCGCAGTTCGCCGCCGCCGGCGCCGCGAAGGAGGAAAGCCGTCTCGGAGAGGTTGTTCTCCCTAGCGATCTCCAGCATCTCCCGGTCGGACGGCCACTCCTCCACCAGGCAGACGGCCGCGGGGTTGCCGGCGTAAAGCCTGTCGGTGAAAGCGTCGACCTGGAACACGGGTATTTTCTTCATGCCGTTCTTAAACCTTACAGCGAGAGCGTTTTCCTCTCGCCGGGCAACAGGATGAGCCTGCTGCCCGACGCCACTCCGGCGCCGCGCATCAGCTTATCCAGGAATTCGGCGGCCGCGGCGTCTATCCCGGCAGGGGTTATGGAACCCAGCGGGCAGAATATCGCGCCGATAACGACATCGGTCTCGGGACGCACCTTGGTCGCCATCCCGTCCTTTATGGGATTGATTATCGGCCTCGAGCCGCCGTCCGGCAGGACTTCGCAGCCGCAGACCAGGCCGGCCAGGTCTATCTCCTGGCCTGAATTGTTGAAAACATACTTCTCGCCTTCCCGTCCCAGCCGGAACTCGAACTCCGCAGAAGAACAGAGCCCCGCGTCCCAGAGGGATACCGGCAGGATGTATTTAAGACTGATTAAACCTATAATTCCAGCCTCTTAGTCACTAGGTTCATTTTACAATAACTTTACCGTCGGGAGTTTAAAAACGAATAAACACTTGCTTTTTTTGTTATCGTATCATATAATACGATATATGGCATATCATGTAACCCGCCGGATAGGCAAGCATCTCTACCGCTATGAAGTGGAATCCTATTGGAATTCCGCCAAAAAGCAGTCCAGACAGCGCATACTGCGCTTTGTCGGACGCGTTGACAGCCAGGGCAAAGTCGTCGTCGCCCCTGCGGTACGCGTGGATTCGGTCGCCACTTCGTTCCCGGTAGGCCCCCTCGCGTTATTCTACGCGATGGCGCGGGAGCTGCGCTTGGTGTCTCATATTGAGGACGTGTTGGGCGTCGGCCATGATGCCGCCGTCCACATACTGTGCCTGGTACTCAACCAGATAGGGGCCAAGCGCCCCCTGGCGGACCTTCCGGCCTGGGTTGCGCGCAGCCCCATCCCGAGATGGGAGCAACTTCGGGACCCGGACCTGAGCCGGGAATCGTTTGACCGCGCTTTGCATACGCTCTGCCACGCCGCAAAGAACGGCGGACGCGAGGATTTAGGGCTGGCGCTGCAACGTAAAATGACCAGTGTCTGGCGTGGCGGCAGCCGGGAGCCAGCCCAGTTTTATTACGACATTACGCGCCAGATCTACCACGGCGGCAACAATGAATTCGCGGAGCCCGGGTATTTTCCCGGCGGCACCAAGAAGAACGTGCTGGGTTTCGGAATGGTCACCTCGCGCCGCAACCAGCATCCCGTCTTATGCCGCGCCATCCAGGGATCGCACAACGACACCATAACCGTGCAGGACACGGTCAACCATCTTCGGGCGTGGGGATTTAAGAAGCTGACGCTGATACTCGACCGCGGCATGATATCGCGGGAAAACGTGGAGTTCGTGGTAAAATCGGGGTTCGACCTCGTCGGCCTCGTACCCGAGACGAATAAAGAAGCCTGGGACTATGTCACGCGCTGGACCGGTGAAGAGATCGAGCAGCCGGGATATCTTGTCGGAAGGGCCTCGGGCGCGAAGGTCTACGTCCGGTCCTGGCGGGCGACGCTCCTGGGCCAAAGGGAAATGCGTGTGGCGCTGGTTGTAGACAAGATGCGCGCCACCCATGAGCAGCTTGAGCGTGACGGAATTCTTCAAGCGGTGGAACGGACCACGGCCCCGGGAATGTTGCGGGAATTGCGGGAGGAACTGGGTGGCCTGGCCGTGACCGCGCATGGCCGAAGGGGATTCAGTGTGGACAAACAAGCTGTCAAGGAAGACAGCCGCGGCGACGGTAGATTCCTGATGTTTTCGACGAATCCGGACTTCGACGCCGAGGAGATGTTCAAGACCTATTTTCAGCGGGACGAGATAGAGAAGGCTTTTCGCACACTGAAAGGGGAGTTGTCTCTTGGGCCGATACGCTACCACCGGCGGGATCGCATAGACGCCTACACTACGATAATATACTTGGCCTATCTGCTATGGAGCCTGGCGCAACAGCGACTTTCTGAAAAATGCCCCTCTTTGACCGTAACGCAGGCATTGAAGCTCGTCGGAGATATACACGCGGTCAGGTTTCAATCGGGAAAAAGGCTTCTGGAATGGACCACAAGACGCACCACTGAGCAGAATAAAATCCTGAAGCTCGTCGGAGCGCTGGATCTTATGCCTAGTGACTAAGAGGCCTTAAATATAGGTTATTAGAGTCTTCAGCTGATATATGAATATGCTCTGCCCCGGTCCTTTGGTGTCTGAGACGGGTGATTCTTAAATTTAGAGCTTTAATGTCCTGAGCATCTTTGGCGACAAAACCATGAATTTTGTTACCGGGTTTGATCATGACATATGCATTACGCTTCTTTGACGGCTTCTTCATCATATCGTTTGGAGTAAATATAAAAGAAAGCATCCATTAAAAGGCAGAATATCGTGGCAGCCAACAATGCGTTGGATGCGCTGCCGAGCAGCCTTCTGATTTCATCCACGCAAAGCAAAGGCATTATGGAGGATAGAGAAACAACCACCCGGAATAGTGAGAACACTTTCCCGAGGTCTGCGCGTTCAGTATGGGCATTAAGTATGTTGCGTACAGCCAAGGATATTCCGATTGTGAAAAAGCCAAAGATAAACAGTCCCAGATACGAAATTAAAACATGGTCCGGGAGCACGAATACAAGCAGCGCCGCCACCGCGAAGAAATGAATTGAAACAAAAGACTTGAACATGTTTCTCCCCAGAAACTGTAGCACGAAGAAGCTGCCGACCAGCGATCCTATGCCCTTAACTCCCATAAAATTGCCAAGTTCCATCCCCATCCGATATTTATCCTGTAAAATAAAGACCATCAACACATCTAGGAATCGTCCCACAACTCCCCCGAAGAACAGCAAAACGAGGGACATTTTTATGACGGTTTTATTCAAGACCAGTGAGTAGCTGTCACGTCCCAGGCAATTGAGGCCGCCTCAGTCCCACCTATCCGAGGCCGCTT
>CAZVWK010000037.1:0-19605 GCA_964631475.1 uncultured Elusimicrobiaceae bacterium | reverse complement strand
GGGGGGAGGAGCTGCTAAAGCGCGTAAAGAAGGCGAATATCCTGGGCTTCGTCGGCCGCGGGCCTTTCAACGCGGTGGCCGAGGATTCGGCGCTCAAGTTCCGCGAGATGGCGATGGCGCACGCGCTGGGCTATTCGGCGGCCGAGTTCCTGCACGGCCCCGTCGGCGCCTACACCAAAAAGGACCTCGTTTTCCTGTTCTCCCCGTCCGCCGCCGTGCCGGAAGATATCCGCCTGGTCATCAAGGCCCTCGAAGGGCGCGGCACGCCCTACAAGGTGGTCCTGCCGCCCTGCGGCGTAAGGTTCCCGTTCAACTGCATCCCCGTGGATGTGCGCATGAAGCTGCTGGCGCTGCGCCTGGCGCTGGCCAAAGGCCTCGACCCGGACAACCCACGCGGCCTCAAAAAAGTCACCCCGACCTTCTGATAGAGCCAGGCTTTCCCCCGGGGACACACGCTCGTCTCGGGGGCTGCCTTGTCTGTATCTTCATAAGGGGATAGCCGGCATGCCCCCGGAACTTTTCCAACCCGCCCCTAGAATCTGCCCCAGAGCTTTTTGGCCAGCTCCGCGGACTTGCGCGAGACTTCTTCCTCGTCCAGGTCCAGCTTTAGCCGCTTGTTCTCCATCAGTATCTTCCCGCCCGCTATCGTGGTGTCCACCGCGCTCTGGCTCACGCCGAAGACCAGGTGGCCGTAGAAGTTGGACTCGTCCAGGGGGGTGGGGGGGATGTAATCGATAAGTATCACGTCGGCGGCGAAGCCTTCGCGCAGTTCGCCCAGGCCGGCGAACTGCCGGTTGGCTATTGTGGCGTTGTTGACCGTGAGCGCCGTCGCGGCCTCCATGAAGCCCTGGGACGGGTCGTGGCGCAGATGCTGCAGCCAGAGCGAGGTCCGCAGTTCCTCGAACATGTTGACCGTCATCGCGTCCGTGCCGAGCCCCACCAGCACTCCCCGCTTCATCATGCCTGTGATATCGGCTACGCCGACGGAGTTGTTGGCGTTGGACTGCGAGTTGTGGACCACGGCCGTGCCGGTGGCCGCCAGTATCTCGGTCTCCCGGTCGTCTACGTGCACGCAGTGCGCGCAGATGGATTTCGGCCCCAGGACGCCGAACTTGTTGAGGCGTTCGACCACACGCATGCCGTGATGGGATTCGCAGTGGATCTGGTCGGCCTGCGATTCGGCCGTGTGGACATGGAATCCAGCGTCCAGGCCGCCGCCTGCGGCGGCCGCCGCCTCCAGCGTGGCGTCGGTTATCGTGAAGGAGGCGTGGAGGCCGAACATTGCCGTCACGGTATTGTCGGCCGCCTTGCGCGTCCGCTTTATGAACTCCGCGTTCTCCTCTATGCCGGCGGCGGCGGCCTTGCGCCCGTCGCGGTCGGAGAGCTCGTAACAGAGCGAGGCGCGCAGGCCCGTCTGGCGCACGGCCTTCTCCACGGCTTCGAGCGAGCCCTTTATCGCGAAGGGGCTGGCGTGGTGGTCTATGAGCGTGGTCGTGCCCTTGCGCACGGCGTTTATCAGCGGTATGACGGCGCTGTAGTAGGAGTCGGCGTTGGTCAGCCGCTTGTCTAGCTTCCACCAGAGGTTGTTTAGCACCTCTACGAAGTTCTTGGACGGCCTGGCCTTGCCCAGCCCGCGCGCGAAGGTGCTGTAGAAATGCATATGCGCGTTGATGAAGCCCGGCATGACGAGCTGGCCCGCCGCGTCTATCACCTTGCCGTATCTGCCTTTGAAGGTCTTCTGCGGGGCTATCTTCTTTATGTGCCCGTCTTCTATCAGCAGCGCGTGGCCGCGGAGGACCTTGTTCTCCTGGCCGAGCGTCACTATCGCGCCGTTCTTTATGAGTATCGTTTTCATCGTCATTCCGGGCAGACTTTGAGCTCGACGGCCGTGCGCCGGCGCATCTTTATAGCCCCGGCGAAGCATTTCCTGGCGCAGAGCGAGCAGCCTATGCACTTGGACGCGTCGAAAACCGGCACGCCTTTGGCGTCGAGCTCGACGGCCAGGTAGCCGCAGCGCTCGCAGTTGCCGCAGTGCATGCAGAGCTCCGGGTCGGCCTCGGGCAGGTTCTTGACGGGGGTGAGGTCCGTGAAGTCCGTGACGGGCTTCGGGAGGGCGCAGCCGATGAAGTCGCCTACCGACTTATAGCCCTTTTCTTCGAGCATATGGCTGAGGCCGCTTTCCAGCTCGCCGATCACGCCGAAGCCGTACTTCATCACTATGGTGCAGAACTGCACGGTCTTCGCCCCCAGCGCCAGGAAATGCGCCGCGGCCTTGTAATCCATCGGCCCGCCGTTGCCGGAGATCGGCACGCCGAGGTTTACCGCCTTGGAGATGGTCAGGTTGCTGATCGGGGCTACGCCGGCCCCGCTCATCCCGACTATCATGCCCTCCTCCCAGTTCCCCTTGCCGCTCATGCGCTTGCGGAAGGCCAGCGACGGGAAGGAGTTGGCCAGCGTGATGCCGGCTTTCTTGTGAGGATATTTAGCGTACACCTGCCGTATAGCGTCGACCACCTGCCAGATGGAGGTGACGGCGCCGGTCAGCTTGAAAAGCTTGGGAATCTCCGGGTCCGAGACCTCCATGACCCAGCCGATGATCCTGGCCGCCAGTTCCGGGTCCTGCGAGACGATATCGCCCTTGGTGCCGTCGCCGCCCTGCGGACAGGACAGCGAGTACTCGATGGCCATGGCGCCGGCCTTCTCGAGCTTTAAGGTGTTGCTCTGCCAGCCCTTGCGGTCGAACTCGTCGTCGCCGGTCACCGGCCCGCCGGTGGAGGCCGACGTCAGCCGGTCCGGGTATTCTTTCACCAGCCGCGCGACTTCCCTGCAGACGCGGTCGAGCGGGTGGCCGCTGACATTGTCGGAGTTGCCGTACGTGTTCTCGTCGAAAGTCACCATGTACTCGGACGGGATATGTATGTGCAGGCCGTCGAAAGCCGTCTTCATCACCACGCCCGGCCAGCCGGCCTCGTAGGCCCGCCTGACCTGCTCGTAGCCGTCGGAGTGGGGGGAGGCCGAGATGATGAAGGGCGAGCGCAGTTTGCGGCCGAAAAAGTCGGTGGTCAGGTCCACGGGGCGCAGGCCGCGGCCGGCCAGTACGACATGGCTCTTTTTATGGTCCTTAAAGGACGGGGGGACCTTGCCCTGGATGTGTGCGTGGGCCTGCATCGCGGCGTTCTTGGCCGAGGCGGCGGCTTCCACCACGGTGGCGGCGCCGTCCCTGCAGTCGCCGGCGAAGAAGACGCCCTTCACGCCGGCGTCCTTGAAGACCGGCACGTTCTTGATGGCCAGGACCACGAACTGAACGTCCGTGCGGACCTGCTCCGTGCCGGGGATGTCCTTCGCCTTTTCGTCGAGGCGGACCACCTTGATGCCGCCGCCTTTCAGTATCCCGGTTATGCGGCTGCGGCCGTTGATGTCGATGCCGGCCTTCAGTATGCCGCGCAGCTCGTGCTCGGGCAATTGTATGGCGCCGATGTTCTTGCGCGTGAAGATCTCGGCTTTCGCCGCGCCCCGTTGCAGCGCCTTCATGGCGCAGTCGGCCGCCACGGCGCCGCCGCCTATGACGGCGACGTTCTTTCCCCTGACCCCGTACTTGCCGGAATTGCGCAGGTATTCCAGGCCCTCAACGCCGAGGGATTCGTTCTCTATGCCCAGCTTTAGCTGCTCCTCCACGCCGGCCGTCACGATGACCGCATCGTACTTTTTCGACAGGGCGGCCGGATCCTTGACGGCGGCGCCGGTCTTGATATTTATGCTGCCGAGCCTCTTCACCCAGTCTATCTCGGTCCTGAGCACTTCCTTGGGGAAGCGCGCGTCGGGGATGAGGTTGCAGGCGCCGCCGGCCTTCCTGTCTTTCTCGAAAATGTCCACTTTGTAGCCCATCTGCGCCAGCGTGCCCGCTGCCGAAAGGCCCGCCGGACCGGCGCCCACCACGGCGACCTTTTTGCCGTTAGGCTTCGCTTTTTTGAATTCCGGCATGACGCCCAGTTCTTTTGCCTTCTGCACCACTGTCGCCTGCACGGCCGGGATATTTATCGGGCTGTCGAAGCGCTTGCGCGAGCAGGCCTTGACGCAGAACCAGTCGGGGCAGACGGCGCCGCAGACGCCGCCGAAGGTGTTGTGCCCCATGATGAGCGCCGCGCTGCGCTTGAAGTCGGAGTTCTCCATCTGGCGCACGGCCATGATGAAATCGGCGGGCGAGCAGTCGGCCGGGCAGGCCTTCTGGCAGGGCTTGTCCGAGCAGTAGAGGCAGCGCTCCGCCTCGGTCCTGAGCTGGGCGTCGGTAAGGAACTGAATCTTTTTCATGTCCTGATTTTACTATAATAACGCCACGCTTTCGACCGGAGACGCGATGAAGAACAAGACCCTGCTCATAAAGAACGCCCTCGTCCTGGCCGCCATGGACGGCTCCCGCCGCGAGATAAAAGGCGGCGACGTCTATATAGAAGGCCCGGAGATAAAGAAGGTCGGCAAAGGCCTCAAAGTGAAGTCCGACACCGTCATCGACGCGGCCGGCTGCGTCGTCATGCCGGGCATGGTCAACACGCATCATCACCTTTACCAGACGCTGACACGCAATCTGCCCAAAGTCCAGGACGCGGAATTATTCGACTGGCTCGTCTACCTCTACGATATCTGGAAGCATGTCGATCCCGAGGCCATCTACGCCAGCACCCAGGCCGGGCTGGGCGAGCTGCTGCTGACCGGCTGCACCACCAGCTCCGACCATCTTTACCTTTTCCCCGAGAAGAACAGCGGCTTTTTCATCGACACGCAGATAGCCGCCGCGCGCGAGCTGGGCATGCGCTTCACCGCCACGCGCGGCTCCATGTCGCGCGGCCGCAGCAAGGGCGGCCTGCCGCCGGATTCCGTAGTGCAGAAAGAGGATTTCATCCTCAAGGACTGCGAGCGGCTGATAAGCAAGTTCCACGGCCGGGAGAAGTTCGCGATGACGCATGTCGCGATGGCGCCGTGCTCGCCTTTCTCCGTAACGACCGAACTTCTCAAGCTTACCGCCGAGATGGCCAAAAAATGGGGCGTGCGCATGCATACCCACCTCGCCGAGACCAAAGACGAGGAAGCCTTCTGCAAAAAGCTCTTCAAGATGCGCCCGCTCGAATACATGGAGTCGGTGGGCTGGGTCGAAGAGGGCAACGCTTGGTTTGCCCATTGCGTCTACATAAACGAGCGGGAAGCCAAAAAGATGGGGCGCACCCGCACCGGCGTCGCCCATTGCCCCTGCTCCAACCTGCGGCTGGGCTCCGGCATCGCGCCCATCCCGATGTTCCTCGGGCATAAAGTGCCGGTCGGCCTCGGCGTGGACGGCAGCGCCTCCAACGACGCTTCCGACATGCTGGGCGAGGCGCGCCAGTGCATGCTGGTGCACCGGGTGGGAACGGGCGTGAAAGCCATGCCCGCCCGTACCGCGCTCGAGCTGGCCACCCGCGGCGGCGCGGCCGTGCTGGGCCGCAACGATATCGGCTCCATCGAGCCGGGCAAGGCCGCGGATATCGCCATATTCGACGTCAGCGGCATAGATTTCGTAGGCTCGCAGAGCGATCCTCTGGCCTCGCTGCTCTTCTGCGGCGCCTCGCATCGCACGAAGTACACGATAGTCAACGGCGAAGTCGTGGTAAAGAACGGCCGCCTCGCGAAGGTGAACGAGCGGGAAGTGACCGGGCGCGCCAACAAGGCGGCCGCCCTGCTCTACCGCCGCGCGGGGGTATAAAGAGCCGGTGGGAAGATGAAAAAAAATAGCGATAAACACCGGCGGCGGTGCGCTATGTGCCGCTGGCCGAGGCCGCCAGCCGCATGAGGACGGTCCCGCCGGGCTGCGGCATCATAAAGACCGCGCGAGACCTGGGTATCTGCCCGGGAGACTGATGATTTCGGCGATACTACTGGCCGCCGGAGAGTCTTCGCGCATGAGACGGCCGCTCGCAGAGCTCGCGGCGCCGACTGCGGCAAATGCCGCCCTGCTCCGGCCCAAGCCCCTTCTGTTATGGAAGGGGCTCCCTTTTATTGAGCATGTCTGCGCGGCGCTGCGCTCGGCGGGCGTTGAGGACAGGGTGGCGGTGCTGGGCCGGGCCGCGGCGGAGATACTGGCCGTGTGGAAGCCGGCGGGGGAGAAGATCGCGGTTAACCCGCGGCCGGAGGACGGTCAGCTCTCATCGCTGCGCACGGGGCTGGAGGCCGCCGACGGGGCCTCCGAGGCTTTCATGGTCTGCCTCGCCGACCAGCCGACGATAGCGCCGGAAAGTTACGGGGCGGTCATAGCCGCCTGGCGGGAGCGGCCGGACCATATAGTCATACCGCGGACTTTCAGGACTTCCGACGCGCGGATGAAGCGAGGCCACCCTATCATCATCCCCGCCGCGCACCGCGGGCTGTGTTTAGAAGGGCCGCTGGACAAGGGACTGCACTGGGTGACGCATCACCCGTCGGTAAAGATCGCGGACCTGGACGTGGACGACGCGGAGATAATCAGGGATTTCGACACGCCGGAGGATTACGCCGGCCTGGCGAAGGAAGGCTGAACGGGGGAAACGGGGGAGGATTCAGGGGCGCGGAATTTATGTAAAATCATGTCTACCATGAAAGAATCCAAAAATCTCATAAAGATGCTCTCCGAGGCCATAGATTCCGGCCGGGGCGCGGCTTTCGTCACGGTTATCAGCGTGGCCGGCTCGACCCCGCGCGAGGCCGGCGCCAGGATGCTGGTCTACGCCGACGGCTCCATCGAAGGCACCGTCGGCGGAGGCGCGGTCGAGTCGCTGGTCATAAAGAACGCCGTCGAATGCATCGCCAAAGGCGAGGGCGGCAAGTTCTCCTTCGGTCTCAAGCCGGGCGGCAACACCGGCATGATCTGCATGGGCGACATGGAAGTATTTATCGACGTCTACAAGAACCCTTTCAAAGTCCTTATCCTCGGCGGCGGCCATGTCGGCGTGAAAATAGCCGAGGCCTGCAGGATGGCCGGGTATCCGTATCTCGTCGCCGACGACCGCAGGGAATTCGCCAACGGCGAGCGGTTCCCCGAGGCGCTCGCGATAATCAATGAGCAGCCGCATAAGGCCGTGGCGGCCGCCGGCGTGGACAAGGACACCTACGCCGTCATAGTGACGCGCGGACATTCCCTGGACAAGGAATGCCTCGAGGCCATTATGAGCACGAAGGCCGCCTATATCGGCATGATAGGCAGCGCCGACAAGGTCATGGAAATATTCCGGCAGCTGGAGAAAAAGAAGCTTTTCCCGCTCAAGGACCCCCGCGTCCATTCGCCGATAGGGCTCAATCTCGGCGGCAAGGCCCCCGGCGAGATAGCCGTCTCAGTCCTGGCCGAGATAATGAAAGTGCATTACAAGCGCGACGCCCGGCATATGCGCGACGCCGCGGCCGGAACAGGGCGGCATTCGCCGCAGTCGGTGCCTGGAGCGCTGCGACCGGCCGGCAAGAACGCCGCCGTCAGGAAATAAGAGGACAATGGAAAAACTTTCTTTCGTAGGAAAATCACTGCCGCGCAAGGACGCGGAGATAAAGGCGACGGGCAGGGCCCTCTATTGCGCCGACCTGGACTTCCCCGGCCTGCTGCACGCCGCCGCCGTCCGCAACCCCCGGCCTAGGATAAAGATAAACGGCCTTTCGGACGCCGCCGCGAAGAAGATAGCCGGTTACCGCGCGCTGGTTACTTACAGGGACCTGCGAGGCCCCAACAAATGGCCGCTGGTCGACACCGATTACCCTTTTCTGCCCGAGGAGGAGGCCCGTTTCGAAGGCGAGACGGTCGCGCTCGTCGTGGCCGAGAGCCACCGCGCCGCCCGCGCCGCCGCGCAGGCCGTAGCCATAAAGTACAAGGAACTGCCTTTTGAGACCGACCCGCTCAGGTCGCTGGAGAAGGGGGCGGTGAAACTCTATGGCAAGGACAATGTCTTCAGCCGTTTCCTCATAAAGAAAGGCGACGCCAGAAAGGCGCTGGCCGGGGCCGCCTACACCGTGGAGGGCGAGTTCACGACCAATTACCAGGTGCACGCCTACCTCGAGACGCAGGGGGCCATAGCCGTGCCGCAGCCCGACGGCGGGCTGGTCGTCTACACCACGACCCAGTGCCCTTTCTATGTGCTCGACGCCGTGGCCGCCGCCTGCGGTCTGCCTTACAACAAGGTGAAGATAATCCAGACCGTCACCGGCGGGGGTTTCGGCGGCAAAGAGGACGTGCCGGCCCTGGTAGCCTCGCACGCGGCTCTCTGCGCCGTCAAGACCGGCCGCCCCGTTCGGCTCATCTACGACCGCACCGAGGATTTCCGCTCGATGTCCAAGCGCCACCCTTCTTGGTCGCGCGTGACTTACGGCGCCGACAAGAACGGCCGCATCACCTCCTGCGTCGTGAAATACGTGCTCGACGCCGGCGCCTATTCCACGCTCTCTCCGATAGTGCTGTGGCGCGGCACCGTGCACGCCGCCGGCCCGTACAAGATAGACAATGTGCTCATCGAAACCTACGCCGCGGCCACCAATAAAGTCCCGGCCGGCGCCTTCCGCGGCTTCGGCCAGCCGCAGATAAGTTTCGCCCAGGAATCGCTGGTCGACGAGCTGGCGGCCAAAGCCGGCAAGGACCCGATGGATTTCCGCCTTCGTAATCTGCTCGGGCCCGGCGACGCCACGGCCACCGGCCAGGTCCTGACCTCCTCCTGCGGCCTGCGCGAACTGGTCGAAGCCGTGCGGGAGAAGTCCGGCTGGGACGGTTGGGCGGAGAACGGTTTCCGCAAGGTGGAGGGGCACAAGGCCCGCGGCCTGGGCGTGTCGGCCGCCTATTACGGCGTCGGTCTGGGCGCCAAGGGCAGATACCTCGACCGCGCCGGCGCGCTGGTGAATATCTACAAGGACGCCAGCGTCGCGGTCAATGTCGGCAACACGGAGATGGGGCAGGGCGCCCTGACGGTGCTGGCGCAGATAGCAGCCGAGACGCTTAACGCTCCCTATGAGAGCGTACGCGTGGAGGAAGTCGATTCCACCAAGGTCCCCGATTCCGGCCCGACGGTGGCCAGCCGCGCCACGCTGATGAGCGGCAACGCAATTATAGAGGCGGCCAAACCGCTGAGGGACAATCTCTTCAAGACGGCGCTGGACATGCTCAAGGCCAAAGGCGCCGGCATCGCCGGCCTGCTGCAGGCCGCCGGGGGAGTCTTTTCCATCGCCGACCACAAAGTGACTTTCGCTGAAGTGGTGAAAGAATGCTGGAACCGCCGCCTCAAGATGTGCGAGGAGGGGTGGTACGCCGCGCCCCGCACCACCTACGACGTGAAGGACGGCCAGGGCGACGCCTATGTCGCCTATTCCTACTCGGCCGACGTGGCCGAGGTGGAAGTGGACCTGGAGACGGGTGTGCTTAAGGTTATCAAGCTCTGGGGAGCCTTCGACGTGGGCAGGATAATCAACCCGCGGCTGGCGGACGGCCAGGCGCAGGGGGGGATGCTGCAGGGTATGAGCTGGGCGGTCTACGAGAACCTGGTCTACAA
Source organism: uncultured Elusimicrobiaceae bacterium (assembly GCA_964631475.1). Classification (GTDB taxonomy): domain Bacteria; phylum Elusimicrobiota; class Elusimicrobia; order Elusimicrobiales; family UBA9959; genus UBA2231. Next base: position 10,087 of record CAZVWK010000037.1, on the reverse strand, counting down.
GAACGGCATCATGGCCAATCCCAACTTCACCGACTATGTCATCGCCACTACCGCGGATAAACCCGAATATGATATAACTTTCATAGAAAAAGATTACGAGGACGGGCCTTATAAAGCCAAGGGTATGGGGGAGGTTCCGCTCATAGGAGTGGCCGCCGCCGTGGCCAATGCCGTGAAGGCCGCCTCGGGCGCGCGCGTGAACTCGGTACCGCTGCTGCCCGAAAAGATCTGGAAGGGTCTCGAAGAGCGGAAAATCACCGGAGGAAAAAAATGAAAGGTGCAAGGATATTCGCAGCTCTGCTGGGCGTAGCCATGCTGGCCGGGGGGGCCTCCGCGCAGGACAATTATGACAGGCTGGCGAAAGAGCTGGCCGAGGCCGGCGCGTCGCTCGATAACAAGAAAATCGCCATCATACCGTTCGCCCACGCCGACGGCCGGGCCGTTTCCAAGGACGGCGCCGTCATCTCGGAGCGCCTGACCATAAAAATGATCAACACGCGCAAGTTCGAGATTATAGAGCGCAGCGTGCTCGACAAGGTCTTGGACGAACTGAAGCTCCAGAATACCGGCGCCATAGACGCCGGCAGCGCCAAGGAACTCGGCAAGGTGCTGGGCGTGGAGGCCATAATCACCGGCACGCTGGTCGAGACCTCCAGCGGTAGGATAGAGGTCAACGCCAGGCTGATAAAGACCGAGACCGCCCAGGCTATAGGCGCCTCGCAGGTCACGGTCGAAAAGGACTGGATAGGCGACGCGCCGACGCAGATGCCCGCCCAGCAGCAGGCCCAGCAGACGCAGGCGTACCAGCCGCAGCAGGCGGCCGGCCCCGCGGCGCCGCGCGTCCGACACCCCAACGAATACGGCTACTTCGATATCTTCCTCGGCGGCGGCGCCAGGACCATCGATATCGCTTTCGAGAACACCAACTCCGTAAGCACGGACGGCATAGGCTTACCCCTCAATACCAGCCACAAAAAAATAACGATCGATCAGCTCGAGGGGAGCGGCGTAGGGCCTGTCGGCCTGCGAGTCGGCGGCTTCGGCAAAGGTCCCATAGGCGGCGCTTTTGAGTTCTCCGCTAACAGCCATATCGTGGAGCCTCAGACTGCCAGCGTCTCTAGGGACGGCCTGACCACCGCTTTCAACCTTCCTGCTTCCGGGAATTATCTGGAGATGACGTCCTTCGGTTTCATCGGCAACCTGTTCATCAGGTACGCGGGGAAGATGGCCGATCCCTATTTCGGCGTAGGCCTCGGTCTTTCGCTGAACCGCGTCTATATGCCCTTCGCCAAAGGCTATACGCAGTCCTCCACTTTTTCCAGCCCGGTAGACCAGATGGGGGTGGGGCTGATGTTCAATCTGCCCGTCGGCGTGCGCATAAAGCTGGACCCCAAAACTCATATCGTGGCGGAAATGCGTTATGAAATCAACAGCGTGAGCTTCGACCGCGATATCAAGGGCGAGAGCGACAGTATCAACTCCCAGGGCGCGCGCTTCATGGTCGGCATGGGCTTCGGTTTCTGATGGATAAATTCCTTCTCGACTGCGTCGTCAACGGCGCGCGCGTGCGCCGCGGGATAGCGGCCTCGCGCACGATGCTCGAGTTCCTGCGCGAGGACCTGGGCCTCAAGGGCGCCAAGGAAGGCTGCGGCGAGGGGGAATGCGGCGCCTGCCTTATCCTGCTTGACGGGCGCGCCGTCAATTCCTGCCTGATGATGGCCGCCCAGGCCCATGGCCGGGAGATAGTCACCATCGAGGGCATCAGGGGCCGCGACGGCGGCCTGCATCCCATACAGAAAACTTTCATGGAAGAGGGGGCCGTGCAGTGCGGCTTCTGCATCCCCGGCATAATCGTGGCCGCCGAGGCGCTGCTGCGCCGCAAGCCTGACGCCACGCTCGACGATATAAAGCTGGAACTGACCGGCAATCTCTGCCGCTGCACGGGCTACGAAAAGATACTTGGCGCCGTGGAACTCTCCCGCGACGATCTCAGGAGGAGGGAGAAGCGATGAGGCCGGACCTGCTCGTAAAGCCCGCCTCTCTGGCCGGCCTCTGGCGGGCGCTCCCTTCGCTGCCGCGCGACAGGCGCTACCTGGCCGGCGGCACCGACCTGCTGATAGCCGCTTCGCACGGCCACGCCGGCGACTGCTGGGTGGACATCAGCGGGCTGAAAGAACTCAAGTCCTTCCGCGAAACCGCCTCTTCGGTTTTCATCGGTTCGGGTCTGACCATCGCCGAACTGGCGGAGAAGCCGCAGGTCAAAAAATGGCTGCCCGCTCTGGCGCTGTGCGCCCCGCATTACGCCAGCCCCAGCCTGCGCAACATGGCCACCATCGGCGGCAACGCGGCCAACGGCAGCCCCTGCGCCGACGGCGTCTGCGCCCTGCTCTCCGAGAAAGCGCAGATAGTCCTTTCCCTGAAAGGCGCGAAGCGGAAAATGCCGCTGCATTCCTTCTTCCTCGGACCTAAACGCACGGCGCTTAAAAAGGACGAGCTCATACTCGGTTTCGAACTCCCCAGGCGGCGGCATGTCTCCGCGTATGAGAAACTGGGGCCGCGCGCCTATTTCGGGATTTCCAAGGTCGCCGTCTGCGTTTCGGCGGAGATCTCGGGCGGACTGGTCAAAGAGGCCGTCATAGCCTGCGCCTCGGTGGCCCCGGTCCCGCTGCTGGCCCGCAGGGCCGCCGAGTTCCTCCGCGGCCGCCGGCTGGACGAGGGAACCGTCAGCGAAGCCGCCGCCCTGGCGCAGGAAGAGTCCTCCCCTATAACGGACACCCGGTCGGAGGCCGGCTACCGCAAGGCGATGGTCCGCGTTCTGGCGGCCCGCGCCCTGGCCCGGATAGCGGCCGCCTGAGATCTTTTTTCAGAGGACATCGTGCTCAGAACCGCCGCCCTGCTTTTTTTCTCCGCCCTGCCCGCCGCCGCCCTCACGCCCGGGGAAGACCCCCTGCTGCGGGCGCTGAAGGCGGAACTGGACAGGTCCTTCTCCAAGCTCAGGAACGCCGAAAAGGTCCCGCTCTATTTCCTCCATTACGGCGCCACCGACACCGAATACTATTCCGTCGGCGCCACGCTGGGCGCGCTCTCCTACGACAGTTCCGGCCGCGAGCGCAAACTCGACGTGGACGCGCGTTTCGGCTCGCCGCTCCTGGATAATACGCACGAACTCAAGGGCGCTCAGTCCCGACAGAACACCAAGGACCAGCCAGCCATAGACCTGCCGCTCGGGGCCGACGAGGCCGCCATAAGGGCTAGGGCTTGGGAGCTGACCGACGCCGCCTACAAGGCCGCCCTGGACCGCTACGCCAAGGTCAAGACCAACATGGAGGTCACGGCTGAGGAAAGGGACAAGTCAGGGGATTTCTCGCCGGCCCAGCCCGAAACTTTCTACGCCCCCGTCCTCCTGCCGGAGCTCGACAAGGCCGGCTACAGGGAGATGACCCGCCGCCTATCCCTCAAGTTCAAGCGCCACGGCTTCATCATACGCTCCGGAGTCTCGCTCAACGCCAGCTCCTCCAACCGCTATCTGGTAAACTCCGAGGGCTCCTCCGTGGTGACCGGAAACAACTATCTCCACCTTTCTTATTACCTCACGGCCAGGACGGAGGACGGGATGGACCTCTCCCGCAGCAGGTCCTATCACTCGGACTCGCCCGGCGGGCTGCCGGGTGAGGCTGAGCTCTCGGCCGATATCGACGGCTCCGTAGCCGAGCTGGCCGCGCTGCTCAAGTCGGAGCCCAGCGAGCCTTACAGCGGCCCCGCGATACTCGAGGGTCCCGCCGCAGCCGTTTTCTTCCACGAGATTTTCGGGCACCGCATAGAAGGCCACCGCCAGAAAAGCGAGAGCGAGGGCCAGACATTCGCCAGGATGCTGGGCCAGCGCATAATGCCGGAGACTCTCACCGTCTACGACGATCCTTCGGTGCGGGAAGTTAAAGGGCAGTTCCTGCGCGGCAACTACACCCACGACGACGAGGCGGTCAGGGCCGCGCGCGCGCCCCTGGTGGAGAACGGGGTGCTCAAGGGTTTCCTGATGGCCCGCACGCCCATCGACGGCTTCCCTTTCTCCAACGGCCACGGCCGACGCTCCCCCGGCAAGGGCGTAGTGGCGAGGCAGGGCAACCTGATTGTGGATGCTTCCGCTTCCGTCCCTTACCGGGAACTGAGGCGGATGCTGATAGAGGAAATAAAGTCCTCCGGCAAGCCCTACGGCCTGCTGATACGCGACATCTCGGGGGGCTTCACTATAACGCAGCGCGTGCTGCCGCAGAGCTTCACCGTGCACGTCCTGCTGGCCTACAAGGTCTATGCCGACGGGCGGCCCGACGAGGCCGTGCGCGGCCTCAACCTTATCGGCACGCCCATACAGACTTTCTCGCGCATAAAGGCCGCGGCCGACGACGCCGGCGTCTTCAACGGCACCTGCGGCGCGGAATCCGGCTGGGTGCCGGTCTCCGCCGTCTCGCCCAGCCTCCTCTTCACAGAGATGGAGACCGAGAAGGTCTCCAAGTCCAACAATAAGCCCCCGCTGCTGCCTCCTCCCTATGCCGAAGGCAAAGGGAGGAAGATATGAGAACGCCCCTGCTGTGCGCGCTCTCCCTGCTCTTTCCTCTGTCTTACGCCTCGGCTTCGGACCGGGTATTGGACGCCATGAAGGATGAACTGGGCCGGACCATGTCGCGGCTGGCGATGCCGGGCATGCAGAAGCCGTATTTCGCCTCGTACCTCGTCGCCGATGCCACCGACTATTCCGCGGCGGCCTCGTTCGGAGAGCTTACCGACTCGCGGGAGTCCGTCTCTCGCAGCGCCGCGGTGGAGATACGGATCGGCAACCGCTCCTTCGACAGTTCCGGCTACGCGGGTTCAGACTTCCGCTCCTTCAGGCCCGTCACCGGCGGAATGGTCGTGGAGGACGACTATGACGCCGTGCGCGCCGGCCTCTGGTCTCTCAGCGACGACGCCTACAAGGCCGCCCTGGAAAAATACGCGCAGAAGAAGTCCTACCTGGAGAAGAAGGGCATACAGGAGCTCTACGGGGACCTCTCCCCCGAGAAAAAGGTTTCTCTGCTGGAGGAAGCCGGCCAGTCCAGCCCCTTCCCGAAAGAGGACTGGGAGCGCAGGGTCGGCGAGCTCTCCGCCGTCTTCAGGAAATATCCGGGAGTACAGTCCTCCGAGGTGAGGGTCGAATGCACCAGGCGGGTCAACCGCTTCCTCAACAGCGAGGGCACCAGCTACCGGGTCAACGCCGACAAGGCCCATTTCTACGTCTACGCCGAGACCCAGACCGGCGCCGGCCTCAAGATAGCCGACCGCAGGGAACTGCATTGGCCCGCCTGCTCCGATATCCCCGCCCAGGGCGAACTCCTTCCCGTGGTGGAGGATTTCGCGGCCCGCGTGGACGCGCTCTCGCGCTCCGCGGCGGGGGAGGTCTATCTCGGCCCGGTGCTCTTTGAAGGGGACGCGGCCGCCGAGTTCATCGGCCAGCTTTTCGTGCGGGGGATCTCCTTCCCGCGGCGCGCCTGGGCCGATAACGACGACTATCTGAAGTATTACATCGACAAGGGCGGGCTCGTGGAGCGCGTCGGCATGCGCGTGCTGCCCGGCTTCATCAGCGTTCACGACGACCCGCTGGCCAGGGAAACCGCCGGCAGGCCCCTGGCCGGCCATTACAGGATAGACGCCGAGGGCGTAGTTCCGGGCCGCCTGGACCTGGTGAAGAACGGCCGCCTGGCCGGGGTTTACATGTCCCGGGGCCCGGTCAAGGGCTTTCCGTCGTCAAACGGCCACGGGCGCTCGGCGCTCAACGAGTTCCCGTCCGGCAGGCCGGGGAACGTCTTTGTCAGCTCGCGCAAGACGGCCCCGGCTGCGGAGCTCAAAAAGCGCCTGCTGGAACTGGCGGCGGAGCAGGAACTCGACTACGCGGTTATCGTAAGGCGCCTGGCCTCGGAGAACACCCTGGACCTGGAGAACATCCTGGCGGCCCCGGTGCTGGCCTGGAAAGTCTACCGGGACGGGCGGGAGGAACCGGTCAACGGCGTCGAGTTCACCGGCGTGACCTACAGGGCCCTGCGCGACATCGTTTTGACCTCGGACGAGCCTTATATCTACAATTACTACCAGCCCGGGCCTTACGCCATGTCCCGGGGCTCGGTTGCGGCTTCCATAGTGTCGCCTTCGGCCGTGCTGGTGCAGGAGATGGAACTCAAGCGCACGGACCGCAAGCCGGACCGCGCCCCGTACATAGAGCACCCGTTTTTCGCGAAGAATGGAGGCAAAAGTGGACAACCTTAAGAAATGCGTTTTCCCCGATAATCTCAACGCCGCGCTCGCCGCGCTGTCGGACCGCAAATCCTCGCCTTTCGCGCTGGCGGGAGGGACTCTCTCCGGCAAGAACATAAGCTCGGAGACTGGCTCGCTCGTGGACCTCAAGCGCCTGCCGCTGGCCGCGATAAAGGCGACGGCCTCCGGGCTTTCTATAGGCGCCCTGGCCACCTTCGACGAGATAGAGAACTCAAAGGCCGTGAAGTCCTGGGCCGACGGAGTCCTCTGCACAGCCGCCGCCAAATGCTCCAGCCAGCTGGTGCGCAACATGGCCACGATAGGCGGCAATATCGCGCGCCCCAACGCCTTCAACGTGTTCCCGCCCCTGCTGCTGGCGCTGGACGCCAGGGTCAAGGTCGCCTGGAAAGGCGGGGCCAAGACCCTGCCGCTGTCCGGTCTCTACGACGGGACGCTGAAGCGGACCCCCGGCCGCGACTGCCTGATAACCGAGGTGATGCTGCCGGCCTCCTCGAAGGGCCTTAAATGCGCTTTCGAGAAGTTCGCCAGGACCGAGTCCAGCTGGGAGTCTTACATAACCCTGGCGATGTGCGCCGAAGTGAAGAAAGGCGTCATAAAGTCCGCCAGGATCGGCATAGGCGCCCTTTCCGCCGTGCCCGCCCTCGCCGCCAAGGCCGCCGCCGAACTGATCGGCCAGGCGCCGGGCGAAGCCGCCGGCAAGGCCGCCGCGGCCGCGCTGGCGGGGGACCTGGCGGGAATGCGCATTTCGCCCAAGTCCGTGGAATTCAAAACAGAAGTCGCCGCCGCGCTGCTCAGGCGCTTCGTCGCCTCGCTCGCCTAAGTACCGGGAGAAAAAATGAAAAAGAACAAGACCGAGTCCCTGGCCGCGGAAAAAGGCCTCTTCGTAATTTCCCTCACCCTCAACGGCCGCCCGGCCGAGTTCAGGGTCAAGCCCGGCGATTTCCTGCTCGACGCCCTGCGCCGCCACGGCTGGAAGGGCACCAAGAAAGGCTGCGACACCGGCGACTGCGGCTCCTGCGCCGTCACGTTCGACGGCAAGCCGCGCCTGGCCTGCATGATCCCCGCCGTCACCGCCCACGGCGCGGAAGTCGGCACCATAGAGGGCGTCGGCACCGTGGACGCCCCGCACCCGATACAGGAAGCTTTCGTCGAGGCCGGGGCGGTGCAGTGCGGCTTCTGCATCCCGGGCATGGTCATCTCGGCGAAGCGCCTGCTGGAGAAAGTGCCGGACCCCTCCGAGGCGCAGATAAAGAAGGCGCTGGACGGCAATCTCTGCCGCTGCACCGGCTACGTCAAGCAGATAGAGGCGGTCAAGATAGCCTCCAAGAAGCTCAGGACGAAGCGAGCCGCGAAATAAGACCGGGCCATAACGGAGAACAATCATGGAAAAGAAAGATTTCAAGGTAGTCAATCAGCGCGTCGACAAGCAGGACGCCCTCGGCCTGGCCTGCGGCCACCCCGTCTTCGCCGACGACATGGATTTCACCGGCCTGCTCTACGGGCGTCTGCTCTGGAGCCCGCACGCCCACGCCCGCATAAAGAAGATAGACGCCTCCGCCGCGCTGAAAGTGGCGGGCGTAAAGGCCGTCCTCACTTACAAAGACGTCCCCCGCGTGCTCCGCACCACGGCCGGCCAGGGCTATCCCGAACCTTCTCCCTACGACACCTGCACGCTCGACAACAAGGTCCGCTTCGTGGGCGACCGCGTCGCCGCCGTCGCCGCCGAGACGCCGGAAGCCGCGCAGGAAGCCCTGGGGCTCATCAAGGTGGACTACGAAGTGCTGCCGGCCCTGTTCGACCCGCTGCTGGCCGACAAGCCGGGCGCGCCGGTCATACACGACGAACCCGACGCCAAAAACATCCCCGACGCCGAGCGGAACATCGCCGCCAAGTTCGAGTTCGAAGTGAAGAACGGCGAGTGGTTCAAGGACGCGGATTTCGTCTTCGAGAAGACCTACACGATGCCCTACCTCCAGCACTGCGCCATCGAGAACCACACGGTCATCACCAGCCTGGACCATCACGGCCGCCTCGTGATACGCACCTCGACGCAGGTCCCGTTCCACGTGCGCCGCATAGTCGCCCAGGCGCTTCAGATCCCGGTCAAGAAAATACGCGTCATAAAGCCCCGCATCGGCGGCGGCTTCGGCTCCAAACAGGAGGTCCTGCTCGAAGATATCTGCTCCGCGCTGACGCTCAGGACCGGCAGGCCGGTCCGCATCGAGTACAACCGCAAGGAGACCTTCATCTCCTCGCGCACCCGCCATCCCGCCGTCGTGCGGCTCAGGACCGGCGTGAAGAAGGACGGCGCGATAACGGACGCCGAGATGGACATCACGCTCAACACCGGCGCCTACGGCTCCCACGCGCTGACCGTCATGATGTGCTCGGGCTCCCACACCATCCCGCTCTACAAGGTGGCCAACAATATAAAGTTCACAGGCAAGAGCGTCTATACCAACCTGCCGGTGGCCGGCGCCTACCGCGGCTACGGCGCCACCCAGGGCTTCTTCGCCTGGGAATCGCAGATGGACATCATGGCCGACGCCGTCGGCATGGACCGCGTCGAGTTCCGCAAGCGGAATTACATCCGTCTCGGCGAGGGCTCGCCGGTCTTCAAGGCCATGGGCGAGGGCCGCGAAGGCGTCGAGCAGGTCATTACCTCCACCGGCCTCTACGAGTGCATCGAAGAGGGCATGAAGGCCATCAAGTGGAAGGAGAAGAGGGAAAGGTACCGCCACCAGAGCGGCCCTATACGCAGGGGTCTGGGCATGTGCGGCCTCATGCAGGGCTCCGGTATCCCCGAAGTGGACATGGGCTGCGCCACCATCAAGATGAACGAGGACGGCTCTTTCAACCTGCTGATGGGAGCGGCGGACCTAGGCACCGGCTCTGATACCATCCTGTCCCAGATAGCGGCCGAGGTGCTGGGCGTTAAGGTCACCGACATAATAGCCCATTCTTCCGACACCGACCTCACGCCTTTCGACGTGGGCGCCTACGCCTCCTCGACGACGTTCATCTCCGGCGGCGCGGTCAAGAAGGCCGCCGAGCGGGTGCGCGAGCTGATAATCGAGGTCGGCGCGAAGATACTCGAGAAGAAGAAAGAGGACCTGAGGCTGGAAGGGGGGAAGGTCGTGGCGAAGGACGGCGCCTCCTGCTCCCTGTCCGAAGTCGCCAACACCTCGCTGTACTATTACAACCAGCACCAGATAACGGCCTCCGCCTCCCATTTCGGCCACACCTCGCCGCCGCCCTTCGCGGCGCATTTCGCCGAGGTGGAGGTGGACACCGAGACCGGCAAGGTCAGGATACTGGATTATGTCTCCTGCGTGGACTGCGGCACCGCGATAAACCCGACGCTGGCCGAAGGGCAGAACGACGGGGCGACCCTCAACGGCATCGGCCATACGCTCAGCGAGGAGATGGAGTTCTCCCCGGCCGGCACGCCGCTCAACGCCGGCTTCCGGCGCTATAAGATCCCCAGCACCGAGGACCTGCCGCCGATGAAGACGATAATCATCCCGACCTTCGAGCCCAACGGCCCTTTCGGCGCCAAGTCGGTCTCGGAGATAGGCATCAACGGCCCGCTGCCGGCCATCGCCAACGCGATAGCCGACGCGACCGGGGCGCGCCTGTACTCCGCGCCGTTCACGCCCGACAGGGTGCTTCGCGCGATCAAGAACCAGGGAGCGTAAAATATGGACATCAGCACCATAATCGGAGTGGTAGCTTTCGCGGCGCTGATAGCATTCGGCGCGGCGGCCGGGGAGCTGGACAAGTCGCT
>CAZVWK010000036.1:14389-19856 GCA_964631475.1 uncultured Elusimicrobiaceae bacterium | reverse complement strand
GCGAGCCCGCCCCGCTTTTCAGCCCGGCCGCGCTCAAAAAGACAGTGGATGAAATCGCCGCGCTCGAAGGCGGACGCGGGCCCGGCTCGAAGGGGCTGCGCGGGGCCGCGGAGATACTGGAACGGCGGTTCAAAGAAGCGGGGCTCGTCCCATTCCGGGGCGGGGCTTTCCGCGCGGCGGCGGCGAGCCGCGGTCGCGCACTGGCAAACATAGCCGGCCTGGTCCCGGGCGCCGCGCGCCCGGAAGAGCTCGTCGCGATATCCGCGCATTACGACCATCTCGCCCCGGCGGACGGGCTGACCTTCCCCGGCGCCAACGACAACGCCTCGGGGCTGGCGATACTGCTGGAGCTGGCTCGCTATTACGCGGCCAACCCCGCGGAAAGGAGTCTTCTTTTCATCGCTTTCGACGGAGAAGAGGAGGGCAGGCTGGGCTCCAAAGCCTTCGTGAAAGCCCTCGGCGGGGACCGGCTGGAGAGGATCAACGCCGCCGTCAACCTCGACACCGTCGGAAAACCGGGCCGGGGTGGCCTGCTGGTAATGGGAACTTCCTCCTCGGACAAATGGCCCCATATCCTCCGCGGGGCTTCTTTCGTGACCGGCCTGCCTCACCGGATCGTCAGGGAGGACCTGGATTCCAGCGACCAGGTCTCCTTCATCGAGGCCGGCGTGCCGGCCATCCAGCTCTTCTCGGGCCCGGACCCGGATTATCACAAGCCGACGGATACGCCCGATAAACTCGACTACAAGGGCATGGCCCGCGCCGCCGCCCTGGTCCGCGAGACTGTCGATTACCTGGCGGGAGCGGCGCCTTTCATAACGCGCCCGGCGGGAGCGCCGGCGGCCGCCGCATCAGCGGGGCACACCATGCGCCATGGCGTCCCCGTGCCTTCTCCGGGGACCCGCAAGGTATCGACCGGCCTGGTGCCTGCCTGGATTGAAGAAAAAGCCGGTTTACTTGGGCGTGTGAATGTGCCTGACTTCGCTTATCAGGGGGAAGGCGTGCGCGCCGCGGACATAACCCCCGGCTCCCCGCTTGCCGCGGCGGGAGTCCGGCCCGGAGCGGTAGTCACGGCCGTGGCCGGAAAACCGGTCGCTGGGCTGCGCGACTACACGGAGAGCCTCTCGGACTTCAGGCCCGGGGACACGGCCGTCGTCACCGTTAAAGAAGAGGGCGGGACGCGGGAGATAGAGATAAAATTCCTGGCGCGGTGAATATGCTTGTCCTCATACTTTCCGCGGTTTTGGCGGCCCCGGCGGCGGCGGTCGGTCCGGAGAACTTGGGCGTCTTCGCCCCCTCCCGGCTGGAAGCGGTGCTCGGCCAGGACGGGGTGACCCCGATACCGGTCAGGACGCCCGACGGGAGGAATTTTCTCTTCTGGACCTTCGGCGACACCATACTCGGCGACTGGAAAGGCCCGGTGGTCACCACGGCCACCGTCAATTTCAACGACGCCGCCGACCTGAAGGCGATGCCGCCCAACGCGGCAGCCTGGACCATAGTCCCGCCGTCTTCCTCCAGCCTGGCGGCGCTCAAGTTCAATTTTTTCATGAATGACGGCAAGGTCTCCCAGCCCATACCCTACCTCGAAGGAGAGGACCCTTTCGTCAAGCGCCTCTGGGCCGCAGGCGGCGCCCAGGCGAAGAACGCCCTCTACGTCTATTTCATGGACATAGAACTCGAGAGGGAGAAAGGCCCCATGGCCTTCCGGCCGCTGGGAACCGGCCTGGCTAAAGCGAAGATAGGAACGGACTTCCCCCCGGCCGCTATCTCATTTGAACGCCTGAAAGGGTTCAACTTGCCCGGCTTCATCGCCGGCGACGGCGTTGTCGAGAGAAAGGGGCATCTCTACCTGGCCGCGCGCGCGGCCAGGGCGGGCGACGCCAATTTCGACGCGCTCTGTTTCCTGCGCGTCAGGAAGAGCCGCGTGGAGGACGCTTCGGCCTATCAGCGCCTGCTGCCGTCGGGAAAGTGGGGCCGGGGAGACCCGGCGCTGTTCTTCGACGATATGGGCGGCGAGGTTTCGCTGACCTGGGACCCGGCCCGTAAAGAGTACACCGTCTTCTACATGAGTTCTCGGGAGCAGTCGGTCAAAATGATGATATTCAGGGATTTCGCGGATCTGCCGCGTGGCGCGGCGGCGAAGCCGGTCTATGCCCCTCCGCCGAAGCCCGGGCATCTCTACTATTCCGCCAAAGAGATATGGCGGGACGAAAAAAGGGTCCATGTGATATATATGGACCCTGCAGTGTATCAGCCGGTGCTGGTCTCTTTCGACAGGGATTATCTGTATCCCTGAACGGAGTCAAAGCGACCGCGCGCCACGGGGATTTTGTATCATGGGGAAAAGGGACCACGGAGCGCTATCCGATGAAAATAAAAGCCAGAGCTGGACTCTATCTAGCGGCGGCGGTCTTCTCGACGGCGCTGCGCGCCGACTGCCTGGGAGGAGCGATGGAAGAGAAAGCGGCAAAGCTGCCGCCGCCGCGGCTGAAAGGCGCGGTTTCGGTAGAGGAAACGCTGGCCGTTCGGCGCTCCGCGAGAGCGTTCGCTGAAAAAGACTTGACGGCAGAACAGCTGGGCCAGTTGCTCTGGGCCGCCCAGGGCGTGACCCTGAAAAAGGCGGGGCTGCGGCTCAGGACCGCTCCTTCCGCCGGCGCGCTGTATCCGCTCGACGCCTATGCCGTCAAAAAGGACGGCGTTTTCGCCTATCTGCCGGCCGGGCACGAACTGCGCAGGATCGCCGTCGGCGACAGGCGGCGGGAACTGGCCGCCGCGTCGCTGGGGCAGGATTCGCTCGCTTCGGCCCCGCTGACGATAGTTCTTTGCGCCGTTTACCCGCGCGTGACCGCCAAATACGGAGAACGCGGCGTCCGTTACGCGCATATCGAGGCCGGGCACATCGCGCAGAACGTGCATCTGCAGGCGGTCGCGGCGGGGCTGGGCTCGGTACCCATAGGCGCGTTCGACGGGACCGGCGTGGCGAAAGCCCTGAATCTGCCCGCCGGCTGCGAACCGGTCTACCTGGTGCCGGTCGGTTTCCCGGCCGGGAAATAAGGGCTCGTGATAATCGCTGCGGTAATGGCCGTCCACCTGGCCTGGATAATCTTCATCCTGGCCGGAGTGGCCCTTACCGCCGCCGGTTTTTTCAAACAGGAACTATTCGGATTCGGCGCTTTCAGGCGGGTCCATCTGGCCGGGCTGCTGTTTACTGCGGCGTTCGCCGCCTTCGGCGAGCCCTGCCCGCTCACCACGATAGAGGATGGATTGCGCGCGTCCGCCGGCCGCGGGGCCGGCGAAGGGCCGTTCATCGTCCGCCAGCTGGAGCGGCTGATCTACCCCGAGGTGCACCCGGCCGCGATAATCGTTCCGACCGTGCTGTCCGGTCTTTTCGTAGCGCTGGTCTATATCCTAAGACCCCCGCCAAGCGGAAAGCGTCAGCCGTAGGCTGTCTGCGGAGGGCCAGGCCCGTACCACGCGGCAAGAGCCTTTTTTGGTAGAATTTCACTTATGAAGAAACTCGATTTTTCCTCCGGCCGCACGCTAATCTGCGGCATACTTAATGTTACCCCGGACTCGTTCGCCGACGGCGGCAAATGGGCTTCTAAAGAGGCTGCCGTGGCCCATGCCCTGGAGTTGGAGGCCCAGGGCGCGGATATGCTGGATATCGGAGGCGAATCTTCACGGCCGGGTAGCGCCCCTGTGCCCCTTGAAGAAGAGAAGCGCAGGATTCTGCCGGTCCTTGAGGCCTTGGCCGGCCGCCTGAAGGTCCCGGTTTCGGTGGATACCTATAAGCCGGAACTGGCAGTATCGGCGGTTAAGGCCGGTGCGGACATCATCAACGATATCACCGGTTTTAAGGACCCGGCCATGGTCCGGGCCGCGACGGAGACCGGAGCAGGCGCTATAGTCATGCACATGCGGGGCGAGCCCCGCACCATGCAGGAGGCGCCGGCATATAAGGCTGTGGTGGCCGAGGTGGCGTCTTTCCTGGCCGAGCGCGCCGCCGCCCTGAAGGCGGCCGGCGTAAAAAATATCATCCTGGACCCCGGCATTGGCTTCGGCAAGGCGCTGGAACATAACCTGGCGCTCATAGCGCGCCTGGACGAAATAAGGGCGCTCGGCTACCCCGTGATGCTGGGCGTTTCGCGGAAGCGGTTCATAGGCCAGCTTGCCGGCGGCGAACCGGCGGAGCGCCTGCCAGGCACCATAGCCGCCTGCGTGGCCGGCGGCGCCGATATCATACGCGTGCACGACGTGGCCGACTGCCGGCGCGCCATGCTGGTGGCCGATGCTATAGTGAGTGCGCGATGAAGGTCTATCTTTCGCTCGGCTCTAACCTCGGCGACAGGCTGGACAACCTGGAGCGCGCCCTGGGGATTCTCGGCCGCTGCGGCTGCCGCGTTGTCAAAAGGTCCTCCGTCTACGAGACGGTCCCGCTCTATTTCACCGATCAGCCGGCTTTCTTCAATATGGCCGCAGCCTGCGAGACGGCGCTCTCCCCCCAGCGGCTGCTGGCGCTGATAGGCCGCGTCGAAAAGGCTCTGCGCCGGCGCCGATTACTTAAGAACGGGCCGCGGCTCATCGACGTGGATATACTTTTTTACGGCGGCGCGGTCATAACCCGCGCCGGCCTGGAGGTGCCTCACCCCCGGCTGTCCGAGCGCGAGTTCGTGCTGGCGCCGCTGGCCGAGATCGCCCCGGATCTGCGCCACCCGGTAACGGGGCTCACGGCGGCGAAGATGCTCGCTTCTCTCCCGGAGCGCGGCGGGGCGCGGAAACTTCCGGCAAGCTACGCCGAGTTGGAGGACTGGCTGAGGCTCATCCCCCCCCCGGCCGTGGACAAGCATTACTCGCTCGGCCCCATAAGGTCCGTGCTGGAGCGCCTCGGCAGCCCCGAGAAGAAAATGGGCGCGGTCATACACATCGCCGGCTCGACGGGAAAGACCAGTTCCGCGTGCATGGCGGCGGCGGCCCTTTCGGCCTGCGGCTGGCGCACCGGGCTCTATACCAGCCCGCATGTGCGTTCGCTGCGCGAACGGATAAAGCTCGACGGGCGCGATATCTCCGGCAAGGACCTTCTCGCCTGCTTCCTGCGCGTGGAGTCCGTCGCCGCCGGCGAGCTGTCGTTTTTCGAGACGATGACGGCGATAGCTTTCCTTTATTTCGCGCAGAAGCGGACGCGTTTTTCCGTGGTAGAGACCGGCCTCGGCGGCCGGCTGGACGCCACAAACGTCGCAACTGGCGCTGTGGCCGGCATAACCTCGGTCAGCATGGAGCACGTAGCCCTGCTGGGGCCGCGCCTCGAGGATCTCGCGGCGCACAAGGCCGGCATCATCAAGCCCGGCGCGGACGTGGTCGTCGGGCTGGCAGTGCCGGAGGCCGCCAGGCGCGTGATAGAGCGTAACGCGGCAAAATGCGCCGCCCGCATCCATGTCCCCGCGGCGGCGCCGGCCGCCGGACTTGA
>CAZVWK010000036.1:0-14379 GCA_964631475.1 uncultured Elusimicrobiaceae bacterium | reverse complement strand
GTTTCATTATTTCGCGCTGCGCAAGATGCATTTCGCCATGCGCGCGGCGGCGCTCGCGGCCGGTAGGGCAGGCCTGCGATTCGATGAACGCCGCGCGGCCGGGGCGCTGCGCGGGGCTGTTCCGCCCGGGCGCTTCCAGCGGCTCAGGATCGGCGGGCGCCGCGTCATAGTGGACGGGGCGCATAACGCGGAGGGAATAGCCGCGCTGCTCATGGAGTTTTCGGGCAGGCGCCCGGCGGTCTGCGTGGCGGCTTTTATGAGCGACAAGGACTCCGGGGCGCTGGCCGCGGCGCTGGCCGCCGAAACGGAGAGACTTGTGCTTACGCGCTCTTTTTCCTACCGCTCGGCTCCCCCGGAGGCGGTGAGGAAACTCCTGCCCGCGCCGTTCAGACGCGCGGCGATGGTGATAGAGAACCCGCTGGAGGCCGTGAGGCGGGCGGTCGGGCTGGCCCCGGAGGGCGGGACCGTGCTGGTGGCGGGCAGCCTCTATCTCGCCGGGGACGTGCTGGCCTGGCTCAAGGGCGGGCGGGCGTTCCATCCCCGCGAGATGCTGACACAATCCTAAATACTATGCTGGACGCGTTAATCATAGGAGGCGGCCCGGCGGGGCTCTCCGCCGGCCTGCACCTAGCCAGGGCCGGTTACCGCACGCTGCTCGTCGAGCGCCGGCGCTTCGGCGGCCAGGCCCTCTCGATAGAGAGACTGGAGAACTATCCGGGGCATACCGTCATATCGGGCAGGAAACTGATGGCCGGCTGGCTGGCGCAGGCGCGGCGCTGGAAGCTGGGAACGAAGACTGACGAGGCGCTGAATATCTCCCGCGCGCCCGGCGGCTTCATCGCGAAGCTCAAGAAGAGCGGACATATTTCCGCGCGCTCCGTCATCTGGAGCGGCGGCGGCGTGTTCCGCGCGCTGGGCGTTCCCGGCGAGGACCGGCTCCGCGGGCGCGGCGTATGGAACACCGCCGACGAGGCCGGACCGCTGAACGGGCTTATCGCCATAGTCGCCGGCGGCGGCGAGGCCGCGGTACAGCAGGCCGCGGCCATGGCGGGCCGGGCCGGCAAGGTCCACCTGGTAAGCCGCGGCGGCGTCCTGAAGGCGCACCGCCTGCTGATGAAAAGGCTGGCCGGAGCCGGCGTGGATATCATCCGCGGCTATGAAGTATCGCGCGCCATCGGCGGCAAAAGGCTCGAGGCGGTGGAACTTTCGCCGGTATCCGGCGGCCCGGCGCTGCGGCTGAAAGCGGACGCACTGTTCGCTCTTATCGGCAAGGAGCCTTCGAGGCCGCCGGCCCGCTGGCGCGGCGCGCCGGCCGGCTTCTTCACCGCCGGCGACGCCTCCGGCGGCATATACAGGCAGGTGGCAGTGGCCGGCGGTGACGGCATGCGGGCGGCGATGGATTGCGTCAGGTTCCTGGAGGATATGAGATGAGGATCATCGAGAAGCGCGAGATACCCGAATTGGAGAGCAGGCTCTACCTGGCCGAGCTGCCCGGCGAAGGCTTCAGGCTGTCGGAATTCGTGGATACCGTCGAACCCGGGGTGGACAAGAGGAAGAAATGGGTGCTGATGATCTCCACCCAGTTCGGCTGCCCGGTAGGCTGCCGCATGTGCGACGCCGGCGCGATGGGCTATCACGGCGACCTGACGGCCGACGAGATGCTGGCGCAGATCAGGAAAGTGGTGGAGGACAACCCGCGGCTGGACCCGCTGACGCATCCCAAGTTCAAGATACATTTTGCCAGGATGGGCGAGCCGGCGCTCAACCCGGCCGTGCTGGAGGTCCTGCGCCGCCTTCCGTCGGAGATGCCGTTCCCGGGTCTGATGCCGAGCATCTCCACCGTGGCGCCCGCCTCGCCGCAGGCGGAACGATTCATGGAGGAGCTGCCAGCCGTGAAGGACCGCTATTACTCCGGCGGTCGCTTCCAGCTCCAGTTCTCCGTGCATTCCACCGACCCGCGCCGGCGCCGGCGCATAGTGCCGGTCCCGGTTTGGGGCCCCGAGGAGATTGCCGCCTACTCCAGGCGCTTCGTCCGCGCCGGAGACAGGAAAATAACGGTGAACTTCGCCCTCTCCTCCGGCGAGCGGCTGGACGCCGCGGAGATAAAACGCGTCTTCGACCCGGCGCTGGCGCTGATAAAGGTGACGCCCGTGAACCCGACCTGGACCGCAGAGCGCAGCGGCTCTGCCTTTGTCTGGCACCGCGCGCCGGAGGAACTCGCAGCGGCTGGAGCGGAGCTCCGGGCCGCCGGCTTTGAGGTAATACTTTCCCCCAGCACGCCGGAGGAGATAGAGGCGGAGACCTCCTGCGGCCAACTCTGGGCCGCGCGCATGAAGAAACGCGCGGTTGCCGGGGTCTACGAACAGCGCGGCAGGCGCTCGCTGCCGTTCGACCCGGGACGCTCCGCGCTCCTGGTGGTGGATATGCAGGAGTTCTTCCTGAATCCTGCGTCCCCGGCCTACATGCCGCGGGCCGTGCCGGCGCTCAAGAACGCCGCGAAGCTGACCGCCGCCTTCCGGGAGGCCGGAAGGCCCGTCTTCTTCACCTCGCACACGCACCGCGACCCGGCCGCCGACGGCGGCCTGATGGCGAAATGGTGGGGAAAAGTGTGCCTGGAAGGAACGCCCTGGGGCGCGGTACATCCGTCGCTCGGGCCCCGCGCCGGAGAAGTGTTCACGAAGCGCCGTTACAGCGCTTTCACCGCCGAAGGGCTGCTGGAGAGGCTCAGGGCGTCCGGGATTAACTCGCTCGTAGTGGCCGGTCTCAAGACCAACCTCTGCGTAGAATCCACCGTGCGGGATGCCTTCGACTTTGACTTCGTCTGCGTGGCCGCAGGCGACGCCATGGCGGCCCGCTCCGAAGATGAGCACCTGGCCTCGCTGCGGGCGATGGCCGAAGGCTTCGCCATGGTCCGTCGGAGCGCGGACGCGGCCGCCCGGGTTAAAGACAGTCCAGGACTCCCGTGAAATCTGGCGAAGGTTCGGCGGATGCGCTTATCTTCTTCCCGGAAGGCGAAACGAACGAGAGTTTCCAGGCATGGAGCATAAGGCGCGGGTATCTGGACTGCAGTTCCCCGTCCCCGTAAAGCGGATCGCCGACCAGCGGGTGGCCGATATAGTAGAAATGGACCCGTATCTGGTGACGGCGGCCAGTTTTGAGGTCCACCTCCAGCAGCGTGGCTGTCTTGAGACGGTCAATGACCTTATAGCAGGTGAGAGACGGCTTGCCGTCGAAGCCGACGCCCATCCGGCCAGAGCCGTATTCCTGTATAGGCTTGTCTATCTCCCCTTCGTCCTCTTCCACCCGGCCGTGAGCGGCGGCTAGATAAAGTTTGGAGACCTCGCGCCGCTCGAACCGGCCGCAGAGCCAGGCATGCGCCCTGCGGCTGCGGGCAAAGACGGTCGCGCCGCTGACCTCGCGGTCTAGGCGATGAACGGTGAAGAGCTCGCCGTGCTCGTCGCGCAGCAGTTCCAGCAGGCTGCGGCTCTCCGCCAGCGTGCCGCGGGCGGGGATGGCCAGCATGCCGGCCGGCTTGCAGGCTATTATGAGATCGTCGTCGAGATACAGAATCTCTGGCAGCGCCATCATCGTGCCTTGCCGGCGTGCTCCTTCATGTAGAAGTGGCCGGCTAGGGCGGAGGTTACCCCCCCGAACGCCAGAAAAAGCATGGCCAGGAAGATGGCAACGGCCAGGCCCGAGGCGTCGGAGATTATGCCGATTATCGTGGGCGAGACGGCGTCACCGAAGGCGTGCAGGATGAATATGGCCACCGCGAAGGCCATAGAGCGCATCCGCAGCGGCGTAATCTCCACTATCGCGGCGTGGTAGGGGCCGGAATGCATAAAAATAAGCGTCTCAGCCATGAAGATCATGGCTATCGCCGTGTTGAAATCTTCGGTCAGCACCGCCGCCAGGCCGAAGGGGATGCTGGCGAAAAAAGTGAGGTATCCGATTACAAAATAAGCCCGGGGCGTATATTTCCTGAGCCAGTCGGCCAGCAGTCCGCCGGCGGTATTGCCGATGATTCCGGCGGCGACGGTGATGGTGCCGAAGACGAAGCCGGCCTTTGCCACGTCCAGCCCATAGGTCCGCACGAAATAGCTGGGCATCCAGGCCGCCAGCCCGCCGACTGAGAAAGTGGCGATGGCCATCGAGAAGGCGATGAGCAGGAAAGTCCTGTTGCGGAAAAGTTCGCGGTAATCGGCCAGGCCCACAGCGCCGTTATCCGTCTTCTGCGGGTTCTCGCGCAGGAAAAGCGCGGCCATCCCCAGCAGCGCGCCCGGCACCGCGACGATGAAGAAGGCGTTGCGCCAGCCGAAATGATGCCCCAGCCAGCCGCCCAGCAGGTAGCCTATGGCCGAGCCCACGGGTATGGCCAGCGAGTAGAAGGCCATGACACGCGCCCGGCTGCCCGGCGGGAACCATTCGGCCAGATACGAAGGCGAAACCGTGCCGTAGCCGGCCTCGCCGATACCGACCAGCGAGCGGGTCAGTATCAGTTGCGGATAGCTCTTTATAAGCCCTGAGAAAAAAGTGGCCGCGCTCCAGAAGATGGCGCTGGCCCCTATGACCAGCGGCCGGCGCACCCTGTCGCCGAACCAGCCGGCGAACGGCGCGAAAAGCGTGTAGACTATCATGAACGAGGAGGCGAGGAAGCCCAGCTCGGTATCGGTGAGGCGCAGGTCCTCCTTGATGAGCGGGAAGACGGCGTAAAGAATCTGCCTGTCTATGTAATTGAACAGGCTGATGACGAAGATGAGCAGCAGCACCCTGCGGGAGTAGTTCATATCCGGGGCCGGGCCTCAGTTTCTGACCTGGTCAAAAGCACAGCCCTGCCCCCAGATAATACCAATTTTGGTAATATATTGATGCAAATACGAGTGAACAGGAGGATAAATGAAAAAGACCAAGTCGCCCGCTAAAACCGCCTCCCTCGCCTACGCCCCCAAGAACGGCTACGAGAAGATCTCCCCAGCCGAACTCAAGCGCTGCGAAGAGATCAACAAATCTTACCTAGAATATATCGCCAGAGCCAAGACCGAGCGCGAGGCGCACGACGAGGCCGTCGCCCTGCTGCAGGCCGCCGGTTTCACCGATATGCGGAGCAACGAAAAGTCCGGAGCGAAACTCAAATCCGGCGACAAGGTCTACCGCTCGGCCGAAGGCAAGACGCTGATGGCCATCGTGGTCGGCAAGCGGCCGCTCGAGCAGGGCATGCACATAGTCGGCGGCCATACCGACTCGCCCCGCATCGACCTCAAGCAGAACCCCCTCTACGAGAACTCGGGACTGGCGCTGCTGGACACCCATTATTATGGCGGCATCAAGAAGTACCAGTGGGTCACGATACCCCTGGCGCTGCACGGCGTCGTCGTCAAGCCCGACGGGAAGAAGATAAAGATGAACATCGGCGAGGATCCGGGCGACCCGGTGCTCTGCATCACCGATCTGCTGCCCCACCTGGCGGCCGACCAGTACAAGAAGACCATCGGCGAAGCCATCCCCGGCGAGGGCCTGGACGTGGTCGCCGGCTCCATCCCCTCCTCCGAGAAGGGCAAGAAAGAGAAAGTGAAGCACAATATCCTCGCTCTGCTGAATAAGAAGTACGGCGTCACCGAGGCGGACTTCCTCTCGGCCGAACTGGAGATAGTGCCGGCCGCCGCTCCGCGCGAGGCGGGCCTCGACCGCTCCATGATACTGGCCTACGGCCACGACGACCGCGTCTGCGCCTGGGCAGGACTCAAGGCGCTGCTGGACCTCAAGGGCGTCCCGGAATACACCTCCTGCGTTCTGCTCTGCGACAAGGAAGAGGTCGGCTCGATGGGCGCCACCGGCATGGCCTCCAACCTTTTCGAGAACGCCGCCGCGGAGCTGCTCAATCTGACCTCGGACTCCTACAGCGAGCTGACGCTCAAGCGGATGCTCCACAACTCCTGGATGCTCTCGGCCGACGTCAACGCGCTGTTCGACCCGATGTTCCCCTCGGTCAGCGAGAAGCGCAATTCCGCGCAGCTCAACCACGGCGTCTGCGTCACCAAGTACACCGGCAGCCGCGGCAAGAGCGGGTCCTCGGACGCCAGCGCCGAGTTCATGGCCCATATCCGCCGGATTTTCGACCGCGACGGCGTGGTCTGGCAGACCGGCGAGCTGGGCAAGGTGGACCAGGGCGGCGGCGGCACCATCGCCTATCTGATGGCGCGCTACGGCATGCAGGTGGTGGACTGCGGCGTGGGGCTCTTCTCCATGCACGCCCCGATGGAACTGGCCGGCAAGCTGGATATCTACATGGCCTATAAGGGCTACCTCGCCTTCCTCAAGGACACCAGGAAGTGAACATCGAGATAATAGTCACCGGCGGGACCTTCGACAAGGAGTATAACGAGCTAGACGGCTCGCTGTTCTTCAAGCAGACGCATGTCCGCGAAATGCTCTCGCTGGGCCGCTCGCGGCTCAAGATCCGCGTCAAGCCCCTGCTGATGATAGACAGCCTCTTCATGACCGCCGCGCACCGCGCGCGCGTGCTCAGTGAATGCCTCTCTTCCAGGGAGAAGCATATCGTAATAACGCACGGCACCGACACCATGCCGGAGACCGCGCGAACGCTGGGGCCGAAGATAAAGGATAAGACGGTCGTCCTCACCGGGGCGATGGTCCCCTACAAGTTCGGCTCCTCCGACGGGATGTTCAACCTGGGCTCGGCGCTCAGCTTCGCCCAGGTCCTGCCGCCCGGAGTCTACATAGCGATGAACGGCCGCTACTTCAACTGGCACAACGTGCGCAAGAACAAGAAGCTGGGAGAGTTCGAAGAAATTAAAAGCAGAAAAGGCATTTGCTCTTCTCCCACGATGCCCGGCTGTCCTCGTTGGAGTAAAGCTGCAGGTTCCCGGCGCCGTCGATCCAGACCCCGGCGGACCCTTTAACCTTGTCCAGCGTGGCGAAGGCCTTCTCTCTCCCCATAAGCGAAAGCACGGCCGAAGGGATGAGATTCTCGTCGTCTATCGAGGGATAATAAGCCACGAAGTTGGAGAAATCAGTCAGGGGGTAGCCTGTCTTCAGGTCCAGTATGTGCGAATAGAGCGTGCCCTCTATCTGTACGAAATGGGCGCGGCCCGAAGAGGCGAGAACTACCCCCTTGTCGAAACGGAACCGGCCCAGGGTTTTATTTTCATCGAAAGGGTCGTTGACCTCGTAGTACCAGTCGCGCTGCCCGTAGGTCATCATATTTCCACCGAGGCGCAGCTCCACCGGCCAGGCGATATCGGCGGCCCGCTCCTTGAGCATCTTATGGGCCCTGACGAAGCAGTAGCCCCGCAGTATGCCGCCCAGGTTGACCTGTACGGGCGCGTCGAACCTGGCCATGCGGCGCGCGTGATCTATCCTTATATGGGAAGAGCCTATTCCGGCCAGCGCCCGCTCGATATCCTCCCTGGCAGGCATTTTCTTGGAGGCGGCGGCCTCCTTCCAGATAGGCCAGAGCGGCGCGAAAGTAACGTCGAAGGCCCCGCCGGTCAGACGATAATATTCCAGCGAGGTCTGGAGCAGGGAATAAAGCTCTTCGTCCAGCCTGACCCACTCGGTCAGGGCTTTCTTGTTGAGGAAGGCGGTGTAGCTGTAGGGCTCGCTGTAACTGAACTCCTTGGAGATGCAGTCCCACTCTTTGAGTATATCGGAGGCCAGTCGTTCGGCGGCCTGATGGTCGGCTGTATATACCTTTATCTGGGCGGGCACGCCCATGACGAAAGCGGTCTTGACGTAAGCTTCGTCGCCGCGGCCGGAACATCCGCAGGCCAGCAGAGCGGCGCATACGGCCAGGCTCCTGAACTCAGCTCCCATATCTTACCCCGCTTTCCCATGAAGTTTCTAGCACACAATTATATAAACATGGGCGGCTTCTTGCCAGCGGGACGCCGTTTTTGTATGCTGAAATCCGTGAAGGTTCACGGAACCGGAAAGGCAGACGACAGGAGACCATTCCCATGCTGAAGACTCTTTTAACGCTGGCTTTTCTCGCGACGCCGGCCGCCGCGGCGGAGCCGACCGACAAACTGGCCGACAAACTGCTCGGCGGCATCAGGGAAGGCTCGAAGCTTGCCGTGCTGGAATTCCCTTACGCCGGCGGCAAGATATCGGAGGGCCCCGTGGTGGTGCAGGAACGCCTGATCACCTCCCTGGCTCAGAAGAGGAAGATAGTGCTGATAGAGCGCGGGCTCCTGCGCAAGGTCATGGGCGAGCTCAACCTGCAGTCCTCGGGCGCCTTCGACGAGGAGACGGTCAAGAAGCTGGGAAAACTCCTCGGCGCCGACGGGGTGGTGACGGGGACGCTTAACGACGTCAGGAAGGACAGGACCGAGATCAACGCCCGCGTGGTGGAAAGCGGCACCGGCAAGATCCTTTCGGCCGGGGCCCTCACGGTCAGGAAGACCTGGAAAGACGGCGAGGGCGCTTCCGTAACCGACGTCCCGCCGGTAAATCCCCCGCGGGATTTCGGCAAAAAGCCGCTGGTGCAGCTGGCGATACTCCTGGACACTTCTGGCAGTATGGACGGCCTCATAAACCAGGCCCGCTCCCAGCTCTGGAAGATAGTCAACGAACTGGTCGGCGCCGAAAAGAGCGGGGCCTCGCCCATCATAGAGGTCGCGCTTTACGAATACGGCAACCCGCGCCTCCCGCAGGATAAGGGCTACATACGCCAAGTCCTGCCTTTCACGCGCGACATGGACAAGGTGGCCCAGGAGCTCTTCGCCCTCAGCACCGACGGCGGCGACGAATACGCCGGCATGGCGATCAAGTCCGCCGTAAGAGACCTGGCCTGGAGCGCAAAGGACGACGTCTACAAGGCTATTTTCATCGCCGGCAACGAGCCCTTCACCCAGGGCCCCGTCGACTTTCGCGAGGCCGCCAGACTGGCCAAGGACAAGGGGATATTCGTGAACACGATATTCTGCGGCCCGCGCCAGCAGGGCATCGCCACGCGCTGGCAGGAGGGCGCCCATCTGACCGGCGGCGATTATTCCAATATCGACCAGTTCGCATCCCCCGCCTATGTCGAAGCCCCGCAGGACGCCCGCATAGCCCAGCTGGGTGCCAGCCTGGGCGATACTTCGGTGGTCCGCGGCGTGCGCGGTTCGGCCAGAAAGGCCGAGCTGAACTCGCTTGAAAACAAGATGGCGGCCTCCGGCAACCGGGCCGCGCTGGCGGAACGCGCCGCGTTCAAGGCCATGGCCCCCGCCGCGCAGTCCGCCGAGACCGACGCCGATTGGGACGTGGTCTCCGCCCTGGAGAGCGGCAAACTCAAGCGCTCCGACATCAAGAAAGAAGAACTGCCCGTGGAACTGCGCGGCCTCGACGAGAAAGCGCTGCAGAAAACCCTCGACTCCAAGCTGGAGGAACGCAGGAAGATAAAGGAAGAGATAACCCGCCTCCAGGCCGAGCGGCGGCGCTATATAGAGGAGCAGGAGAAGCTGGCCGGGGCCGGGGCCGAAACGCTGGATAAGACCATGCTGCAGACGGTCCGCTCCCAGGCCTCCGGGAAGGGCTACAAGTTCTCCGGGCAATGAGGGCGGCCCTCGGCGCAGCCTGCCTGCTCGCGGCCCTGACGGCGTCTGGCGCCGGCGCGGCCGATAGAAGCAGGCTGGCCCAGCTCATAATGCCCGCCGTCGACGTGGGCGAGGAGGAAAAGGCCCTCTCCTTCGCCCGCGAAGGCGCCGGCGGCCTGCAGCTGCAGTGGGGCTCATATTCGCTGGAGGAGACCCGCGGCTTCACCGAAAGCCTGCGCGAGGCCGCCGTTATCCCCCCCATCATCGCGGTCGATTACGAAGGCGGCAGCGTCCACATACCCCTCACGCTGGGACTGCTGGATCTGCCCAGTAACATGATGCTGGGCGCGGCCGACGACGCCAACAATACGGCCTCGCTCTTCTATCTGGCCGGCCGGGAACTGAAACGCGCCGGTGTGGACATGACCTTCGGCCCGGTCCTGGACGTCAACACCAATCCGGAGAATCCGATAATAGGGATCCGCTCCATCGGTTCCGACCCCGGGGTCGTCTCCCGGGTGGGCGGGGCCATCGTGAACGGCTTCAAGGCCGCCGGGATCATGACGGTCATGAAGCATTTCCCGGGCCACGGCGCAGCCTCGCGCGATTCCCACAAGGTGCTGCCGGTCATAAACCTGACCGCGCCGGAGCTTGAGCGCGACCATATCTCGCCGTTCAGGGCCTCGGCCGCAGCCGTGCCGGCCGCGATGACCGCCCATATCGTCTATCCCGCCCTCGACCCCTCCGAGCCGGCCACCCTGTCTTCGGCCGTGATACGCGGGCTATTGAGGGACAACATCGGCTTCGGCGGGGCCGTCCTGACCGACAGCCTCGACATGAAGGCGATAACGTCCTACCGCAGCGTCCCGCGGGCGGCCGTACTGGCGCTGCGCGCCGGCGCCGACATGCTTCTTATCGGCCGCGGCGATTTCCTCGCCACCCTGGACGCGCTGGAGGCGGCCGCCGCCTCGGGCGAACTGCCGGCGGCCCGGATAGACGAAGCCTGGTCGCGCGTCATGAAGCTTAAGAAGGACTACGGCCTGATGGACGGTCGGGCCGAGGACGGGAGCGCTTTCGACCGGGCCTACCTGCGGGTCTCGGGCGAACTCTCGGCCAAGGCCGTCACGCTGCTGGCGGACCGCGCCGGACTAGTCCCCCTGCCGGATGAGTACAGGAAAAAACGAATCGCGATAATCCTCTTCGGCCCAGCTAGGTTCAGCGAGCAGGCCCTGCCCCTTTATAAGGGCCTGCTGCATTACGGCTACCTAGGGGCGCGCCAGTATTCCTTCGGCATCAGCCCCTCGGCCGGGGACTTGGAGAAGATAGTGTCCTACGCCAGGGAAGCAGACCTCCTTATAATAGGCAGCTTCCAGTGGGCCCAGGCCCAGAACAGCGCGCAGACCCGGGCCATAAAGTCCATGCTGGCCCTGGGCAAGCCCTCCGTGGTGGTCAGCCTCATGAACCCTTACGACTCGGAGCTGTACCCGGAAGCAGGCTCCGTCATGGCGACCTACGGCATCAGCCGCACGTCGATGGCCGCGGCGGCCAAGATACTCTCCGGCGTTATCGAGCCGGTGGGCAAGCCCCCGGTAGCCCTGAAGGTCTCCGGCGGCCGATGAAGACGACCCTCGCCCGGGCCCTGACCATCGCGCTCGTGACACTGGCGGCGGCGCTGCTCGGGCGGGCCTATATAATCGAACCCATACGCATAGCCAGCGCCTCGATGGAGCCAACCCTCTCCGAGGGCACCCATTTCTACCTGGACAAGATTACGTTCAGGTTCCGCGCGCCGCGCCGCGGAGAGGTTATCTCCTTCAGGCCGCGCAAGGGCGGGGAGATAGAATCCGTCAAACGCGTCATCGCCGTCGGAGGAGACGAGGTGGAGATACGCTCCAAGCAGGTCTGGCTCAACGGCGAGCCGCTGGTGGAATCCTACGCCGAGCGCCGCCGCGGCGATATCCTGCTCGATGGCGACAACCTGGGCCCCCTCACGGTCCCCGGCGGCCGCATCTTCGTCCTCGGCGATAACCGGGACCACTCGCTGGACTCCTCCGTCTGGCGCGACGACTCCGGCGAGCGCGACCCTTTCCTCCCCCTCTCCGAAGTCACCGGCCTCGTCCGCGGCGCTTTCTAATCCGGGGACAGTATACCCATTTGGGAAATCATCCCGGCAAAGACGTACTGCCTTGGCAAAAAAATATTATGCCCTGAAAGGGAAATAGGTATACTGTCCCCGGTTTAATCAGCCGATGAGGATACCCGCTATCGTCGCCGAGAGAAAGCCGGCCAGGGAAGCCGCCAGCAGGGCGTAGAGCCCCAACTTGGCCAGGTCGTGCCTGCGCTCGGGCGCCATCGCGCCTATGCCGCCTATCTGTATAGCGATAGACAGGAAGTTGGCGAAGCCGCAGAGCGCGTAGGACGCGATGGCCACGGACTTTTCGCTGACGGCGCCCGGGTTGTCGCGCAGGAAGTTCGCCATGCTCAGGTAGGCCACAAACTCGTTGAGCACCGTCTTCTGTCCCATCCAGGTCGCCACCTGCTGCGCGTCCTGCGAAGGCACGCCCATCACCCAGGCCAACGGGTAGAAGATCCAGCCGAAAAGCTTCTCGAAAGTCAGGCCCTGCACGCCGAAGAAGCCGGCGCCGTAGCCCAGCAGGTAGTTGGCCATGGCCAGTATCGCCATGAAAGCGATAAGGCAGGCGGCCACGTTGATGGCCAGTTGCATACCGACGCCGGAGCCGTTGGCCGCCGCGTCTATCACGTTGGCGTCGTTTATCTCCAGTTGCAGCTTGACCACGCCGCGCGTCTCTGGCTCCTCGGTCTCGGGCACCAGTATCTTGGCCATAACCAGGCCGGCCGGCGCCGCCATGATGGAGGCGGCCAGCAGGTGGCCGGCTATCTGCGGGATATAGGTCACCAGCAGGCCGACATAGGCCGCCATGATGCCGCCAGAGATAGTAGCCATGCCGCCGGTCATTATGGCCAGCAGCTCGGAATTGGTCATCCGCGCGACATAGGGGCGCACGACAAGCGGGGCCTCGGTCTGGCCGACGAAGATATTGGCGCTGGCCGAGAGCGACTCGGCGCCAGAGGTGCCCATGACCTTCGCCATTATCTTGGCGAAGACCAGCACGATTTTCTGCATTATCCCGAGGTAGTAGAGGACGCCCATCACAGCGGAGACGAAGATTATAGTGGGCAGCACGCGCACCGCGAAGATGAAGCCGAACGAGGGCTCGGTCACCAGGCTGCCGAAGACGAATTCGGCGCCCTTGTCGGAAAAGGAGAGCAGTTTGACGATCACGCCGTTCATCACCTCGAAGAACTTGCGGCCCCAGGGAGTCTTGAGCACCAGTATCGCGAAGCCGATCTGCAGCGCCAGGCCGGCGCCGATGGTCTTGTAATTTATGGCCCTGCGGTTCCTGCTGAAAGCCCAAGCTATGCCGAGCAGGACGACGATGCCTAACAATCCGATGAACCTGTCCATTACCTCTCCCTATGCGGCGGTATTTTCCCAGTCCATTATACAATTTCACGGCGCGAACACGGGGACACAATGCTTATTTCCGGTGAAATGGGTATTGCGTCCCCATTTTTTCCTAAAATACGGATATGGCTAAAAAAGTGAAGGTTTACGCCCTCAGCACCTGCGGCTGGTGCCGCAAGACCGTGGAGTGGCTCAAGAAGAACGATATCAAGGCCGAGGTCGTCTATACCGACAAGATAGAGGACTCCGCCGAAAAAGAGCGGGTCACCGCCGAGGCCAAGGCCAAGGCCGGCAAACTCACCTTCCCCACCGTGGTCGTCTGCGGCGCCAAAGACGAATGCGTCATCACCGGCTATGACCCGGCCGCCATGGAAGAGAAGCTGCTCAAATGAACGAAGAGGGACTCAAGGCCAAAGCCGCGGCGCTGCGGGAAAAGCTCGACCGCGAAGCCCGGGAGGGCGGCTATATTCTCAACCCCGACTCCGACATGACCGGCTTCCTCTGCGAGGGGCTGGTCCGCAATATCGAGCGCTACGGCTATATGGCCTGCCCCTGCCGCCTCGCCTCGGGAAAGCGCGGAGAAGACCTCGACATCATCTGCCCCTGCGACTACCGCGACCCCGACCTGGCCGAGCACGGCGCCTGCTTCTGCGCGCTTTACGTCGACTCCGATATCGCCGCAGGGAAGAGGGAAGCGCGCAGCGTCCCCGAAAGACGCCCCGATGAAAACGAGCGGGCCGCGGCGCGCGCCGGGGCAGCCGCCCCCTCCCCCGAAAAGAAATCGCCTGCGGGAGGCGCCGGCGGCGTCAAGGTCTGGAGATGCAAGGTCTGCGGCTATCTCTGCGCCAGGCCCGAGCCGCCGCTCAAATGCCCTGTCTGCAAGGCGGACAAGGACCGGTTCGAGGAATTCCCCCTCGGGGCCTGAGCATGTCCCTTTTTATACTGGTCAACTCCCTCGCTTCAGGGGGGGCGGAAAGGCAGGCGCTGCAGCTGGCCTCGCTCATCCCCAACGACGGGCTCATCCTGCTCGAAGACCGGAGGGACCTCGACCCCGGCGTCGCCGCCATATCCGCGCTCTCCACCGCCTCCGCCCTGCCGGCGGCGGCCAAGACCCTGGTCTTAAGGACCTACACGCGGCGGCTTGCCTCGCGCCTGTCCGCCGGGGACACGGTGGTGTCCTTCATGGAGCGCTCTAATTTCGTCAATGTGCTGGCCGCCCGCGCCGCCGGCCACCGGGCGGTGATCTGCGAGCGCACCACGCCCTCCGGCGAGTTCTCCGGCCTTCGCGGCCTGCTGATGCGGCCGCTCATACGCCGCCTCTACCCGGAGGCCCCGCTGGTGGTGGCCAATTCCGAG
>CAZVWK010000035.1:6259-19925 GCA_964631475.1 uncultured Elusimicrobiaceae bacterium | reverse complement strand
CCCTGTTGCCTACCGGCCGTTGGAAGTTCATGGGCATGGAGTCCTACGAATCCGGAGACGACGAGGAGTTTTCCCTGGCCCTCTTCGAGGCCCTGAAGGTAAAAGCGAAGAACGAAGGCGGGATCCACATAAAATCCATAGAGCTGAAACTGCCCGACCAGGACGGCGGCACCGAGCGCAACCAACTGACCTGCATGAAGCCGGGCGCCCAAGCCGCGGCCATGGGGTTCAGGCCCACCTGCCAGTTCCTGAACGGGCTGTGAACCGGAAGTTCCCGTAAACTTTAAAGGGTCTTCTCCAATCCGAGTGGGTAACTCATAGAGGGCAGTGGGGCTATCGTCGTCGTTAGTCTGGCTCTTTTAGCTCTTTGAAAATCCGGCATAATCTCGGGACAGCAAAACGTCTCAAGTTAGAGGACACTTATCGCTTCCCTGGTTTCAAGCCTGCGGCCACCGTGCACGGCATCTTTGGCGACCAAAGGGCACGCACGGTAACGCTGAAAAGAACCGGCAAGAAGATGATCTGCGGCGGCTGTGGCGCTGTGAACCACGCGATTTACGATAGCAAGATGCGCAAGGTCAGGGACCTGCCCTGCGGCGACATGCGGGTCTATCTGAAAGTCGAGATTCGCAGGGTTATCACACATGAGGAATATGCCGCCAAGAAGGCGGAGTTTATCGGGGAAAAGAAGGCAATTCAGTCGAAATTGGAGGTTTTCAGCAAAAACGTCTATGACCGATTCACACCAGTCATAGACTTTTTTACGGAGGCTTCCCACGTCGGGAAGTTGGCTGAGGTTGGAAATCCGGGATTTTGTCGAAAAAACCGGTTCACACTTCCGGCTACGCGATAAAAAAATCGCGGTTGAACACAAAAATCCATGGAGAATTCTGCATAATTCTCTTTGTCGGCCAGCCGGAAAAAAAGAAAAAAATGCAGAAACTCCAAATTGGTGGAGGCGCCGGGAATCGCACCCGGGTCCGCCAGCCGCACGCCGTAACCGCTACAGGCTTAGCCCTGTTATCGTCTCGTCCGGAACTTAGTACAGGACGACATGTTCCGGACCAGCTCCGTGTGTTCTTTCATCCCCGCCGGACGAAGCGCGCCAGTTGGGACGGCACCCTGCTTTTTGACGCCGGGAGGAAGCTGCAGGGGGTGCGACCTCCGGCGAGGCTCACTTAGGCGTGGGCCCAGGCCAGCTCGTTGGAGTTGGCTTTTGTTTTTTTGACCCTGTTTTACATGGCCTGGTCAACCATGGCCTGCTGAGACGGCGACACAAGCTAACGTCGAACCTGTTCGCCCCCGTCTTTCGCTGGTTATATTTTAGCAGTTTAGGGCGCGGCCGGCGAGGGACCTTTGGTCCCTTTGGCCCAGTCCCGCATGGCGTCGAAAGCGGCCTGGGCCCAGGCATTGGCTATAGGCAGGCCTCCTTCCTTGAACCAGCAATGCACACCGTCGCCGCCGTCGGCCGGGTACCTGGTGACCCGGGTGCTGTCGAAGACCTCGCAGTCCTCCTCCGCGGCCTTATAGGTCAGCTGCAGCATGCGGGGGATGGCCTGGGCGTTCTTGCGGGCGTCGGGCCTCTCTGGCCTTTCTCCACCTTGCCGTCCGGGCCGCGGAAGTGGAAACAGCAGGGCGTCTGCTTGCCGGTCTCCCACCACTGGGCGATGGAGCCGCAGGAGGCGTAGGTGCCGGTCTTATAGCCCGCGCCCCGCAGCAGTTCGTCCATCCGCCAGCCGAAAGGTCCGATGGAACGAGAATCGCCGATAAAAAGGGCCGTCTCGGCCGCCGCCGCGCAGGGCAGGGCGAGGAAAACGGAAAAAAGGAGCCTTTTCATGCAGTCACCTCGTGCTACAGTCTACTTTTTCTTGTCGGGGAAGGCGGCGACCGCCTTGCCCACGTCGGCCAGCGGGTCCGAGACCCCGGCTATGCGCACGCCGTCGCCTAACCGCGAGGGGATGAAACCCAGCCGGTCGCCGAAGAACTTATGCCAGGAGCCGATGACGGCGGCGTCCACGGGAGACCGGGGGTGGAAGAAGATCTCTATGGCGTCGCCCTTCTGCGCGACGGACCGCACGCCGTGCGCCGAGAGCGCCTTCTTGAGCCTGATGATGCCGGCGAGGTTCTTGAGCGGCTGCGGGGCGGGCCCGGAGATATCCTCGAACTCCGCGATGACCGCCTCGACGCGGCCGGCGGGGGCGTTGAGCAGCTTCTTGTAGAAATTAAGGCGCTCCATGTCGTCGCCGACATAATCCTCGGGGATGTACGCCGACAGCGAGAGGTCGATGGAGGTCTCCTCCAGTTCCTCCTCGGCCTTGCCGCGCAGCCTGGCTATCTCCGAGTTGAGCAGCTTGATGTACATGTCAAGGCCGATGGTGTTGATGAAGCCGTGCTGGCGCACTCCCAGCAGCTCGCCTGCGCCGCGTATCTCCAGATCGCGCATGGCCAGCCTGAAGCCCGAGCCCAGCTCAGTGAACTCTTCGAGCGCCGAGAGCCGCTTCATCGCGTCCTCGGTCATGCCGCGCGCCTCTTTCTCTTTTATCGCCGGGGCGGCGAAAGATTCCTCTAGGCCCCAGCCCTCGGCGCGGCGGAGCCGTTTCTCCCCGGCCGGGTCCGGCCTGTTTTTCTTTTTCTTCCCGTCCGCCTCTTTGGCTTTCTCCGCCGCGGTCTTGGGCTTCATCCAGCCGGGGAAGAAAAGCCAGCAGTAGGCTTTCTGCTTCTCGCGGCCTATGCGGCCGCGCAGCTGGTAGAGCTGGGCCAGGCCCAACTCGTGCGCGTTCTCCACGATGAGCGTGTTGACCGACGGTATGTCTATGCCGGATTCGATGATGGTGGAGGCCAGCAGCAGGTCGTACTTGCGGTTGAGGAAATCCCACATCCGCTGCTCCACCTCCTCGGCCTTCATCTGGCCGTGTATGGAGGCGGCGCGCAGGTTGGGCATGAGTTTCTGCAGCTCGGCCAGCTTGGTGGCCATGGTCTGCACGCGGTTGTAGACGTAATAGACCTGGCCGCCGCGCGCGAGCTCCCGGTTGACGGCCTCGGCGGTCAGGCGCGGGTCATAGGGCCGCACGAAGGTGGAGATGGGCAGGCGACCCATCGGCGGGCTCTCGATGACCGACATGGGCTTGAGCGTGGAGACCGACTGGTAGAGGGTGCGCGGTATCGGCGTGGCCGAGAGCGTCAGCAGGTGCACGCCCTTGGAGAGGACCTTGAGCCGGTCCTTGTCTTTTACGCCGAAGCGGTGCTCTTCGTCGATGACGACCAGCCCCAGGTTGGCGAAGCCGGAATCCTTCTGCAGCAGGCGGTGCGTGCCGATGAGTATGTCGCAGGTCCCGGCGGCCGCCTCGGCCAGGGCCTTCTTCTGCTCGGGTTTGGGCAGGAAGCGCGAGACGACCCGGATACGCACCGGGAACTCGCGGAAGCGGTTGGTGAAATTGCGGGAATGCTGGTCGGCGAGGATGGTGGTGGGGACCAGGACGGCGACCTGGCGGCCGTTGAAGACGGCGCGGGCCGCGGCGCGCATGGCCACCTCGGTCTTGCCGAAGCCGACGTCGCCTACCACCAGCCGGTTCATGGGACGGGGCTGCTGCAGGTCTCCCAGCACGTCGGCGATGGCCGACTCCTGGTCGGGCGTTTCCTCGTACGGGAAGGAGGCGGCGAACTCCTCCTCCAGGTGGCCGGCGTCGGGCAGGGCGCCGGTGCGCAGGGCGCCGCGCTCGGCCTCTATTTTCAGTATGTCGCGGGCGAGCCGCTCCACTTCCTTCTTGACCCGGCTCTTGAGCTCCCGCCAGGTCTTGGTGTCCATGTGGGAGAGCCGCGGGCCCTTTCCCTCGGACGAGATGTATTTCTGCACGCGGCCGAAGTCGTGCAGTGGGACCATCAGTTTGTCGCCCTTGGCGTACTCTATCTGCAGACATTCGGCCTCGTCCACCTGCTCTTCGCCCGCCTTGTAGGAGAGTTTCTTGAGGCCCAGGTAGCGGCCGACGCCGTAATCCTCGTGCACTACGAAGTCGCCGACTTTCAGGTCGGCCCATTTGAAGAACTTGGCTTTGGCGCGCGCGCCGGCGGCCTGGCGGTAGCGGCGCTGGAAAATTTCGGAGGTGGCCAGGAAGGCCAGTTTCGCCCGCTGAAGTACGAAGCCCTCGGCCACGGGCGCGGTCACCAGCGCGCAGTACCTGTCGGCGTCGAGGTCCAGCAGCAGTTCGCCCAGCCGCTCGCGCTCGCCGCGGTTCATGCAGAAAAGATAAACGGCGACGTCGCCTTTGGAAAGCCTCGCCATGCCGGCGGCGGCCAGTTTGATGTCGGCGCCGTAAGAGTCCACGGCGCGCGCCCCGAAGTCCTCCTCCGCGTCGTCAGTCCTGGCGTCGCCGTATACCAGCCGGGGCAGGACGGCGGCCTCAGCGGGCAGTTCCGGCTCCGCGGCGCGCGATACCAGCAGTTCGGCGCCCGCCAGCGGCGGCACGGAGGTCAGCGCCTCCTCCCCCCGCGCGAACGCGGGCGGCAGGAAGAACTCGGTCAGGAAACCCGCGGTATGCTGGGTCTCTATGTCGAAAGGGCGTATGCTCTCGAGCGCGTCGGTAAAGAACAGCCGCAGCGGCTTCTCGGCGCCGGGCGGGAACAGGTCTATGACGGAACCGCGCACTGCGTACTCGCCGCGGGTTTCCACGAAGGGCGTGCGCGCGTAGCCGGCCTTTTCGATGCGGCGCAGCAACTCGGCGCGGGGGTAGGAGAGGCCGGGCTTGAGCGCGAAGCCCAGGCCGGAGAACTCGCCGGGCGGCATCACCGTGTCGGCCAGGTGCACGGCGGGGATGAGCAGGATGCGGCCTTCCTGGCCGGCGGGGTCGTAGAGCCTGCGCAGGGCCTCGGCGCGCTGACCGGGCTCCGAGCCCCAGGTCAGCAGTTCGGGAGGCTTTCGCCCCAGCGCCTGCCTCAGGCCGGCGGCGGCCGAAGCGAACTCCTGGAAGTCCTCCTCCTGCGCGGCCGCCCAGACGACGCAGGGGGCGCCGGTGGGGGCACCGGTCCCCAGAGCGGCGTCGAGCCGCTCGAGCGCCAGCATGGCGGCGGCCGTCATATTGGGCACGCCGCAGATCTTTTTCACGGGAGGGACGGCCATTTCACTAATGATATAATTTGTCGGACCTATGCTGAAATGGATAGAGATAGACCGGGGTGTCATCAAGGCCAACGCCGGGGCGATAAAGCGCGAACTGCGGCCCGGCGTTAAATTCATGGCCGTGGTGAAGGCCGACGGCTACGGCCACGGCGCGCCCGAGGCGGCGCGCGCGGCGCTGGCAGGCGGGGCGGACCTGCTCGGCGTCCTGACGGCCGAGGAGGGGGCGCTGCTCCGCGGGGCGGGAGTAAAATCCCCGATAGCCTGCCTGGCCCCTTCCCTCCCGGAGGAGGCCGGCGACATAGTCAGGAACCGGCTTATCCCCGCCGTGGATAGCCTGCGCTTCGCCAAAGCCCTCGCCCGACTCGGTTCCGCCGCCCGCCCGCTGCCCTGCCGAGTGGATATAGACCTGGGCCTGCGACGCTGGGGCGTGGAACCTAAGGATTTCGGCCACTTCGCCGCGTCGCTGGCGCGGCTTAGGACTGTCCGGCCGCTGGCGCTGTCGGCCCACCTGGCTTACACTCCGCAGAAAAACATGGTGGAAGCGGAGGAGAAGCTCCGCCGCTTCGCGGCGCTGGCCGAAGCCGCGCGCAGCCTGTGGCCGGACCTGGGGTCCGACGCGGCTAACAGCGCCGTCTTCTGCGACCTCCCGCATTGGCAGCTGGATATGGTCAGGATAGGAAACCTGCTCTACGGCATCTACCCCTCCAAGTACTACCTCAATAAAAAAGGCGGGCCGCCAGTGCCGGGGCTGGAGCGGCCCTGGAAATTCTTCGCCAGGATAATCTCGATAAAGAAAGTGCGCCGCGGCGAATCGCTGGGTTATTCCAGCGAATACGTGGCGCCGCGCGATATGCGGGTGGCGACGATACCGGCTGGCTACTCGGACGGCCTCTCCATGGAGCCGCGCGGCGGAGGCATACGCGTCGACGCGGGCTTCGCCTACTGGGGCGTCCTGCGCGGCCGCAGGGCCCCGTTCATCGGCCGCCCCGGCATAATCCACACGCTTCTCGACGTGAGCGCCGTGCCCGGCGCGGCCGCCGGCGACCCGGTCGCCCTTCACTCGCGGCGCACGGCCGCCGGCGCCAGGCTCCCCCGCGTCTACAAATAGAAATTCAGTGCTGCGCGTCGCAGAATTCCTGCGGTTCGGTGCCCTTGAGGAAAGATTCCAGCATGCGCTTCTTGCAGCCGGGCAAGGCCAGCTTGCCGGTGTCCTGGTCTATGGTGGCGAAAATCACGCCTTCGGGCACAGGGAAGTCCCTGACCGGCTGATCCTTGAGAACTTCGGTCATGATCTCGGCCCACCAGGCCACGGCCTGCGAACTGCTCCAGTCCTTGATGGGCAGCGAAGTGAAGTCGTCGTACCCCATCCAGGCCCCCGCCGCCAGGTCCGGCGTCATGCCGATGAACCACATATCCTTGGAGTCCTGGCTGGTGCCGGTCTTTGCCGCCAGCGGCCGCCTGATAGAAGCGGCCCGTATGCCGGTGCCGCGCTGCACCACGCCCTTCATCATATTGACCAGCAGGTAAGAGGCCTGCGGCGAAAAGCTCTCGGTCTCGGAAGGCACGTGCTCCTCCAGGACCTTGCCCCGGTTGTCTACTACCCGCAGCACGCCGAAGGGCTTCACGTGGATGCCGCCGTTGCCGAAAGTGGCCAGGGAACTTACCATCTCCAGCGGGTTTACCAGCGAGGTTCCCAGGCCTATCGACGGCACGGCGTCCAGTCGGCTCGAGATGCCCGCCTTGTGGGCCACGTCGACCACCAGCGAGGGCCCGATGCGGTTAACAAGCGACACGGAAGAAAGGTTGCGCGACTGCTCCAGCGACCTGCGAAGGGTGATACTGCCCTGGAACTTGCCGTCGAAATTGTTGGGCACCCAGATCTTGAAGTCCTTGCTGCCCACGAAGGGCTGTATCGCCAGGTCGATGGAGTGCTGGTCGGTGGCCCCCTCGAAAAGCCTCCAGTCCTTGCCGTCGTAATAGTAGGCCAGCGGCAGGTCGTCCACTATCGAAGCCGGCGTATAGCCGCTCATCAGCGCCGACATCCAGACGAAAGGCTTGAACGTGGAGCCGGCCTGGCGCTGGGCCTGCGTGGCGCGGTTGAACTGGCTCTCCCGGTAGTCCCTGCCTCCTATCATGGCCTTTATGGCGCCGGTGCGCACGTCGAGTATTATGAAGGCGCCCTGCAGAGGGGCGGTGGAGTGAAGGACTTCCCCCTCGGCCGGCTCCGGTCTGGCCAGCTTGGCGGTGTCCTCGTCGTATTTCGCGAGGTATTTCCCCATGATATCTTCGGCCGGAGCCTGCATTCTCAGGTCGAGCGTCGTGTATATCTTAAGGCCGCCCTTCCAGAGCTGGGAGACCCCGTATCTGGGTTCGAGCTGCTGGCGGACGTATTCGATGAAGTAAGGGGCGCGCCCGGAAAGCATGCTGGACTTGGTCTCGGGCAGCGGTTCTCCCAGCGCCTCCTCCATTTCCTTGTCGGTTATGTACCCCTCGCGGCGCATGCTCTGCAGGACGAGCTGCCGGCGCACCCGCGCCCTGTCCGGGTAGCGGAAAGGGGAGAACCTCTCCGGCGAGGGAATAACCCCCGCCAGCATGGCGCATTCGGCCAGGTTAAGCTCCTTCACGTCCTTGCCGAAGAAGAGCTTGGCGGCCGACTGCACGCCGTAGACTCCAGATCCCAGGTAGATCTGGTTAAGGTACATCTGGAGGATCTCCTGCTTGGAGAAGTTCCTCTCTATCTGCAGCGCCAGCACCACCTCGCGTATCTTGCGGGCGACCGTCTTGTCCGGTTTGAGGAATATGCCCCGCGAGAGCTGCTGGGTTATGGTGGACCCGCCCTGCGCCTTGCGCACGTGCATCAGGTCGCGAAGCAGAGCGCGCATTATGCCGCGGGGAGAGACGCCCCAGTGCCGGAAGAAGGACCTGTCCTCCATAGAGATGACCGCATTCTGGAGGTCCACCGGGATCTCGGCCAGCGTAAGGAGGGCGCGCTTCTCTATGGAGAACTCGGCGATGATGTCGTCGTTGATGTCGTAGACGTAGGTGGTGAGCGAAGGCGTGTATTCGTCCAGCTTGTCTATGGAGGGGATGTCGTAAAGTATTCGCCGGCCGATGAAAGCGGTGGTCAGCGCCAGCGCGGCGAAAATCAGCGCCGCCATATAGGAGAGCCGCAGCGCCAGCCTGTGCGGCGGCATATCCTCCATTTCCCTGAAAAATATCATAGGTTCGCCCCAATTATACAAAATAGCCCGAGCCGCCCGACGGGGAGAGATTTGCCGGAAAGCCCTTAAAATAGGAGGGGTGAAAATGCTAAATTTAACTCACATATGAAAAAACACCTTTTAACGGCGGTATTGGCCCCCGGGGCGCTGGGGCTGCTGTTGTCCTGCTCTGGCAAGGAGGAGGGCAAGGCGATCGCCCGGGTCGGCGGAGAAAAAATAACCGGAGCCCAGCTTGAAGAGAAGCTCTCCGGCATCTCCCCGGCATACAGGGACTTCCTGGACACTCCGGCCGGGCGCAAGCAGTTCCTCGAAGTGCTCATAAACGAAAAACTCATCCTGCTGGCGGCCAGGAAAAGCGGCGTAGCCTCCTCCGACGCCTACAAGGAGCAGGTGAAAGGCATGGAGAAGGACCTCGAGGCCAAGCTGGAGGAGTTCCGCAGCTACCTGCTGACCAAGCTCTGGGTGGAGGACCTCAAGGAAAAAACCCTCAAGACCACGGACGAGGAAATAGCGGCCTACTACTCCGAGAACCCCAACGAGATAGTAGTAGACCACCTGATGTACCCGACCCACGAAGAGGCGGAAGCGGTGCTGCGGCGGGTCAAGTCCGGCGCCGACTTCTCCAAGCTCGCCAGGGACCGGGCGGGAGAGAAGGGACTGCTGGCCGGCTCCGGCAGGATGCCCCCGATGATGAAAGGGGAGTTCATCCCGGAGCTGGAGGACATGGCCTTCAAGATGAAGGTGGGCGAAGTACAGGGCGTGGTGAAAACCAAGTTCGGCAACCACCTTATAAAGAAGATTTCCCAGACCAGGAAATCCCGCGGCCAGGAGACTGACGAGCGGGTGCGACGGATACTGGAGAAAGCCAAGTTCGACGCCCACATGGATAAGCTGCGGACGGAACTGAAAGTGGAGGTGCTCGATGAAGATTATAAATAGCCTTCTGGCGCTGTCGCTGGCGGCCGCTCCGGCGGCGGCCCAGCGGGCCGTGGACGGCGTGGCCGCCAAGGTGAACGGAGAAGCCATCCTCGCCTCCGAATACGAGAAGACTAGGCAGGCCATACTGGAGCAGTACCGGGCAATGATGCCGGAATTCCTGAAGCAGAAGGACGCGGAGAAGCAGCTCGGGACCATGGCGATGGACAAGCTGGTCGACGAACTGCTGCTGACCCAGCAGGCGGAGAAGCTCAAAATAAAGGTTTTCGAGCGGGAACTCGAGGGCGGCGTGGCGG
This sequence comes from uncultured Elusimicrobiaceae bacterium, assembly GCA_964631475.1. Classification (GTDB taxonomy): domain Bacteria; phylum Elusimicrobiota; class Elusimicrobia; order Elusimicrobiales; family UBA9959; genus UBA2231. The sequence continues at coordinate 10,359 of CAZVWK010000035.1, read as the reverse complement.
AGATCAAGAAGCGCTTCTCCCGCGACGAGGCCGGCAAGCCGGTGAGCCCTGAAAAGGCCGAGGCCGCCTTCGCCGCGGAGCTGGCGCGCGAGGGCGTCTCCTCGGCCCAGTTCCGCGAACGGATACGCAGGCAACTGATGGTCCGCAAACTCATCGAGGAGAAGATACGGCCCCAGGTCTCCGCCCCGGACGAGAAAGAGGTCCGTGCCTACTACGAAAAGATCCTGTTCGCCGTCAGGGGCGACACCGACTCGCTCAAGGGCATGAACAAGGACGATATCGAAGAGCTCGGCGCCGTCGCCCAGCGCTTCAAGGAAGTCACGGCGGAACGCCTCCGCCTGCGCCACATCCTGGTCAAGGCCGACGAGAGCGCGCCCCTGGCCGAAAAGAACAAGGCCAGGGAGAAGGCCGCGGCCCTCAAGAAACGTCTCGACGCGGGCGAGGATTTCGAAGAACTGGCCGGCAGGGAGTCCGACGACAAGGAAAGCGCGCGTAAAGGCGGCGATCTCGGTTATATTTTCAGGGGCTGGCTGCCGGATACGGTTGAGACGGCGGCTTTCTCTATGCGGGTGGGCGACAATTCCGCCCCCGTCGAGTCGCCCTTCGGCTGGCACATACTGCGGCTTGAGGAGAAGCGGGCCAGGCAGAAGTTGCGCTTCGAGGCCGCCCGCGACGACATAGAGCAGCTGCTGGCCAACAGCAAGTTCTCGGCCAAGCTTACCGAATATCTCAACGGCCTGAAGGAAAAATCCAGCATACAGTTCTTCGACAAGTGAAGCGAAGACCGCTGATAATAGTTACGGCCGGCGACCCGGGGGGCATAGGCCCCGAAATAACGGCGTCGGCCGTGGCATTTCCCCCCGTGCGGCGGGCCTGCGCGGCGGCCGTGATAGGCTGCCGCAGGGCTCTCCTGAAGGCGGGGTTCGACGAGCGGCTGGCCCCCGTCCTGGACATCCCGGGCCCGCCGTCCCCGCCCCGCCGGCCGTCTGCGCGCTCGGGGCTGGCCTCTTACCTGGCGGTCAAGGCCGCCTTCGGCCTGGTCTCCTCCGGCCTGGCGAACGCCATCGTAACGGCGCCGGTCTGCAAGGAGGCCTGGAAAGCGGCCGGACTGAAGCAGACCTCGCATACCGATTTTTTCAGGGCCAGGCTGCCGGCCGAGCCGCTCATGGCCTTTTCGGCCGGGAGGCTGAACGCGGCCCTGCTGACGGAGCACCTGCCCCTCTCCCGGGCGGGGGCGACGATCACCGCGGCGGCCGCCTCCTCTAAACTGCTGCTTTTCTCGCGGGAACTCCGGCGGCTGCTGGGCAGGAAACCCAGGATCGGCCTCTGCGCCCTCAACCCCCACGCCGGCGAAGGCGGCCTGCTGGGAAGGGAGGAGGAGAGGGCGCTGGGGCCGGCGGCGTCGGCCGCGCGGGCCACCGGGGCGCTGGTCGAGGGCCCGCTGCCCGGCGACACGGCCTGGGCCCTGCACAGGGCCGGCAGGTTAGACGGCCTGATGTGCTGTTACCACGACCAGGCCATCGCCCCGCTAAAACTGCTGGCTGGGCTGGAGCGTGCCGTCCACCTCACGCTGGGCCTGCCTTTCGTCCGGACCTCTCCCGCCCACGGCACGGCGTTCGACATAGCGGGAAAGAATAAAGCAGACTGGCGCGGCATGGCGGAAGCGATATTGTCGGCGGCCAGGCTGGCCGCGCGCTGAAGGGGCGGGTCAGGGGACCTGAACCAGTTTGACGTCGAAACCGGCGGGCACCAGCGTGGAGGCGAAGATCTCGTAGCTCTTGCCCGTGCCGTCGTCCGCCATGGCCAGAGGGTCCAACCTATAGTAGACGTTGACGGCCGCCCGCGCCGGAGCGACTCCGGTTATCTTGAAAATACAACTGGGCAGGTCGGAGAGCGAGACCAGTATCAGCGGGAAGTTGCTGCTGAAATCCGATTCGGGGAATTCCCCCTTGCGCGAACTCCTGAAGGCGTTCCAGGCGTTCCTGTTGCGAAAAAGTTTATAATCCACCGGGGCGGATATCATACCGGGCCCGCCCTCCTGCATCTCTCCACCCGGCAGGGGGACGGCGGAGGTCCTGACCGCCCCTTCGTAGGGACCGCCGCCCGGCTTGATACGCATACCCCTGAGCTGGGCGTCGTTAAGCGACATAAGCGCTGGCTGCTTGGCTTGCGCCATCTCCCGGAGCATCTGGTCCATGCTCTTGGGTTTTTCGGCCGCGTATTCGAAATTCCGGTCCCGGACTATCATTATCCCCCCTTCGGACCGCACTTCCGCGCCGGGGGACAGCGGCATATCGGGGCGCCGGCTCTCCCTATTGCGTGCGGCGTGCTCGGCTTCAGCCACGGCCTGGGCCGCGTAGGAGGACTGGCCGGACACGTCGATCCGGCCACGCGAATCCCGGCTCAGGGCCGCGTAAAGGATCAGCAGAAGGGCCGCTGTGACGGCGGCGAGCGGCAGGTATTTTCCGTACTTCGGGGGGAGGTTCATCGAAAATTCATTGTACAATAATTTAACCTGCCGTTCTTATTTTCGTAACACCCTCCCGCTAGAATCTTATCTGCCGGGGAGGACAGCCATCGCGGCGGCGGGGCGGCGGAGCGCCCGGATTATTTTTTAATGAGGACCTATCAGTAAAGCCGACAACCGGAAGCAAGGACTTGAGACTATGAAATACTGGGCTTACGTCAAAAACGAGATACTGGGCCCTTTTGAAAAGGAAAAACTTCTGGAACTGCCGGAATTTTCGGCCTCCCTCCTGATCTGTCCCCAGACCCCGGTCGGCGAAAAGACGGAGGACTGGAAAGAGGCTTCCGCCTACCCCGAGATAGCGGCTTTGACCGGGGGACAGGGCCCTGCCCCTGGGTCCGGCGAGCCGGCCGCTCAGGCCGCCGCACACTCTACGCCCGCGGAGAGCCCGTCTTTTTCCCAGGCGCAGGCGGCTTCACCGGAACCCACCGGAGAGGAGATGCGGTTGGAGCCCCGCGCAGGCGGAGGTCTGAAGCACCTCAACCCCACCGAACTTAACCCGTCTCTGATAGGGCACAAGGAGCCCGGCAGCGCTTTCGACATCCCGGTGGTCAAGCTTTCAGGCGAACTCGGGGGACACGGGAAGATAGGACATCCGGGAACGATCCAATCCGAGGAACTTCACAAGTCGGATGCTCCGGAAGCGGCGGCCTCGGCCTCTCCCTTGCCGGAAGCGGCCGTTAGACAGGAACCCCTTACCCTCCAGGCCGGCGCCGCGCCACTGTCCGCTCCCCCGGCCCAGGCAACCGCGCCCGAAGCCAGGAATTTCTCGGCCTCTTTCGAACCCATATCTCTCTCGAGCATCGGCGGCGGCACTAAACAGCCCGTAAGCCCGGCTACCTCCGCGCCGGAAATATCCTCCACCGCCCCCGCGGCGGAATACACGCCTCCGCAGGCGGTGCCGGCCTCGCAGCCTTTCGACCCGGCGATAATAGAGGAAATGATAAAGAGGAACCTCAAGCTCGCGGTATCCCCTCCCCCTGACATCAGGCCCCATCTGGACCCGCTTGTAATAAAAATAGACCAGATGGGCGAGATACTCTCCTCGATGCGCAATAGCCAGTTCCAGCATGAAGTGCTGACCAAGATCCGCCTGATAGAGGATTCCATCTCGGAACTCCGCGGTATGGTGGGAGTCAAGCAGCCGCCTGCGGCGGAAAAGCTCGTGGATAATGGCAAAACCTCGGAGTTCTTCGTATTCGCCCCCCCTCCGGCCAAAAAAGAAACGCCGCCGGCAGAAAAGACCCCCGCACCGGGACCGGCCAAAGAAGAGGAGCCGGTAGACGAGGGCAGCAAGGCCTCGTCCAAGGCCGGCGGGGCGGTCAAGAAACTGCTGCGCGGGATAATCACCCTCGCGCTCCTGGCAGCGGTGCTGGGCGGCGCGGCCTTCATGCTTCGCAATCTCGGGATATTCGACGTGACCCCCTACATCCCCTTCCCCATACCCGGGCTCACCGCGGGCGGCGCCCAGCCGGCCGCGGATATCCCCTCCGAACAGCAGGCGGCCGGCGGTCCGGCCGCGGCACAGGAACAGCCGGCCGCTCCCGCCGGGCCCGGCGGCCCTGAAGCTTCC
>CAZVWK010000035.1:0-6246 GCA_964631475.1 uncultured Elusimicrobiaceae bacterium | reverse complement strand
GACAAACCCAGGACGTCTCTCCGGAAATCATATTCATAGTGAGGACGCACTCCGCCAAGGAGGGCGGAGAGATCCTGGAATCTAAAATAATCGCCGACGCGATAGCGAAGAAAGGCGAAACAACAAAGATGGAATGGCACGTCTCCCCCGCCGAGGGCGACAGCTACAAGGCGCAGGCCGTGATCCCCGTCAACGGGGGAAAGCCACTGGTCTACGCCTTCGGAGTGGAACGCGTGAACAAGCGGGTAACACCCGACAATTACGAGGGCAGGGAGGTCATGCAGGCGCTGTTCGGGGAAAAGCCGTCCGCGCCGAAGTCCGCCGCCAAAAAAAAGTCGAGGAAAAGCGATCGGACCGAGAGGACCGCCCCGGCCAAAGCTGCTCCGAAAGCGGCGCCCAAGACTGCCCCGAAAGCGGCGCCTATACCGGCCGGCGACGACGAATACGAATATGTCTACGTAGAGGAAGAGGAGGCAGGGGGAGGCGACGAGGCCGAGTACCTGATGCCCGGCTTCGACGGAAGGTAGGGTTTTGTTTCTTCCGGGTTTTCAGTGGGTAGGCGGTCTGCGGAGGGCCGGGGTTTTTACTTCCTGACTATGCTGAGGCGCGACCGGGACGACCGGCGCGCCTCGCCTATTTTGACCAGCCTGGCCACCACGCGCTCGGGGCTTACGCCGGTCTCGTTCCAGAGCCGGGGATAGAGGCTGTGGGAGGTGAACCCGGGGGCGGTGTTTATCTCGCAGAACCAGAAGCGGCGCGGGTCACGGGGGTCCAGCAGGAAATCCACGCGGGCCATGCCGGAACAGCCTATCGCCCTGAAAGCGGCCGCGGCGCGGGCGCGCAGGGCGGACGAGACCGCTGTCGGCAGCGCGGCCGGCAGCGTGAATTCCATACCGTCGTCGTCTAGATACTTGGCCTCGTAATCGAAGAATTCGTGCCGGCCCCTGGGGCGGACCTCGCCGCAGACGCTGGCCGCGGCTCCGGCGCCTTCGCCGAGAACCCCGACCACTATTTCCCTCGCCCTGTCCACGCCCCGCTCGATCATGACCGAAGAGTCGAAACGCAGCGCCTTGCGGACGGCGGCCCCCAGCTCCCCCCGTGACTTGACCTTGGTAACGCCGACGGAAGACCCCAGGGAGACGGGCTTTACGAAGAGAGGCAGCGGCAGCGAGGCCGCCCGCCTGAGCCCGCGCTCCAGCGAACCTTTTTCCGCGGCCTCGATAAGGACATGGGGGAGCACCGGCACGCCGCACCCAGCCGCCAGCGTCTTTGAAAGCGCCTTGTCCATGCCTATGGCGGAGGCCTCCACGCCGCAGCCGGTATAGGCGGCGCCGCCCATCTCGAGCAGGCCCTGCAGCACGCCGTCCTCGCCGGTGGTGCCGTGTATTATCGGGAAATAGCAGAAGGGCTTCAGCCGGGAGCGGCCCCTGAGGAGTGAGCCGTCGGCGGGATTAAAGAGCAGGGCGGGGCCCTTCGCGCCGCGCCGCGGGTCCGAGGCGCTCCAGCGGCCGTCGCGGCTTATAAGCACCGGCAACGCCCTAAAACCGGCCTTTTCAGCCAGGTCCAGGACGGTCTTCGCCGATTCCACGGAGACCTCGTGTTCCGAGGACCTTCCGCCGTATATCACCGCGACGAGTTTCTTTTTCATAAGTGGTAGAGTAAAGTTACCAAAAATCGGACCTCCCCGGCAAAAGCAATGCGCGTTTCAGCCTCCGCCGGTTCAGCGCTCGCTCCCTGCCGGAACGGACAGGCGAGCGCCACATAAGGCGACAGCCGGGTGCTGCCGGGGCCTCACCCAAAAAAACCTTCCGAAGGTCCGAGCTTACGGAGTATGCGCCGCAGCTTACGGTGCTTTGCTCCTCGCGGAGCGGAGGCGCATACGAACGCGAGGCGAGGACCTGCGGTGCAGGTCCGCAAGACCGCAGGCGGGTCCCTGCGTAAGCGGAACCGCCGAGGTGGGGCCGCGCAAGCCCGCTATGCGGGCTATGCGTGGCCGAGGCGGGAGCGCGAGCGGCGTTTTTTCGTGGTGGGCCCCCGGCAGCGCCCGCAATAAGTTTTCCGATCAAAGGCGGCAGGGTACGGGCGCTGAGCGGCAGGAGGCCGTATCATATTTCGATTATGCCGCCGCCGAGCACGCGGCCGCCGCGGTAGAACACGGCCGACTGCCCCGGCGCCGCTCCGAATACGGGCGCCTCCAGCGCCACCGACAGCAACGCGCCCTCCCGCTTCACGCAACAAGGCGCCGGCTTCTGCCGGTAGCGTATCTGCACCTCGGCCCCGGCGAGCGCGTCGCCGGAAAGATCATTGTAGCCCGAGACGCGGAAGGCGCGGACCGAGGCCTCCTCGGCCGTCCCGACCCTCACCTCGTTCCGCTCCGGGTCGATCCGCGTGACGTAGAGCCTCCCGCCGCCGGCGACATTCAGCCCCCGGCGCTGGCCCACGGTATAGAAGGCCAGGCCGCGATGCCTGCCGAGCACGCGCCCCCCGCCGTCCACGATGTCGCCGGGTTTTCCACCGCCGCCGGAAGCGGCCAGCCATTCCCCGTAAGCGCCGCCGCCGGCGAAGCAGATGTCGCGGCTCTCCTTCTCTCTGGCGGCGCGCAGAGACAGGGCCGCGGCGCGGGCGCGCACCTCCGTCTTCTTCATTCCGCCGAGCGGGAACCTAATCATCCCGAGGTTCTCCCTGGGGATGCAGTAGAGGAAATAGCTCTGGTCCTTGTCCGGGTCGGCTCCGCGCAGCAGCGCCCGGTCCAGCCCTTCCCCCTCCAGGACGGCGTAATGGCCGGTGAAAAGCGCCGCGGCCCCCATCTCCCGGGCCAGGTCCAGCAGGCAGGAAAACTTCATGTGACGGTTGCAGGCCACGCAGGGATTGGGGGTGCGGCCCGCCTCGTAGGCGCGCTTGAAAGGTTCGATGACGGCTTTCCTGAAAAGCGGGGCTGCGTTCTTGTAATAATGCCTCACGCCCAGCCTGCCGCAGGCCTCCCTGGCCTTGTCGGCGGCGCTCCGGGCGCCGCAGCAGGAAGCTCCGGGGAAAAGCCCCAGCGTGACGCCGACGGCGTCGTAGCCGGCCTCAAGGGCCAGGGCGCAGGCGACGGAAGAATCGACGCCGCCGCTCATGGCGACGACGGCTTTGGGACGGGTCATCAGTCGCCGAAGCCGAAGGCCTTGAAGAGGTCGTCCTCGGCGGCGCCGTCGGCCGGAGCCGCGGCCGGCCTGGCCGAGGGCGCAGCCTGGGCGGGGGCCTGGGCGCCGGGCAGATTGTCCATGCGCCCCTTGCCCTCGCCCACGGGCTGCACGATTATCTTGCGCACTCCCTCGGCGAAGGCCAGGAACCCGGTATCGAGGCTGTAGTACAGGCGGAAAGGGGATTCCTTGAGCTGGGGCTCATAGGCCTTTCCTATGTTTATGCGCTGCTGGTCCCAGCCCGGATTGTATATCAGCCTGCCGCGGACGTCCACCTCGTCGTCCACCACCGGCAGCGAGAACCGTATTTTGAACACCCCCATCGTATCGGTTATCCCGGGAGTGAAGGAAAGAGTTACAAAAGAGGTGGCCGTTTCTTCCATCCCCGGCATGTCGCCGCCGCCGAAAGCGCCCTCCGGCTGGCCCGCGCGCCGCGCGGTCTCGGTCACGGCCCGCACGGCGACGCCCTCTATGGGGTTCCCCTTGTAATCCGTTATGACGCCCTGGATATTTCCCTCCAGGAATACGCCTGTCCTGGTGGTGGAGAAGAATACGAATTCCCTTTTGCCCACGACTTTCCTAGTCAGCGTAAGGTCGGTCACGCGGGCGTCGGTATAGTCCAGCACCCGCAGGGTCTTCATGCCCCCGAAGCAGCCAGAAAGGGCGGCGCAGAGGAAAATTGCGGCCGGTATCCTGGTTTTCATAGTCTCTCCGCGGCCCCTTCGCCGGCGGCCGGCGGGGCGACCCCTGCGGCGGGCGGGCCCGTGGTCTGCGCCGCGGCCATGCCCGGCGGGGCCGGGTAAGGGTTGTTCTTTATGAAGAACACTACGCGCCGGTTCTTCTGCCGGTTTTCGGGGCTGTCGTTCGGCACGGACGGATGGTGCTCCCCGTAACCTACGGCGGCGAGGCGCTTGGGCGCGAAATCTATGTCCAGCAGGTGTTTTACCACGCTGGTGGCGCGGGCGGTGGAAAGTTCCCAGTTGGACTCGAACTGCCTGGTCCTTATCGGCACGCTGTCGGTGTGGCCTTCCACCACTATGTCGTGCCTGGAGGAGAGGGTCTTCAGGATCGGGGAGATCTTCTCGAGCTTCACTTTCATGTTTTCGGTGATCTCGGCGCGCCCGCTCTCGAAGAACGCTACCGAGCCCTGTTCCTCCAGCGTGATGCGCAGCCCTTCCTTGTCCATCTGGATCTGCCCCTGGAGCTCGCCCTTCTGCATCATCTCCTCTATCTGGCTCTTGGCCTCCTGCATGTTCTTGTTGAGGGCGGCGGAAAGGGCGTAGAGTATGACGAAGAAGCAGACCATTTCGGTCATCAGATCCGCGTAGGCGGTCATCCACGGCGGGGCGGGGTGGCCTACGGCGGCCACCCTCGGATCATCCTCCCGTATCCAGCCCTTGACTTTTACGGCCATAAGCTCAGGCGGCGGCTTCCGCCGTCACCGTCTTGCGCTTCTGGGGCTCCAGGTAGGCCTTCAGATTGGCCTCTACCACGCTGGGGGTGGCTCCGCTCTGCAGCAGCAGCACGCCGCGGATTATTATCTCTTTGACGAAAAGTTCTTCTTCCGACCTGTGCTTGAGCTTGCCGGCCATCGGCAGGAACAGCCAGTAGCCGGACCCCAGGCCGTAGAAGGCGGCGGCCAGGGCCAGGGCCATGCGGCGCGGCACGGCCGCCACGTCCTCGATGGAAGCAAGCATCATGATCATGCCCAGCACCGTGCCGATAACTCCGAAGGCCGGGGCGTAGGTGCCCAGGGCGTTGAAAATTTCGCGGCCGGCCTTATGCCTCTCCCGTATAAAATCCAGTTCGGTCTCCAGCATATTGCGGATGAACTCGTGGTCCGCGCCGTCTATCACCAGTTGCACGCCGCGCTTGAGGAAATCGTTGTCGATGGCCTGCACGTCGGACTGCAGGGCCAGGAAGCCCTCTTTCTTGGCCTTTTGCGCGAGCGAGACGAAGGTGGAGACGATCCTTGAAGTGTCCTCGCCCTTGGTTGTCAGCACCTTTTTAAGGATCTTGCCGGAACTGATGACGGAAGAGAGAGGGAAATTGATCAGCAGCGCGCAGAAAGTGCCGCCCATGACTATCAGGGCGGCCTCCATGTTAAGGAAGGGCAGAAACCCTTCCACCCCGCCGCCATGATAGATGGCCCCGAACACGAAGCCGAGGAAAATGATTATGCCGGTGAAAGTCGCTATATCCATATTAAAAAGCCCCGTTGAACTTCATCGCCAGGCCGACGTGCCGGGCCTATTTTTTCTCGTAATACTCCATCGGATTGACCGCTTTTTTCTCCGCGTACACCTGTTTCCTGTACTCAATGACCTTCGCCACCACCTCGTCCACCGGGTCCTTCACCAGGTAGCGGTTCCCCGTCGCCAGGTTTATCACCGTGTCGGGAGTGGCCTCGACGCTCTCTATGAGCTCGGCGTTGACCACTACCTCGGTGCCGTTGAGCTTGCAAAGGCGTATCATCGTAATCGATTATACAATTTTACCGCGCGGCGGCCCGGCGGGAGCGGCCGGGGCTTATTTGCCCTTTATGGCCCACATCAGGCGATTGGCGAGGCTCTTTTCCAGAGTGCGGTACTTCTCGACTTCCGCGGCCAGGGCGGCCAGTTCCTGCTCCCGGGCGGCCAGTTGGGCTCCCCGGGCGGCGTCGTTATCGGCGTGCGAGGCGCGCTCGGCGTCGAGCTGGGAGGCCAGGTCCTGGACCTGGAACTCCAGCTGTTGCGCTTTCTGCTTGAGGAACACCACCTCGGATTCGAAGCGGGAGCGGTTCTCGCTCTCTATGCGGAAAGAATCTTTCAGCGCCGCCAGTTCCTTCTCGCGCTCGGCGGCGTTGCCGGAAAGTTCGGCGGCCTGCCTGGCGAGGTCGCCCGAGCGGGTCTTGAGCCGCTCCAGTTCCCCCTCCATGCGGCGGCGGGCTTCATCGGCGGCGGCGGCGGCTTCCTCCCGGGACCTGATCGCCGCCTCCATGCGCGCCTTCTCCTCACCCATCGCGGCCAGGCGCTCCCTGATGACAGCTTCCGCGCGCTCTTTCTCGCCGAGGAACGCGGCGTCG
>CAZVWK010000034.1:0-20647 GCA_964631475.1 uncultured Elusimicrobiaceae bacterium | reverse complement strand
CTTGCAACAACTGAAGAGAGGGAGAGAGGGACATCCGTTTATCCCGGCCCCGACTCCCCTCCTTAATTTGTTAAAATATCTCCCCATGAATTTCTGCGACAGGGCGATAGTGCTCAGGCGGCGGCCTTTACAGGAGAGCGGCCGCATCGTGACGCTTTACACGCGCGACCACGGCAAACTGGAGGTGAACTTCAAGGGGGTTGCCCGGGCAGCCGCCAAGCTGAGGGCCCTCAGCGAGCCTCTCACCTCCGGCGATTACCGCCTCCACCTGCGTCCCGGCTCCAATTTTCCCGTCTGCACGGGCGGAACTCCTCTGCGCGCCTTCCCCGGCATAAGGGGCAGCGCCGAACGGCTGTTCCTGGCCTCGCATTTCTGCGAGCTGGTCATGGGGATTACCCCTTACGCGCATCCCAACCCGGAGAAGTACGGCCTGCTTCTTTCTGCCCTTGAACGCCTCGACGCCAGCGGGTTCACGCCGTGGACCCGCCGGGCCTTCTCGCTGCGCCTGGCCGAACTGGCCGGAGTGGGCTTCGCGGAGACCAGCGTGGGCCTGGACCCCTGTCTGTGGGATATCCTGCATTCCGGCAGCTGGGACGGCGTGGACGCCTCGCCGGTCGACGACGGCCTGCTCAGGCGCGTCGACGGCACGCTGGAGAAGTGCTTTGCCGGCAACCTCGGGCTGACCTTCAAGACCGCCGCCTTCGTCTGAACGTAGGAGACAAAATGAACTTCCAGGAGATCATACTCAGGCTCGACCAGTACTGGGCCAAACAGGGCTGCGCGATAATACAGCCCTACGACTTGGAGAAGGGCGCCGGCACCTTTAACCCGGCAACTTTCTTCGGTTCGCTCACTTCCAAGCCCACCAGCGTGGCCTATGTCGAGCCCTGCCGCCGCCCCGGCGACGGCCGCTTCGGCGCAAATCCCAACCGCCTGGGCAAGTATTACCAGTACCAGGTCATCATCAAGCCGCCGATGGACAATGTCCAGCAGGTCTACCTCTCCTCGCTCAAGGCCATCGGCGTCGACCATGCGGAGCACGACATCCGCTGGATAGAGGACGACTGGGAGTCCCCCACGCTGGGCGCCTCCGGCGTCGGCTGGGAGGTATGGCTGGACGGGATGGAGATTACCCAGTTCACTTATTTCCAACAGATGGCTTCCTACGAACTGAACCCGATAAGCGTGGAGATCACCTACGGTCTCGAACGCCTGGCGATGTTCGCGCAGAAGAAGCGGAACATCTTCGACATCATGTGGACCGACCGCCTTACTTACGGCGAGGTGCACAAGGGTCAGGAGGAGCAGTTCTCGCACTATAACTTCGAAGAAGCCGATACGGAGAACCTGCGCTTCAATTTTGAAAAATGGGAGAAGGAAGTCCCCCGCCTGGCGGCGAAGGGCTATTACCTGCCCGCCTTCGACCTGGTCATGAAATGCTCGCAGAACTTCAACCTGCTCGACGCGCGCGGGGCCATTTCGGTCTCCGAGCGCGCCGTCCTGATAAAGCGCATACGCGACATAGCCAAGGACTGCGCCGTCGCCCACGTGGAGGCCAACGAGCCGTCGGACAGAAAGGAGGCCGCCGATGTCCGCTAAAAGGGAAGTCCTGCTCGAGATACGCATAGAGAACATCCCGGCGCGCTTTGTAACCTCGGCCGAGGAACAGTTTGTCCGCTTCGCCTCCGAGGCGCTCAAAGAGGCCGGCCTCCCTTATGAGTCGATTGCAGCCTACGGCACCTACAAGCGCCTGGTCCTTCACGTGTCGGGCGTGCCCGCCAAGACCGAGGAGAAGGCGCAGAAGCATTACGGCCCCTCCGCTAAGATGCTGCGCGGACCCGACGGTAATTTTACCCCCCAGGCCGCCGGCTTCGCCCGCGCGCGCGGCGTCACGCCCGACAAGCTGGGAGTGGAGACCGTGCCCAACAAGGGAGAGGTCCTGGTCTTAGAGACCCGTATCCCCGGCCGCGCGGCCGGCAAAGCCCTGGCCGAGATATTCCCCGCCGTCATAGCGAGACTGCAGTTCCCCAAGAACATGGTATGGGAGAAGACCCGGTTCCGCTTCGCCCGCCCGATACGCAGCCTGCTGGCGCTGCACGGAGAAAAGACCATCTCTTTCTCGGTCGCCGGCGTGAAGTCGGGCCGCGTCACGGCGGGGCTTAGCGCCAAGGGCTCTAAACCTCTCAGGATAGCCTCGGCCGAGAAATATTTCAAGGCGTTAGAACACGCCGGCGTGATGGTGAAGGACGCCGAAAGGCTGGCGGCGCTGCGCCGCGAGCTGGCCGCCGTCTCCAGGCGCATGAAGCTCGAGGTGGAGGTCGACGAGGAACTCCTGAACGAGAACCTTTACCTGGTGGAGTACCCGGTTTGCGTGGTTTCCTCGTATTCGCAGGATTTTCTCAAGCTTCCACCCGAACTGGTGCACCTGGTCATGAAGAAGCAGCTCAAGTTCTTTACCGTGGCCGACGCCAAGGGGCGCCTGCAGCCCTGGTTCGTCGGCATACGCGACGGCGTCTCGCGGGGACAGCGCAACGTGGAGGATGGTTTCCGCAACGTGCTGGAAGCCCGCTTCCGCGACGCGATATTCTTCTACACGCGCGACCTGGCCGTGCCGCTGGCCGACTTCAACGCCAGGCTCGGTTCGGTGAGCTTCCAGCGGGGCCTTGGCTCCATGGCTGATAAGACCGCGCGCGTCGAAAAACTGGCCTCGCTGCTGGCCGACCGGTGCGGCGCGGACTTTTCCCCAGACGACGTCGCTGCCGCCGCTAAACACGCTTATTCAGACCTGGTCAGCGGGCTGGTCGGAGAGTTTCCGGAACTGCAGGGGACCATGGGCGGCTATTACGCCGCCAACGCCGGCCTGCGGGAGACCGCGGCGAGGGCCGTGGGCGAGTTCTACTGGCCGCTGTCGGCGAAGTCCCCCATTCCTTCTTCCGTAGAAGGCGGCCTGGCCTCCCTCGCCGGAAAGTTAGACACGCTGGCCGCCGACTTCTATACCGGCCGGATCCCGACCGGCAGCGCGGACCCTCACGGCCTGCGCCGCCAGGCGCTCGGCGTCGTGCGGATCGTATTGGAGAACGGATTGCGCCTCAATCTTCACCGGGCGGCGCAGGCGGCGCTCGAGCCTTTCTGGGAACTTCTGCCTGAGAAACGGGCGGGCGATCCCGCCGGTCACGAAGCCCTGCTGGATTTCATCTGGCAGCGGGCCGAGACGGTTTTTGCCGAAGAAGGGCTGCGCTTCGACGAGATAAAAGCCGTGCGCGAGTTCTTTATGTCTTGCGAAGGAGGAGACCTGCTCGACTGCCGCGCCCGCATAAAAGATATTAACTCGCTGCGCGCCAACCCGGACTTCTCCGGCATCGCGGCGGCGTTTAAGCGCGCTAAGAACATACTCAGGCAGTCTAAAGATCTCCTGAGCGGCTCGCCCGACGAGGGCGCTTTAGAGAAGGACGAGGAGAGGGCGCTCTACGGAGAGATAAAGGCGATGGGCGGCAGGCTTAGGGAACACGTCGCGGCGCGTGATTACGCCCGAGGGTTGTCCGAACTGCTGGCCATAAAGCCCAGCCTTGACAACTTCTTCGACAAGGTCTTGGTCATGGTCGAGGACCCAAAGGTTCGCGGAAACAGGCTCAATCTGATTAAATCGCTGGTGGACATGGTCTCGGGCGTAGCCGATTTGTCCCAACTACAGTAACTTTTTCAGTCAGCCGGCCTGCCGGCCAGGGCTTCCCCTCGCGTGCGATGTATCCGCGATTTGCGCGGAAGAGTTTTCTTCCTGCTTAAAGTCAACAGCGAAAAGAAAGCCAGGGCCAGCGCCGTGGCCGCCATCGGCGCGAGCACCGAGGAATAGGAACTGGTCGCTTCCCTGATATAGGAGACCAGCGAGACGCCGGCTATGGCTCCGGCGCCGTAAGCGGTATAGACTATCCCGTAATTCCTGGGCTGGTGTCCGAGCCCGAAGAAAAAGGCGGTGGCCGCGGGAGCTACCGCCAGCCAGGCCCCCAGATTCAGCCAAAGAAAGGCGAAGGCGACCGTAAAGACCGGCAGCGAAGCCGGGAACAAGTAGAGTGCTGCCGCGGCGCAGAAGACCAGCAGGAAAGAAACCGCGCCGGCGATGCCGGGGCCCGCCCGGTCGGACAGGTAGCCGAATATCGGCCGGCCCAGTGCGTTGAAGACCGAGAAGAACATGAGCAGCGCGGTGGTACTGGCGGGATTCATGCCGACCACCTCTATCGCGAAGGACGAAGTTATACCTATGACCGAGAGCCCTATGGCGCAGGCGACGGAGAAAGAGAGCCAGAGGGCGTAGAATCTCGGCGAGCCCAGCATCTCGCGGCTGTTATAGTCGTGGTCCGGCAGCGAGGCCTGGCCGAGGGTGGTGTGGGCGTGCGGGTGGGCCGGGGGGCGCCTGAGGAGGAGTGAAAGGGCGATCACGACCGCCGCCAGGACAATCCCGGCGTAAGCGAAGCCCCTGACCGGGCCGGCGGTCTCGATGGCCCAGCGCATCAGCGGCGCGCTGAACAGCGGGGACATCCCGAACCCGGCCAGGGGCACTCCCATCGCCAGGCCCTTCCGGTCGGGGAAAAGTTTGGCCGCCATGCTCAGCGGAGCGCCGTAGGCGAAGCCCACGCCGACGCCGCCCATCAGCCCGTAAAAGAGGGAGAGGGATTGGATATTCCCGGAGAATCCGGCGAGGACCCAGCCCGCGCCCAGGAACGCGGCCCCGAAGATGATTGCTTTTTTTTCCCCGCTTTTTTCGATCAGCGCCCCTCCGAACGGCATGGCGAGCGCGAAGGAAGCCAGGAAAAGCGTATAGGGCAGGCCGCTGTCGAAAGCCCCCAGCGACCAGTATTTTTCCAGCGCGGGTCGGAATACGCCGTAGGAGTAGACGGAGCCCAGCGCCGAATTTATGAGAAAAGCGAGGCCCAGCGAGACGTAGCGGCTTTTTACAAATTTTGAGTAGTTCGAGAGCATAATAAAAAAGCCGGGCATCTCCATCTGCCCGGCCTGCCAAGCGGCTTCCGCGTAAGCGGCTTCCGCCGGACCAACCTCCGTTATTATATCACAAAACGCGTCACCGTTCCACGGGTTTGTCCAATATCAGTATTATCACCCTGTCCCCGGTCCTGGTGCTGATATCCGTGTGCATGCTCACCACTTCCCTGTCGAGAGCATCCCGGACTATTTTTTCAAGAAGGGGCCTGCCGCTTTCGAGTAAATGCATGCGTGTCTGTTTGACCAGGCGCGAGCCTTCCAGGGTCTTGGCGAGGTGGTGCTCGGCGGGCGTAAGAACTTTTTTCAGGCGCACCAGCACCATGTCGTCCAGTAGATAGGTACGGCTTTCTTCCGCTCCCCGGCCCATATATTCCCTTTCGAACTTTACAATCAGGTCGCTTATGGCGGCCTCAAGCTCGCCTTTTGAGCGGCAGTTCTTGGGGCCGAGAGGCCTTTTTTCTTTGTCTGTCATTCCGGAATTATACTAATCTGAAAATTGCGGTTGCAATTTTTCACCCGCCTAGCGGGCGCCCTTCGGGAGGCCTTCGCCGGTCGGCTTGTCATTTCAGAAAGGGTAGCCCACCCTCACTATGGTGTTGGCGCCTTCCGAGCCGAAAGCGAGGTCGGCCGAAGCCACCACCTGCGGTCGCAGCAGGAGGCGCAGCGAGAGGCCTGGGCCGTAGCGGAGGTCGCCGGTGGAAAAATCGGAAGGGTCGGAGAAAACGGCGCCGGCGTCCAGGAAGGGGGTTATCTCCACCTCGCGCAGGAATTTGAGGTACGGGACACGGGACAGCGTTATGCGCTCCTCCAGGTTTATCACTATCTTGCCCCGGCCGGTGAAGCGACCGTCGCCGGCCATGCGCAGGCCGGTGGTCTCGCCCAGCTGGACCTGGGCGTAGAAAGGCAGTTCGTCTCCCCGCTGGAACTGCAACTGGTAGCGCAGTGCGGTCACGAAGCGGCCCCTGCCCATGTAGTTGTAGTAATGCTTCAGCTCCGCGTTGTAGGTCCGATAGTTATAATCTGAACCGAAGGCTTTGGCCGAGTAGAGCACGGAGAAGTGCGCCATAGTGCCTATCTTGGGCAGGAAGGGGTGGTCGGTGTCGTCGTAGAGTAGCGACACCCGGTTGGCGTGGAAGAGCCGGGCCTTTTCGGCGGCGGCATAGTCCGCCGGGTAGAGTTCGCTCACTTGCGGCACGCTGAGCACCGGGCCCTCCTGGGCCTGCTGGCGGTAGAGGGAGTGGTTGAGCTCCACGAAAAAATTTTTTATCAGGGGGAGAGAGAGCGTGAACTCCTCCCCCTCCTTGCGTATGGCGTAGTTGGCCTTGTTCTTTTTGAGCGAATCGTTGCCGTAGCCGTAAAAAGAGGGCTTGCCCGTGACGCGGTGCGCCAGGTCCAGACTGAAGCGCGCGTCGCTGCCCAGGACCCCCGGCCTGTAGAAATAGAAATAAGCCTCGTTCTCGACCCGCCGGGAGATCGAGCCGCGGAAAAGGATTATGCTTTTCTCGTCGGGGAAGAAGTACTGCTTGTAGCCGAAGGTGGCGCCGAGGTTGGCGTTGTAACTGACCGACGGGGCCATTACATAGTCGACGCCGGTGCGCTGCGCGTTCCAGACGGCCCAGAGTGGCATGATTCCTATGTTAAGCCCGAGGTCCTTGCTGGCCTCGGCTATCGGAAGTGGTAGGATGGACCCCTTCTCGAAGTCGATGACTAGGGTGTCGAGCACCCGGTCGAAGATATTCGGCGCGTAGCCGGTGGCCGGCGCCTTAAGCGGTTTTACGATCTCCGTCCTGGTCGGAGGAGGCGGGGCCTTTTCGGCCGGGCCGGGGGCGCGGCTGCGCGGCCCCGGCTGGCCCCAGCCCGGGGCCGCGGCCAGCAGTAGTAAGGCTATATATAAGGAAAAGCTTTTCAGCATCCGGGGCCCGGCCCGGAGGAAAGGCGCTTCGCCACCGGCATCCGCCCCTGGCCGAAGGCCTTGCGCGTCACTTTCAGCCCTATCGGGAGCTGACGGCGCTTGTATTCGTTCGCGGTTATCCTGGCGGCTGCGCGCATGGCCTCTTCCGTGGAGAGCCCGGCGCGGGCCGCCGCTTTTTCCGGGGAAAGCCCTCCCTCAAGCAGGAGCGTTACCAGCCGGTCCAGTTTGTCGTAAGGAGGCAGGTCATCCTGGTCTTTCTGTCCCGGTTTGAGTTCGGCGGTCGGGGGTCTCGTCATTATCGAGGACGGGATCTCCGGGTAGAGCGCGGAAAGCGCATAAACGCTTCCTTTTACCAGATCGGCCAGCGGGGCAAGCGCGCCGACCGTGTCGCCGTAGAGCGTGCAGTAGCCCATGGCTATCTCGGACTTGTTGCCGGTGGCCAGCGTCAGGGCTCCAAGTTCATTGGCCCTCGCCATCAGCAGCGAGCCGCGGGCGCGCGACTGCAGGTTCTGCAGGGTCAGGTCTATCGCCGAGTAGGGATCTTTCCTTCCCAGCGCGGCGGCGAAATTCCCGTAGAGCGTATCTATCGGGATGGTCTCGTGATTTATGCCCAGGGCGCGCGCCAGCCTGAGCGCGTCTTCTACGCTGCGCCGCTCAGTGAACCTGGAGGGCATCAGCAGGGCCGTGACATTCCCGTGGCCTAGGGCGTCGGCGGCCAGGCAGGCGACCAGCGCCGAGTCTATCCCGCCGCTGAGTCCCAGCACGGCCCTGGAGAAGCCCGTCTTGCGGAAGTAATCGGCGATTCCAAGTTTAAGGGCGGCGCGCAGTTCCGCGGCCTCACCCGGCATGAAGGGGCGTGCGCCCGTGCCGGGCCTGTCCGTGTCGAAAAGGAGCAGGTCCTCGGCGAAAGGCCTGGCGGCGGCCGCGACGCGGCCCCTTCCGTCGAGCGCCAGGCTGTTGCCGTCGAATATGAGGTCGTCGTTGGCGCCGTACTGGTTCGCGTAGACCAGGCAGCGGCCGAGGCCGCCGGCCACCTTGGAAAGTATCGAGAGCCTCTCGGCCGGCTTGCCCCGGTAATAGGGGGAAGCCGAAAGGTTCAGGTAAATGTCGGCCCCTTTCTTTTTTAGTGAGGCCAGGGGGCTGGAGCCGTAGAGTTCCCTCCCGGGCTGGAGGCTGGTCCCCGCCCGGATATCCTCGCAGATGGTCACGCCGAGCCGGCGGCCGCGGAAAAGGACCGGGGCATTGCCGGCGGCGGGCTCGAAATAACGCGACTCGTCGAAGATGTCGCAGGTCGGCAGCAGGGACTTAAAGCGCCGGGCCGCGACCTTTCCCCCCTGCAGCAGGGCGGCCCCGTTGAGCAGGCGCCTGCCGCGCGGCGAGGGATTGAAATCGGCGTAGCCTATCAGGCAGGCCGTGCGACGGGTGCGGGCGGCCAGCGACTTCAGCGCCAGGAGGTTTTCTCTTACGAACCCGTCTCGCTCCAGCAGGTCCAGGGGCGGGCAGCCGGTAAGCGCGAGTTCGGGGAAAACGGCCAGTTCCGCGCCGGAGGCCTCGGCCCTGCGCATAAAGTCCAGCGCCCGGTCCGCGTTGCCTTTTATGTCGCCCACCACCGGGTTCATCTGCGCCACGGCTATTTTCATCGTTCTTATTATAGGAAAAGAGGCCGCCCGGCACAAAAGCCCCCCGGCCTGCCGGGTTGACCTGGGTCAAAGTATTTTTAAGTCGTGGTTGAAAGATAACGGAAAGATATGCTAATATTCTCCAACGCCTTTTTGTCCTGATAGTTCAAAAACGCGATTTTCGACAGACAGATCCAGGAGGAAGTGCATGCTTAATATCTCGATGAAGACCATGCTGGAGGCCGGCGTTCATTTCGGCCACCAGACCTACAGGTGGAATCCCAAGATGGCCCGCTTCATATTCGGCGAGCGCAACGGGATCCATATCCTCGACCTTCAGAAGACGGTCAAGGAACTCAAGAAGACCTACACGCACGTAAAGGACTCCGCCAAAGCCGGCGCCAAGTTCCTCTTCGTCGGGACCAAGAAGCAGGCCAAGGATATCATCCGCGAAGAAGCGGCCCGCGCCGATGTCGCCTGCGTGTACGAGAAGTGGCTGGGCGGCACACTTACCAACTTTGACACGATAAAGCGCTCGATAAAGCGTCTCGAAGAGCTGGAGAATCTGGAGAACGACGGTCTCTTCAAGGTCATGTCCAAGAAAGAGGTCTCCCGCTTGGACAAGGAGAAGGCCCGCCTGGTCAAGCTGCTCTCCGGCATCCGCAACATGAAGTCGCTGCCCGACATCATCTTCGTCATCGATCCCGTAGAGGAGATGGGCGCGATACGCGAGGCCCGCAAGCTCAAGATCCCGATAGTGGCCGTCTGCGATACCAACTGCGACCCCGACCTGATCAACTGGTCCGTGCCCGGCAACGACGACGCCGCCCGCTCCATCCGCCTCTTCTGCGGCGCCATAGCCGACGCCGTGATCGAGGGGCGCAAGGAGGCCGAAGAGGCTAAAATGACAGCTCATCAGCAGGCCCAGGAGCAGGCCGCCGTCACCGAGGCCGAGCGGATGCAGCAGGAGGTCGACCAGGCCTATGTCCAGCCCGTCGACGCCGCCGTCGAGCAGCTCTCCGAGGAGCCCGTCCGCACGGAGGAATAACCCTCCGCGGCCGGTCCCCCCGCCCCCGCCGACGCGCGGGGGCGCGGCAGCAGTCACTTCTTTCCAAGGAGACATCATGAGCGTTGTTATCAAGAGCGAGCAGGTTATGACCCTGCGTTCCAAGACGGGCGCGGGCATCATGGATTGCAAGGCGGCGCTTAACGAGTCGCAGGGCGACCTCGAGAAGGCCGTGGAGATACTCCGCAAGAAGGGCCTCGCCGGCCTGGCTAAGCGCGCCGGCCGCGAGATGAAGGAAGGCATCGTGACGGTGAAGACCTCCGCCGACGGCGCCAGGACCGCGATGGTCGAGATCAATTGTGAGACCGACTTCGTCGCCAAGAACCAGGACGTCCTCGCGCTTGCCGAGAGCCTCTGCGCCGCGATGCTGGAGAAACCTGACTACGGCAACCCCGCCGGGAACGCGGACGCGAAGGACCGCCTGCAGGCGGTCGCGATGAAGTCCGGCGAGAACATGGCCATACGACGCGGCGTCGTATGCGGTTCTGCCGCTACCGTCTGCAATTATTACCTGCACTCCGATTCCCGCAAGGCCTGCCTGGTAGAGCTCGGTTTCGCCGGCGACCTGGCCAAGGCCCGCGAGGGTCTGGCCGTGCTGGCCAAGGAACTGGCGATGCAGGCCGTGGCGATGGCCCCCAAGTACCTGCGCCGCGAGGAGGTCCCGGCCGAGGTCGTGGAGAAGGAGCGGGAGATCTACAAGGCCAAGACGCTCAAGGACGAAGAGGACGCCAAGGCGAAGGCCGCCGAGACCGGCAAGCCTTACAAGGCCAAGCCGCCGGAAGCGCTCGAGAAGATGCTGCAGGGCCGCGTCAACAAGTTCTACCAGGAGATCTGCCTCCTCGAACAGGCTTCCATCCGCGACTCCAAGAAGACCGTGGCCCAGTTCGTGAAGGACGCCGAGGGTTCCCTGGGCGGCGCCGTCACGGTGAAAAGCTTCGACTGCTACCTCGTGGGAGTCGAATGAAGTACAAGAGGATACTCCTCAAGCTGTCCGGAGAAGCCCTCGCCCTCAGGGGCGGGGGCCACTCCGTTTCCCCGGAGTCCCTCACCTTCATCGCCGGTGAGATCGCCAAGGCAGTCCGCGGGGACCTGCAACTGGCCATCGTCATCGGCGGCGGCAATATCTGGCGCGGCGCCAAGGACGGGCTCGGTATGATAGACCGGGTCACCTCCGATAATATGGGTATGCTCGCCACCGTGATAAACGCGATGGCGCTGCAGTCGACCCTGGAGCACCGCGGCGTGGCCACGCGCGTCCAGACCGCCATAGAGATCTCCCGCCTCGCCGAGCCTTTCATCCGCCGCCGCGCCATACGCCACCTGGAGAAGGGCCGCGTCGTCATCTTCGCCGGGGGCACCGGCAACCCTTATTTCACCACCGACTCGGCGGCCGCCCTGCGCGCCGCGGAGATCGGAGCCGACGTGATCTTCAAGGCCACCCAGGTGGACGGCGTCTACACGGGCGACCCCAAGAAAGACCCGAAGGCGAAGCTCATAAGGGACATAACCTACATGCAGGCCATAGAGCGCAGGCTGCGCTTCATGGATACCAGCGCCCTGAGCCTCTGCATGGAGAACAATATCCCGATACTTGTCTTCGACCTGCACAAGCCGGGCAACATAAAGCGGGCAGTCGGCGGGGAGCGGGTGGGCACTCTCATCGTCAATGACTGAGAAAGAGAAGATACTCGCCGCCGTCAGGGACCACCGCGAACTGCTCGTCTGGTTCGAAGGCTCTTCCGGACTCCTGACGGAGATGGCCGCGTCGGTCTCGGCGGCCTTCGCCGCAGGCGGGAGACTCCTCATTTGCGGCAACGGCGGCAGCGCCGCCGACAGCCAGCACATCGCCGGCGAATTCGTCGGCCGCTTCAAGCGCGAGCGCCGCGCCGCGGCCGCCATGGCGCTGAGTTCGGATACCTCAATTCTGACCTGCCTGGGCAACGATTACGGCTTCGATACCGTCTTCGAGCGGCAGGTGGAAGCCTACGGCCGCCCCGGAGACGTGCTGCTCGCCATTTCCACCTCCGGCAACAGCGCCAATGTCGTCAGGGCGGCCGTAAAGGCCAGGTCCCAGGGCATGAAGGTGATGGGCTTTCTGGGCTGCGGCGGCGGCAAACTGGCCCCTCTCTGCGACCTCGCTTTCTCCGTTCCCTCCGCCGACACTCCGCGGGTCCAGGAGATGCACGGCCTGGCCATGCACTGCTTCTGCGCCCTGGTGGAAGACACCCTCTAGCTGGATGGCCGGGTCTTTACTTTTGACTTTGCCCCGTCCAGGCGCAAAAGTGAAGACCTGACCCGCTATTTTTAATATAATTGATATCAGGGCGCGGCCGAGTCCGCGCCGCATTCCCGTTCTCAAGGAGCGTGCATATGGAAGGGGTAAACGCCGTTATTTCAGGGGCCGAAGAGGCCATGAAAGGAAAGGTAGATAAGTTCAAGCGCGAGCTGACCTCGCTGCGCACCGGTCGCGCCAATCCGCAGCTCCTCGACTCCCTCTACGTCGAATATTACGGTTCGCGCGTCCCGCTCAAACAGGTCGCCGCCGTCTCTATACCCGAGGCCCGCACCCTCGAGGTCCGCGTCTGGGACAAGGGCGCGGTTGACGCCGTGGAGTCCGAACTGCGCAAGATGGACCTGGGCACTTCGCCGGCCCGCCAGGGGGACGTTATCCGCATCAACCTTCCCCCCATGACCGAGGACCAGCGCAAGAAGATGGTAAAGATCGTCCACTCCATGGGCGAGGACGCCCGCGTGGCGATACGCAACGAGCGCCGGGACGCGCTGGAAAAGATAAAGAAGGCCGAGAAGGCCAGGGAGATCTCAGAGGACGACGTCAAGCGGCACGAAGTTGCCGTGCAGAAGCTCACCGACTCCTACGTCAAGCTGGTCGACGACGTGGCCGGTTCCAAGGAAAAGGAACTCCTCACCGTCTGACCGCAATGGCCCCTTCCCGTGCCGAAGACGTGCTCGACCCGGCCAGGGTCCCAGCGCATGTCGCCGTCATCATGGACGGCAACAGGCGCTGGGCCAGGGCGCGGGGCCTGCCTGCCGCCGCCGGGCACGCGGAGGGCGCCCGCTCGCTCAAGGCCGTGGTGGCCGCCGCCCGGGACGCGGGCGTCAAGGTCCTTACCGTCTACGCTTTCTCGACCGAGAACTGGACGCGGCCAAAGCTGGAGGTCCGCGCGATCATGACGCTGCTCTGCCGCGCGCTGCGCGAGTACGCCGAAGAGATGAGGGAGAAGGGCGTGCGGCTGCGCTTCAGCGGCCGCCTCGACGAGATGCCCCCAGCCGTCAGGGCGCAGGCGGAGGAGACGATGCGCCTGCTGGAGGGCGGCCGGGACATCACGCTCAATATCGCCCTCAACTACGGCGGCCGCAGGGAGATAGCGGACGCGGTAAACGCGCTGCTGGCCGAAAAGAGGGCCTCCGTAACGGAACAGGATATTTCCAGGCGGCTCTACACCTGGCCTCTGCCGGACCCGGACCTGCTGATACGCACATCCGGCGAGATGCGCATCTCCAATTTCCTGCTCTGGCAGACCGCCTATTCCGAATTTTACGTGACCGACACTCTCTGGCCCGCTTTCAAAGGACCCCAACTCCTGAAGGCCCTGCTCGATTATCAGCGCCGCGACAGAAGGAAAGGAACCTAAGGAGCCCCACCCGATGCTGCTTCCCCGCGTAATCACCACCATTATCGGCATCCCTCTCGTAGTGTACCTGGTCAATCTGGGTGGCATTCCCTATTCGATATTCATACTCGCCATAATCGCCCTCTCGCTCCATGAATACGCCACCCTCCTGCGAATGGGCTCCAGGCCGGTGCAGGTCCCGGTGCTGATGGTCTTCGGCCTGCTGCTCCCCGCCGCCATGTCGCTTGGCGATTTCGCCGTCCGCCGACAGGGAGGAGACAACTACGCCGGCCTTTTCCTGGTGCTGCCCGCGCTGGCCGCTTTCACAGCCGAATTCTTCTACCGGCAGAAGTACCTGGAGCGCATCGCCTTCACGCTGATGGGGATATACGGCCTGGCCTGGCCGCTCTGGCACATGGCCGCTCTGCGGGAAATCCGGCCCGACGGTAAAGGGCTCACCTTCCTGATGCTGGTCACGGTCTGGTTCATGGACACGGCCGCCTACGCCGCCGGCCGCGCCTTCGGCAGCCGCCAGCTTTCGTCCATAAGCCCCAAGAAGACCTGGGAGGGAGCGATTGCCGGCTTCGCCGGGGTTTTCATTGCAGTCTTCGCGATACGGCTATTTATGGAGGACACGCTCTCGGCGCCGCTGGCGGCCTGTCTGGCCGCGGCCATAGGGATAGGCGGCCAGCTTTCGGACCTTGCCGAGTCCATGATCAAGCGCGCCGTCGGAGCCAAGGATTCCTCCTCGCTGCTGCCGGGCCACGGCGGGGTCCTGGACCGGTTCGACTCCTACATATTCGTGGCGCCGCTCATCTACTACATAGTCGTGATCGCGAGATAAGATAATGAGGAGAGTGGCGATACTTGGCTCCACCGGCTCGATAGGGCGCAGCGCCCTGTCTGTGATCCGCGCCCGTCCGGACGAATTCGAGGCAGTCGCCCTGGCCGCCAACTCGAGCGTCGGGGAACTCCTGAGGCAGGTCCGTGAATTCAAACCGAAGTACGCCGCCGTCTTCGGCCACGAAGCTTACAAGGCCGCCCGGGAGAGCCTGCCGCGCGGAGTAAAGCTCCTCCCCCCAGGCGTAGAGGGCCTTACGGAGATGGCGGCGCTCGGCGAGGCGGACGTCGTGCTCAACGCCGTCTCGGGCTCCGTCGGTTTCGCCCCGCTGATAGCGTCGATACGGGCCTCCAAGCACATCGCGTTGGCCAACAAGGAGCCGATGGTCATGGCCGGCGAGACCATCATGCGCGAGGTCTGGCGCTGGAAGGCCAGGTTGCTGCCCGTCGACTCCGAGCCTTCGGCAATCTTCCAGTGCCTCGAAGGCTTCAGGACCTCCGATTATTCCTCGGTCGTCTCGCACGTTTTCCTGACGGCCTCGGGCGGACCTTTCTACAGGACCCGGGGCAGCCTGGCGGCGGTGACGCCCGCGCAGGCGCTCAAGCACCCGCGCTGGAGCATGGGGCCCAAGATCACGGTGGACTCGGCCACGCTTATGAACAAGGGGCTCGAAGCGATAGAGATAAAGAACTTCTTCTCGCTGCCGCTGAAGACCATAGAGGTGCTGATACACCCGCAGTCCATAGTCCATTCCGCGGTGGAGCTCAGGGACGGCTCGGTGCTGGCCCAGATGTCGCTGCCCGACATGAAACTGCCCATACAATACGCCCTGACCTGGCCAGCCCGGCTCAAATGCCCGGTGAAGCCGCTGGACCTCTGCGAGATAAGCAAACTGGATTTCTTCAAGCCGGACTTCGGGCGCTTCGAGTGCCTCGCCCTGGCTTTCGAAGCGGCGAAGAAAGGCGGCCTTTACCCGGCGGTGCTCAACGCCGCCAACGAGGTCGCCGTGGAGCGCTTCCTGGCCGGGGCGATACCTTTTACCTCCATACCGAAGGTGGTGTCGGGCGCGCTGGCCGCCGGCAAGTGGCGGCCTTCTCCCCACCCGCCGAATTTTTCGGAGGTCATAGAGGCCGACGAATGGGCCCGCGTAAGGGCCGCGGAGATAGCCTCGGGCAGGCGCGGCGGAAAGATCAAGAGGTAAACACATGATAACTTCGATAATAGCGGTCCTGGTAACCTTCGGCCTGGTGATATTCCTTCATGAGCTGGGGCACTTCATAGTGTGCCGCCGGGCGGGCATAAAGGTCGAGGCCTTCTCCTTCGGCTTCGGCCCCGAGCTCTGGGGCCGCACCAGCGGGCCCACCCGCTACTCCATACGGGCCATCCCGCTGGGCGGCTACGTAAAGCCTGCCGGCGAGAACATAGAGGAGGTCTCCGGCCAACCCGACGAATACTTCTCCAAGCCCTGGTATACGCGCCTGGCCGTGGTCCTCGCCGGCCCGACCATGAACTATGTGCTGGCCTTCTTCCTCTTCGCCGGGGTCATCCTGGTTATGGGCGAGCCGGTCCCTTCGGATGAGCCGGTCATCGCCGAACTCAACGCGGGATATCCCGCCGAGCGCGCGGGAATGCTGCCCGGCGACAGGGTCGTATCCGTGGACGGCAGGCCCGTCGCCACCTGGCAGGAGATGGCGGCGATAATACGCTCCAGCCCGGAGCGGGGCGTGGCGCTGGTCTATGAGCGCGCCGGCGTCAAGCAGGAACTGAGCATAACCCCCCAGAAGGACCCTAGCGGCAAGATCGGCCTCATCGGGGTGGCTCCCGGTATCGGCTATAAGAAGGTGCCGGTATTAAAGGCCATGGAGATGGGGCTCGGCCAGTGCTGGTACTGGACGGCTTTCACCGTAAAAACCCTAGCCCAGAACATCTACCGACGGGAGAAGCCGGACCTCGCCGGCCCGATAGGCATAGTGGGAATAGTCAGCAAGGCGGCCCACAGCGGCCTGGCCGATTTCGTTTTCCTCGTCGGTCTCATTTCGGTGGCGGTCGGGTTCTTCAACCTGCTGCCCATACCCCTCCTCGACGGAGGGCACGCGCTCCTATACCTTTGGGAGGGCCTCGCACGCCGCAAGTTGACGGTGGGGCTCCTTCGCGTGGTCAACAGCCTGGGCATAGCGATGCTGCTGGGCATACTGATCTTCGCGACCTACAGCGACATAATGCGCCTGCGCGGCCCCAAGAAGTCGGAGCAGCCCGCGCAGCAGGAAGAGGTCGGGCCCTGATGCCCTCGGCGCTTATAGGCCGGCGCCGGAAGACCCGGCAGATAAAGGCCGGCTCCCTCAGGATCGGCGGCGGCGCGCCGATAAGCGTGCAGTCGATGTGCAATACCAGCACGGGCGACGTCCGCGCCACCGTCGACCAGTGCCGCAGGCTGGAGGCGGCCGGCTGCGAGTTGATACGTCTGGCCGTGCCGGACATGGCCGCTGCGCGCAAGCTGGGGCGCATCAAGGCGGCGCTGAGGATCCCCATCGCCGCCGACATCCATTTCGATCACGCCCTCGCGCTCGAGGCCGTCCGCCAGGGCGTCGACAAGGTCCGCATAAACCCCGGCAATATCGGCGACAGGGCCGGGGTGGCCGAAGTCGCGCGCGCCTGCAAGGCCGCGGGAGTGCCGATACGCGTAGGCGTCAACGCGGGTTCGCTCAAGGCCGTCCGCAACTCCCCCCGCCCGCGCTGGACCGCGGCGAAATGGGCTTCAGTGATGGTAAAGGAGGCGCTGGACGAGGTGCGCGTGCTGGAGAGTCTCGGCTTCAGGGATATCGTCGTCTCGCTGAAAGCCGACGACCTAGACCGCACCGTGCTGGCCAACAGGCTTTTCGCCGCCCGCTGCGATATCCCGCTGCACCTGGGCGTTACCGAGGCGGGCAGCGCGCTGGCCGGCACGGTCAAGTCCTCCGCGGCGCTCTCGCTGCTCCTGGCCGACGGGATCGGCGACACCGTGCGCGTTTCGCTCACCGAGGACCCGGCCCTGCAGGTGCGCGCGGCCTACGAGATACTCAAGGCTTTCGGCCTGCGCGAGTACGGCCCCGACCTTGTCTCCTGTCCCACCTGCGGACGCTGCCAGGTGGACGTTGAAAAGACCGTCAAAGAAGTGGAGTCCGCCATTTATTCCAGCGGCGACCTGCTGCGCCGTTCGAAGGGAATGAAGATAGCCGTAATGGGCTGCGTGGTAAACGGGCCCGGCGAGGCGCGCGAGGCGGACTTCGGGGTAGCGGGCGGCAAGGGCCGCGGCGTCTGGATAGAGAAAGGCAAACAGATCAAAGTCGTCAAAGAGAGCGAATGGGTCCGGGAAATAATCCGCAAGATACGCTCCGCCAGATAGGGCCGCGTCGCGGCCCGAGGAAAAACGAGTAATTATGAACAAACCGGTCAACCAGCAGAAGAAAGAATCCTCCGCGGTCACCCCGCGGGCGCAGGATTACTCGCAGTGGTACCTCGACGTAATCAAGAACGCGGCCCTGGCGGAGCATTCGCCCGTCCGAGGGTGCATGGTCATCCGTCCCCACGGCTACGCCATCTGGGAGAAGATGCAGCGCGAGCTCGACGACAGGTTCAAGGCCACCGGCCATGAGAACGCCTATTTCCCCCTGTTCATCCCGCTCTCCTACCTGGCGCAGGAGGAGAAGCACGCCAGCGGCTTCGCCAAGGAGTGCGCCGTGATCACCCATCACCGCCTCAAGTCCATCGACGGGCAGATAGTCCCGGACCCCGAGTCCAGGCTCGAGGAGCCGCTCGTCGTGCGCCCGACCAGCGAAACCATAATCTGGGCGCAGTACAAGGGCTGGATACAGAGCTACCGCGACCTCCCGCTGCTGATAAACCAGTGGGCCAACGTCGTCCGCTGGGAGATGCGCACGCGCCTGTTCCTGCGCACGGCCGAATTCCTCTGGCAGGAGGGCCACACCGCGCACGCCACCGAGGCCGAGGCCCGAGAGGAGGTCGCGCGCATGCTCGACGTCTACGCCGACTTCGCTGAGAACGTCATGGCCGTGCCCGTCGTGAAGGGGGCCAAGACCGAGGGCGAGCGCTTCGCCGGCGCGCTGGACACCGTCTGTATCGAGGGGATGATGCAGGACGGCAAGGCGCTGCAGATGGGCACCAGCCATTACCTGGGACAGAACTTCTCCAAGAGCGCCGACGTCAAGTTCCAGAACAGGGAAGGACAACTCGAGTACGTCTACGCCACCAGCTGGGGCGTGAGCACCCGCCTGGTCGGGGCGCTTATCATGACCCATTCCGACGACGCCGGACTTGTGCTCCCCCCCAGGCTCGCGCCGATACAGGTGGTCATAGTCCCGATATACAAAACGGACGAGGAAATGGCCGGGACCGTCGAAGAGTCCCGCAAGGTCGCCGACGAGCTGAGAGCGCAGGGCGTGGCAGTCCGCGTCGACGAGCGCGAGGGGATAATGCCGGGCGCCAAGTATTACGAGTGGGAGGGCAAGGGCGTCCCCCTGCGCATAGAGGTCGGTCCCAAGGACCTCGAGAAAGGCTCGCTGTGCGTAGCCCGGCGCTTCCTGTCCGATATCCCCGGCGAGACGCCCGAGCAGCAGCGCAAGCGCAGGAAATCCTTCCTGCCGCGCGCCGAAGCGATATCCTCGATAAAGCCGACGCTCGACGCCATGCAGAAGGAACTGCTGGAGAAAGCCCGGGCCTTCCGCGCCTCGCGCACCCGCGTCATCGACAGCCTCGAAGGATATGAGCGGTTCTTCAAGGAAGAGGGAGGAGGCTTCGCGTGGGTGCACTGGGCGGGCTCGGCGGAGCAGGAGGACGAGATGGCCAAACGTTTCGAGACCAGCATACGCTGCATCCCGTTCGACGACCAGATACCGTCGGAGGCCCGCGGCGAAGGAAAGTGCATCCTTACGGGCAAGCCCTCCGCCAGGCGCGTCCTGATGTCGAAGTCCTACTGAGGGCGGACACCACTTATGCTGCAGCTGGCCGGCGCCTTTCTCCTCCTGACGACGCCGGCCTTGGCTTCGGCCGCCGCAACGGAGGCGCCGCGGCCGGCAGCCGCCCCCGCGGACGTCTCCGGGCCTCTCCCCTACGCGCTGCGGGCCCGGCCTGCCGCCCCGTTCGACCGGGGCTACGGCGGCTACGACTGGAAAGCCGGCCTCGTTTTTTTCTCCGACGCCTCCGGGCCGCTGCCGGCGCTGGAACTCTGGCGCGGCGGCGCCGCTTTGGAGAAGGGGCTGCTCCTATACGCCTCCGCCATCCCCGACCCTGACGACGACCACGCCTTCCTGCGCAAGCTGGGGGTGCCGGTGAAACGCGTCTATACCACGGTCTACAACCGGGTAGCCGACGCTTCCACAACCTACACGACCGATCAGGTGAACCGTTTCGACACTCGCGCCGCGATGCTGGTGCCGTCTGTGTCCGTGCCGTTCAAGGACGGGCATAATTTCCGCCTGGGCGGACTGCTGGGCTTGCCTCTGGCCTGGACTTCCTACGACCTGGACGCCGGCCTGGACGACGGGTCGCGTCTCCGTGAGGACGGCGGAGCTTTCGCGGCCGGGCTGTCCCCGGGGCTTTACGCCGGCGTGGCGCCGGGCGCCGTTCCCGGCGCCGGTCTGACTCTGGATTTCTACCTCACATATACCCGGCTCTGGTTCTTCTCGGGCGGCCGCAGGGCCCGCGACATAGGCCGGGAACTTGACGAACTGCGCTTCGGCTTCGCCGCCGGCTGGCGCTTCAGGACTTACAGGTAAGGGGGCCGCATGGACTCGATATTCGAAAAGGCAGCTTTCATTAGGCACGCGCTGGACGCGGTGCCTTCCATCGTGATGGTGGTGGACGAGGACGTTAAGGTCCTCTACCGGAACAAGGCCGCCCGTTCGCTGCTGAGCGGCGAGAAGATATACAGCCGCCGCGCCGGCGACGTGATGCACTGCATTCACAGCGCGGACGCCCCCGGAGGCTGCGGCACCGGCCTGCACTGCGCCGACTGCGTCCTGCGCGGCTCTGTCAACGCCGCCTTCTCCGGAAAGCCCGTCGTGCGCGCCTCTACTGAGGTCAGGGTTTCGGCCAAAGGCCGCGAACTCGTTCTGACGGCGCTGATCTCGGCCTCGCTATTCAGCATGGAAGGGCAGATGTACGCTCTCGTCGTCCTGGAGGATATCTCCGAGCTGGCCGAGCTCCGCTCAGTCCTTCCCATCTGCTCCTCATGCAAGAAGATCCGCAGCGAGCAGGGCGGCTGGGAACCCGTGGAGGCTTACATCAAGAGCCGCATCCCCGGTTCCCCCCTCTCGCACGGCCTCTGCCCCGCCTGCCTCAAGAAGCATTACCCCGCCCACTCGGACTAGATCGGAATACTTATGCCGGGTGCCGCCGGGGATTTACCACGAAAAAGCGTCTTAGGTTCCCCCCGGGGTGAACCGACCATTTTTAGCGCCCCATAAGGAGACAGTCGGGGGAGGCGTGCCCTCACCGGAGCAAAACCCTTCGGAGCCGCTCGCTTACGGAGTCCGCGTCGGAGGTAGTCGGTGGAATCGCTATCCTGCGGGTCCGGAGACGCGGATG
>CAZVWK010000033.1:0-21236 GCA_964631475.1 uncultured Elusimicrobiaceae bacterium | reverse complement strand
GTGGAAGGATACTGAGATGACGCTGGACCGCTCGCTGATCCGCCGCGTCGAGGAAGCCATAGCCGAATGCCGCCCCGACCTCATACTGGTCAACAGCCCCGACGACACGCACCAGGACCACCGCGCCGCGGCCCAGGCCGCGGTTACCGCAGCCCGCTATTCGCCCAACCTGCTCTTCTACGAAGTGCCGACTACCATGGGCTTCGCCCCGTCGCTTTTCGCCGACATCGGCGGCGTGCTGGCGACCAAGGTCCGGCTGCTCAAGTGCCACTCCTCGCAGGTCTACAAGACCCGGGTAAAGAACCTGTCGATCGTGGAGAGCGCGCGCAGCGCCGCCGTCTTCCGCGGCTTCCAGGGCCGGGTCAAGTACGCCGAGGGCTTCATGCCCCAGCGCGCCATGCTCGACTCCCTGCTGGGGCTCAGAAAATGATGAGGCGGGCCAGGGACGTCACCTTCTTCCTGGCCCTGGTCGGCCTGCTGGCCATACTCCCCCCGGGCGGCTTTTCCGCCTGGACCTGGACCAGCGGCCAGCGCTGGCTCTACATCTTCTTCATCGCCTTTTTCTGCTGCGCCCTGTCGGTGCCGCTGGCCGCCCTGGCCGCGCGGCGCTTCGGCGCGCTGGACAATCCCGGCCCGCGCAGGGTCCACTCCTTCCCTACGCCGAGGCTGGGCGGACTGGCCGTCTTCCTGGGTCTTTCTCTCGCCCTCCTGCGCAACCAGCAGTATTCGCCGCAAATGCTTGGGATAGCCGCCGGATCCGTCATCATCTTCGCGCTCGGCTTCGCCGACGATATCAGGAGCCTCTCGGCGCGCGTGCGCCTCTTCTGGCAGTTCGCCGCGGCGACCGTGACGGCCGCCGCCGGGCTCAAGCTGACCTTCGCCCAGCAACTGCCGGGCGGCGAGGCGCTCTCTTTCCTGCTGACCGTCGTCTGGCTGGTGGGCATAACCAACGCTTTCAATTTCATGGACGGTATCGACGGCCTGGCCTCCGCGATGGGGACCGTCTGTTCTTTGCTTTTCCTCGGCATAGCCTGGAACTCCAGCCAGTACGAGGTTGCTTTTCTTTCAGCCGCTCTGGCCGGGGCCTGCTCCGGCTTCCTGACCATAAACTGGCATCCCGCCCGGATGTTCCTGGGCGACGGGGGCTCCACGCTGATAGGCTTCCTGCTGGGCTGCCTGGCGGTATACGGCAGTTGGGCCACCGGCAACCCGGCCGTCGCCATGAGCACTCCGCTCCTGGTCCTGGGCATCCCTATCTTTGACCTGATTTATACCACCGTCTCCCGCGTAAAGAACGGCCGGATCTCCACAGTCAGGGAATGGCTGGAATACGCAGGCAGGGACCATTTTCACCACCGCCTGCTGAAGCTGGGCCTCGACGTGAAGCAGACCGTGGCCTTCATACTGCTGCTAAACCTCTGCCTGGGACTCGGCGCCTGGACCGTGCGCCATACCGCCTCAACCGCCGGAACGATCTTCCTGCTGGCGCAGAGCGTCCTGATCTTCGCCATAGTCGTCGTATTGATGCTCCTGGGCAGGGAGTGTCCCGGCGAGGGTAAGGAAAGCGGGAGGAAGCGATGAAAGACGCCGTTATAAAGTCCGCCGCGGCGGCGAGGCTGCGTGGCGAGCTGACGCAGCCCTTCACCATCTCGTCGGGGAGCCATAAAGACCTGGACAACGCCGTTTTCATGGTTGCCCTAGCGGGCGGCGTCCGCGGTTACGGCGAGGCGGGGGTAGCTCCGCACATAACCGGCGAGACCCTCTCCGGCACGCTTGCCGCGCTGCGCGGCGCCGCCGTCTGGCTGCACGGCCGGGACATCTCCTCCTACGACGTCATCCTGCGCGGTCTGCGCGAGAGGCTCGACTGCAACAGGGCCGCTCTGGCGGCCGCGGAAATGGCCGTGCTCGACGCGCTGGCCCGGACGATGAAGATACCTTTCTGGCGCCTGTACGGCGACAGGCCGGCCCCCGCGCGCACCGACATAACCGTCGTAATAGGTACCCCGGAGCAGGCTTTCGATTTCGCTTGCTTTTACCGGTCGCGTGGCATGGAAACGTTCAAGATCAAGGTCGGCATAGATTATGACAACGACCTGCGGCGCCTGGCCGCTGTCAGGCGCGCGGCCCCGAAAGCGAAAATATTCCTCGACGCCAACTGCGCCTGGAGCGTCCGGGAGGCCCGTTCTTTCATAAAGGACCTGGGCCGCGCCGGCATAAGGCCGTCCGTCCTAGAGCAGCCCGTCGAAAAAGAGGATTTCGAAGGGCTCGCCGCCCTCTCGCGAGATTTTGATTTCCCTGTCTGCGCGGACGAGAGCCTCTATTCGCTGCCGGACGCCGTGCGCCTGCTTAAGGCTGGCGTCAGCGGATTGAATATCAAGCTGATGAAACTGGGGCTGGCCCAATCGCTGGAGGTCTATCGTCTTGCCAGGGCCGCCGGGGCGAAGCTTATGATGGGAGAGATGCTGGAGAGCCGCCTTTCTTCGCTGTGCGCCGCCCATTTCGCGGCCGGGCTGGGCGGCTTCGATTTCATAGACCTGGATACCCCGCTTTTCATAAAAGACAGCGTGACCTCGGGGTTCGCAGGGCCGGGTCCCGACGGGACTTACGACCTGACCCGGGTAAGGGCCGGTATAGGCGCGGTCCCTGTCATATTTGCGGAGAGGTGAGATATGCTCGGATATACGCTGGTCCTGATACTTGGCGCAGTTCAGGTCCGGGCGCAGGAGAAAGCTGCGCCGGCGTACGAAGCCCCGGCTTCGACCTCCGCCGTCGCCGTCAGTACCGCGGCCCTTTCGACCCCCGAACTTAAGCGCCTGCGCAACTCCGAGACGGCCGCTCTCAGGAAACGCCAGGCGGCCGAGCTGGAGGCGCTCCGGCTTTCGCTCAAGGGGAAGGGAACTGCTGCGGCGCGTGCGGCCGAGAAAGATATGAAGGCCTCGCATCAGAGTGAGCTGGCCGCGCTCAGGGCCCGTCACGAAGGCGGGGCTCCTGTGCGGGCCGCCGGGAAGGGCGACTCCGGGGCCGGCGGAGCCGCGGAAAAAACCGTAAAGCCCGCGGCTCCGGGGAGCGGGCCTTGAAGCGCTCCCTGCTGCTGGTCCTGCTGCTCTCGCCGGCGCCTGCCCTGTGCGCGGCGCTCTCCTTCGATGTCAAAGGAGGCCAGGCTATGCCTTTCGGCGGCGACTGGGGGGACTCCGACGTCGGTTATGGGCAGGCCACTGCCGCCGCCTTCGCCGGCTGGAGGAAGGTGGACGACCGCCTGGCCCTGGGGGTTGAGGCCGGCCTCGAAAGAGGGTACGGTTCCCGCGCCAATGACGCGCTGAAGATAGACATTTTCCACCTGTCCCCTTCGGTGAGGGCGACCATCCCCGCGGGCGCCAGGACCTGGACCCTGCTGGCCGGCGCCGGGGTCTTCCGCTGGAAGCATTCGGCCTATACGGCGGGTTCCTCGCGCTTCGACGCCGGCTCCGCCGCCAATTTCGGCGTTTCCCTGGGAGCGGGGGTTAAACGCCGGGTATTCGGCCTTCCGCTCGGCCTGGAGGCGGTATGGCGCCATCTCTTCCGCATGAAGTCGGAAGGAGTGGGGGATATCGGCCCTGCCGACAATCTCTGCCTTTACCTCAGCGTGCATTTCGGCGACCCGAAGCCCGTTTTCGTGCCGCCTCCGCTCGAGCCCTATGATCCCGGCTACTAGCGCCGGGTTTTATTTCCCAGACCCCTAATTAGTATAATTATGATACCCAACCATACCATTTGTTGCGAGGTGCTTACATGGGCAAGTTTGTGGAATGCGTGCCTAATTTCAGCGAGGGCCGGGACCTCTCCAAGATAAACGCGATAGTGGACGCCGCCAGGGCCGTGCCCGGCGTGCTGGTGCTGGACGTAGAGAAAGACGCCGACCATAACCGCACCGTCCTCACTTTCATAGCCCCTGTCGAGACCGCCGCCGACGCCATGTTTGCGGTCGCCAAAAAAGCCTCCGAGCTCATCGATCTCAATCAGCACAAGGGCGAGCATCCCCGGATGGGGGCCACCGACGTGGCGCCTTTCATCCCGGTCATGGATTCCACCATCGAAGACTGCGTGGCGCTGGCCGCCAAGGCCGGCGAGCGCATAGGCCGCGAACTGAACATACCGGTCTATCTCTACGACAAGGCCGCCCGCGTCGATTACCGCCGCGACCTGGCCAGGGTCCGCAAGGGACAGTTCGAAGGACTGCGCGAGGTTATCGGCAAAGACCCAGAGCGCGTACCGGATTTCGGGCCTAACAGCATACATCCCACCGCCGGCGCGGTGGCAGTCGGCGCCCGCCACCAGATAGTCAATTTTAACGTCAACCTGGCCACTATCGACATGGAATTCGCCAAGGGCCTGGCTAAGAAGATACGCACCACCGGCGGCGGCCTGCCGGCCCTGCGCGCCAAAGAAATCTTCCTTGAATCCAAGGGCCAAGTGCAGATGTCCACCGTGCTCACCGATTACAAGACCACCTCGGTAAAGCGCGTCCTGGACGAGATAAGCAAGGACCTCGGCCCCAGGGGCATAGAGATTACCGGCACCGAGCTTATCGGCCTGACCACCCAGGAGGCTCTGACCGATTACGCCGTCGAATCCCTCAGGGTGCAGGGCTTCGACAAGGAGACCCAGGTCCTCGAGACCAAACTGCTCAAGCTGCTGGGGTCCTGGCAGTCCGGCGCTAACCTCCTGGCCGACGCGCTGGCCAGTACCGACCCGACTCCGGGCGGCGGCAGCGCCGCGGCCATCGCCGGCGCGATGGGCTGCGCCCTCGGCCAGATGGCCGCCGGCATCACGCTGCGCGGCAAAAAACTGGAGGAGAGCCGGAAGCCGGGCCTGACCGCCCTGCACTCCCGCCTTGGACAGCTGCGCGGCGACTTGCAGGCCTGCGTGGCCGAGGATTCCGCCTCTTTCGACGCCTTCATGACGGCCATGAAGGCGCCCAAGGACAATCCGGAGCGCAAATCGAAGATGCAGGAGGCTCTCAGGTACGCCGCCGAGGTGCCGCTCAAGACCGCGCGCCTGGCCGCCGAGGCCGCCGCCGAACTTCGCCGGTGCGGCGACGTTTCTTCCCATGTGATATCCGATTACCGCAGCGCCCTCTACCTGCTGGAGGCCGCGGTGAAAGGCGCGACCGAGAACGTCTTCATCAACGCCGAGTCTCTCGACGACAAGGAGCTGGCCGCCAGCATGGCGAGCGAGGCCCGCTCTTTCATAGACAGCGTGACCGCGGTAAAAGCTTAAGGAGCCTGATAATGCCCAGCATGGACGCTATCTCACTGGGGCTGGTCCTCGACAGCCTCAAGGAGTACGCCAAAAGGCGGCTGCCTTACGATCTGATAAGGGACCTGGACCACGCCAACGAGTTCCCGGCCGAAATACTCAAAGAGATGTACGACCCGGCCGTGCTGGGCGTGCACCTGCTGATGATTCCCGAGGAGTACGGCGGCGTTTCGGGCGGCACCTACGACATCTGCCGCGTCTGCGAGGCCCTGGCCCGCATAGACCTGGGCATCGCCACCGGCGTCTTCGCCACCTTCCTGGGCACCGACCCGCTCAACGTGGGAGGCACGCAGGAGCAGAAGACCCGGTGGCTCACCAAGATAGCCAAGGAGAACCTGATGGTGGCCTACGCGGCCACCGAGGCCGACGCCGGCAGCGACCTGATAAACCTGCGCACACGCGCCGAGCACGTCGTCAAGAACGGCAAGATAGCCGGCTACCGCATCACCGGCAACAAGCAGTGGATCTCCAACGGCGGCGTGGCTCATCTCTACACCGTGCTGGCCATGGCCCCCGCCGGCCCGTCCTGGTTCATAGTCGAGCGGGGCATGGAGGGCTTCGCCCCCAACAAGCACGAGGACAAGCACGGCATACGCCTCTCCAACACCGCCGCGCTGGCGCTGGACAACGTTTACGTGCCGGCCGAGAACCTGATCGGCCTCGAGGAGGGGAAGGGCCTCCCGCAGGCGCAGGTGGTCTTCGGCTACACGCGCCTGATGGTCGCCGCCTTCGGCCTCGGCGCCGGCTGGGAGGCGCTCGAGCAGGCCATACGCTACAGCCAGCAGCGCATACAGGCCGGCGGCCCGCTGAGCGACAAGCAGGGCTACACGCACAAGTTTATAGTGCCGCACGCGGCGCGCCTCGAGGCGGCCCGCGCCTACATCGAATACACCGCCAGGCGGCTGGACGGCGGCGAGCACGGCCTGCAGACCGAGGGGGCCATCGCCAAGTATTCCGCCACCGAGAGCGGCAACAAGGCCGCCGAGGACGCCATACAGGCGCTGGGCGGCTACGGCTACACC
The DNA here is from genome assembly GCA_964631475.1 of uncultured Elusimicrobiaceae bacterium. Lineage (GTDB taxonomy): Bacteria > Elusimicrobiota > Elusimicrobia > Elusimicrobiales > UBA9959 > UBA2231. Next base: position 14,919 of record CAZVWK010000033.1, on the reverse strand, counting down.
CGCGACTTCCCCGTGGAGAAGATCAAGCGCGACATCAAGATCACCTGCATCTACGAGGGCACCAGCGAGATCATGGAGATGACCGTCTACCGCGGCCGCTGGCAGGAACACCTCAAGAGCCGCGGCCGCTGGTACCTGGACATGGCCGACGAGATGGACAAACTCCACTCCTCCGTCCACGACTGCGGCGCTTACGCCGCGGGGCTGGCCCTGCGCTCGCTGGGCGCCGTGATGGAGGAGTGCCGCCTGCAGAAGCTCACCCGCCACCAGCACGTCACCTTCAAACTGGGCCGGCTGATAGCCCTGGCCGAGACCGCGGCCTGCTTCGCGCGCGCCGCCGCGCCCGGCAAATACCCGGACAGCGTGCGCTTCGACGCCGCCGTCTACAAGGCGCTGTCGCGTATCTACGCCCGCGAGGCCGCGCTGGCGCTGGCCGTGGAGGGTCTCGCGCTGGTGCTTGGCGCCTCCGACAATTCGTCGGGTCTGTCCGCCGCCATGAACCTGCCGGCCGTGCAGGACGCCCAGAAGGGCCTGATAACCGACATGGACCTAGCCGCGGTCGGGCTCAAGACCACCTTCAAGGCGAAGTAAGGAGAGAGCCTATGAATATCGTCGTCTGCGTCAAACAGGTTCCCGACTCTACCGAGGTGAAGATAAACCCCGAGACGGGCCACCTCATCAGGGCCGGCGTGCCGAGCATCATAAACCCGTACGACCACGCCGCGCTGGAGAACGCCCTGAAACTGAAGAAAGTTTACGGCGGCCGCGTGACCGTCGTCTCGATGGGCCCGCCGCAGGCGCGCAGCGTAGTGCAGATGGGGCTGGCGCTGGGCGCCGACGAGGGCGTGCTGCTCTCCGACATGGCTTTCGCGGGCTCCGACACCTGGTCCACCTCCTACGCCCTGGCCAAGGGCATAGCCAAAATAGGCAAGACCGACGCCGTCTTCTGCGGCATGCAGGCCATAGACGGCGACACCGCCCAGACCGGCCCCGGCATAGCCCAGCAACTGGGCATACCGCAGGTGACCTTCTGCGAGCATGTCGAGATAGACGGCAAGAATTTCATAGCCCGGCGCCACGTAGACGGCGGGCACGAGATAATAGAGGCGCGTCCGCCGGTCCTTTTCACCGTACTGCTGCCCAAGGAATTCCAGCCCCGCCGACCCTCCTTCCCGGAGATACACGCCTCCGTCAGGAAACCCTGCCATGTCTGGACCGCCGAAGACATCGGGGCCGAGAAGCATTACCTGGGCCTGAAAGGTTCGCCGACGCAGGTCTCGCGGATCTACCCTCCTCCGCAGCGGGAGAAGGCCGAGATGTTCTCCGGTTCCGCGCACGAAGCCGCCGAGCGCATCCTCGCGATAATGCGCAAGGGGCAGTTCATCGCCGAATAGGCCGGCGGAAAAGTTTTTCCAAGGAGAAGGACCGAGTATGATCGAAGTTTCCAGGAAATGCATAGGCTGCGGCAAGTGCGTCCCCGTCTGCCCCTTCGCGGCCGTACAGATTGTGGACAGGCTGGCGGTCATGAACGAGGCCTGCACGCTCTGCGGCGCCTGCGTCCAGGTCTGCCCGGTCAAGGCCATAACCATCAACCGCGAGGAAGCCTCGGCCCGCCGCGATCTCTCCTCCTATAAGGGCGTCTGGGTCTATGTGGAACTGATGGACGTCCCCGGCAAAGGCCACGGCAGGAAGATACGCCCCGTGACGCTGGAACTGCTCTCCGCCGGCCGCAGGCTCGCCGACGAACTGGGCCAGGAGCTCTGCGCCGTCCTCCTCGTCGAGAAGAACCAGGGCTGGGAGAAGGAACTGGGCGAGTACGGCGCCGACAAGGTATACCTCGCCGAAAACCCCGAATTCTTCGAGTACAACACCGATATTTTTTCGACCGCGGTCATCGGCATAATAAACCGCCACAAGCCCTCGGTCATGCTCTACCCGGCCTCGATACAGGGCCGGGACCTGGCGCCGCGCGTGGCCGCCGCCATCTACGTCGGGCTGACGGCCGACTGCACAGCCCTGGCCGTGCGCGACGGCCTGCTGGTGCAGAGCCGCCCGGCCTTCGGGGGCAATATCATGGCCGACATCCTCAGTCCCAATTCCCGCCCGCAGATGGCCACCGTGCGCCCTAACGTCATGAAAGTGGACGAGCCGCGCCCCGGCCGCCCGGCGATAGTCGTGCGCGAGGAGATAAAGATAGACAAGGGTCTCCGGCGCGTGAAAGTGCTGGAGCGCAAGCTGGCGCACGATAAGGCCGGCGCGAAGATAGAGGCGGCCCGCGTGATAGTTTCCGGAGGACGCGGCCTCAAGACGAAGGAAAAATTTAAAATGCTCGAGGACCTCTCCGCGCTGCTCGGCGGCGTCACAGGCGCCTCGCGCGCGGCGGTGGACCTGGGCTTCAAGGAGAAGACGCACCAGGTCGGCCAGAGCGGCACTACCGTCTCTCCCAAGCTCTACCTCGCCTGCGGCATCTCCGGCGCGGTGCAGCACATCGTCGGCATGAAGGCCTCGGACATCATCGTCGCGGTCAATAAGGACCCCAACGCCCCCATCTTCAACGTGGCCAGGTACGGCGTCGTGGGGGACGTGCACGAGATAGTTCCTAAGTTGATAGAAACGCTGAAGAAGAAAGGGAAATAGCGTTGGGGGCCAGGTCTTTACTTTCGACCTTTGCCGGCGGCAAAAATCAAAAGTAACCCCGGGGCCGACGGCTTTTTGTGACCTTATTCACTCGCCTCCTTTTAATAATATTCGGCATAGGCCTGATACCGATAATCCCCACCGGCGGGTTCCTTTTTTATTATCAGTCGGTAGCCAAAGGCAACGTGCTGGAACTTCACCAGAGCCTCTCCGGCATGGCCGGCGTGGCGGCCGCCGCGCACCTGGAGGCCCTGGTCAAGGAAGTTTCCCTGCTCGCGGCCATAGCCGGCAAAGACCACAAGAAACTCGTCTCCTCCGCCCTGGGGAGGCAGGGGCGTTTCGCCTTGGCGGCCGTTCTCGACGCGCAGGGAAGGGAGGTTGTCAAGGACGGGACCTTCCAGGCCAGGCGCCTCTTCGGCGGCCTGGACTTCTCCGGCAGCGCCCTCTTCTCGTCCGCCGCGTCCTCAGGGAAACCGGTTTTCGGGAATTTTGAGCTAGTCTACGACCTGCCCGTCTGCCACCTCTTCTACCCACTGGAAGGCGGGCGCTGGTTCTTCGCCGCCGTGGACCTGCGCGAGCTTTTCGCCCTCCTGGCCCGCCAGAGAATAGGGTCGTCCGGCGGGGTATACCTGGCCGATTCTTCGGGCGGCCTTTTCGGCTCTCCGGGCGGACTGCCTCCGCTGGACCCCGACGCGCTGAAGGACCTTTTCTCCGGCGAGGCGCGCTATTCCGCCGGCATATCCGCCAGGGGCGCCTCCTATATCGGGGCCTTCAGCCCGGTCCCGGGCTTCGACCTTATGGTGGTGACCCTGCAGGACAGGAGCGACGCTTTCCACGGCATCAACCTCATTACCTCCCTCATAATCTTTTTCCTGCTCGCCATCTCCACCGTTTTCTATTTTTCCGCGCTGCTGCTCAGCCGCCGGCTGATAGGCCCGGTGGGCGAGTTGATGGCCGGCGCCGCCCGGGTGACGGGGCAGAACTTCAAGGAGCCGGTCAGGGAAGAGACCGGTATAAGGGAGTTCGCCGAACTGCTCAAGGCCTTTAACGCGATGATGCGCGAAGTCGACCGCTACCAGGAGATGCAGGTGGAGAAGGTCCTGGAGGAGAAGCAGAAGACGGACCTGCTGATAAGCCTGCTGCACGACGCGATGGTCCTCTGCGACCTGCGCGGCGAGCTGGTCTACGCCAACGCGCGCGCCCGTTCGCTGCTCGGTCTCGGCCAGGCGGCCGGCGAGGACGAGGCGGCCCGGAGGAAGATAAGCGAGATAGTCAAGCTGCGGGCGGCCCATGGCGAGGTCATCAGCCTCTCGAATCCCGCCGGAGAGACGCTCTGGTTCCGCGTTAACATCCAGGTGCTCTCGCCCAGGAAGCAGAAGCCGGCCATGTTCATCCTGCTGCGGGACGTGACCGCCGAGCGCCAGTTGCAGGCGATGAAGGACGATTTCTTCCACTCCGTGGCGCACGACCTCCGCGCTCCGCTTCTCTCGATGCAGGGACACATCCGGCTGCTGGAAAGGGCCCTGTCCGGCGACGCCGAAAAGTCCGGCAGGCTGTCAGAGATAAAGTCTTCCAGCGCCCGTATTTTCGAACTCCTAGAGAACATCCTGGACATCTCCAGGATGGAGAGCGGCAGCGTGAAACTCAAACCGGAGACCTTCCAGGCCGCGGACCTCGCCGGCTCCGCCGCCTCCAGGTTCCGCCATCTTTTCGAGGAGAAGCGGATAACGCTGGCCGCCTCCGCCCCGGAAGACCTGCAGCTCAGCGGCGACCGTAAGATGCTCGAACGCCTTCTCGAGAACCTCCTCTCCAACGCGCTGAAATTCACTCCCGAAGGGGGGGAGGTCTCTCTCTCCGCGGCGGCGGTGGAAGGCGGCGCGGAACTGGTGGTGGCGGACAGCGGCCCCGGGATACCGGAAGGCGAACTGGAAAGCGTTTTCGACAAGTACTCCAGGGCCAAGGGCGCGGACAAGCCGGGCTTCGGCCTGGGCCTGGCCATAGCGAGGCGGATAGTCGATATGCACGGCGGTTCAATAAGGGCGGAGTCGGGCAAGGGCTGCGTATTCAAGGTTTTCTTGCCTCGGGCCCTATGAGCCTGTTGCACAAACCCCGATTCTGCTGCAACCGCGTCTTTTGGCCTGCGTCTTTGCGCCGCTCAACTTGCAGTCTCTCGTCGAGAATGCTCGTTTCGCGTCGCTTCGACTCGGCTTCAAAATCCGCGATTTCGCGACGAAAGCGGTTTGTGCAACAGGCTCCTATGATACAATAATATTATCGAGGGGCCGCTGCGCAGCCGGGACGGGGGGCTAATAGGGATAAGGATGAAACTTTCCACCGAAAACACGAAAGCGATATACATATTGGGGACCGTATTTTCAGTCATTATCGCGGTCACTCTGCTGTTCCAGGTTTTCGTCACTCTTACCGGAGGCTGGCTGCGCGGGATAAACAACCTCTGGATGGATTTCCGAGTCACCCTGCCCTACCACCTTTCCGTGTTATTCCTCGAGGAGAAGTCTTATGAGTACGGCCTCGGCAAAATGTTCAACCGCCCCGCGGACCCCCGCATCAGCATAGCCGCCATAGACAATCACACGCTCAACAAGCTGGGCTATCCTTTTCCCCGCAAGTATTACGGACAGCTTTTCGAGAAGCTTAATGCCCTGGGGGCCAAGGTCATAGCGATGGACGTCATGATTTTCGACCCCGACAAAGCCAGGCCCGAGAGCGACGCCGCCTTCGTCCGGTCGGTCAAAAAAGCGGGCAATGTCATAAACCTGATGCACCTGGACCGCTGGAACAATTCTTTCCAGTTGCCTATCGGGGGACTGGACCAGGCCAGCCGGTACGTGGCCATCCCGAACATGGACCTGACGGTGGGCAAGGACAACAAGGTCAAGCAGATCTACCTTTTCGACCCCCAGTTCGGCTACGAGAACGCGTACGCGAAGGGCCTCAAGAGTTCCTGCCCAGAGACGGAATGCGGAGTCAGCCCCCTGCCGGGCCTGGCCGCCTCCGCCTACGCTGTCTACACAGGGCTGCCGCTGCCGGAAATATGGCGCAGATTCGGCGGCGAAGCGGACCCCGACACCCCGAGGCTGATAAACTACAGGTATCCCAAGACCAGGTACTCGCATCCAGGCTGGTCCCGGAAAGAGCAGGAGGAGTTCAAGACCCGCCCCACCACCTACTCCATCTACCGTCACATCTCCTTCCTCGACATCCTGGAGGGCCGGCTCTCCGAGGAAGAGAAGGCGTCCATAAAGGGCGGCATCGTAATGGTGGGCTCGACCGCGATAGGCGCCTACGACCACTATCCGTCGCCTTTCATGCCCAACCTGCCCGGGGTGGAGGTGCACGCCAACGCCCTGGACAACATGCTCAACGACGACTTCCTGACGCCTATCCGCGCTCCGGTCCTGCTCCTGCTCTGTCTTCTCGCGATATGGACCCCGATCTGGCTCAGGAAATACTCCGTCACCGCGACGACCTTTGTCGCCGCGGGGCTCCTCTTCTTCCTGCTGGTCCTCGATCATTACCTGCTCCACAAGCTCTACGAGTTCGCTTTCTCTACGGTGGCCATAAGCCTCTTCTTCCCGTTCGTCTTCGTTACGGTGCACAAGGCGCTGATGGAGAACAGGGAGAAGAAATGGATCAAGAGCACCTTCGGCCAGTATCTCTCCCCGAAGGTAGTGGACGTGATCACCAAGGACCCGTCGAAGCTCTCCCTCGGCGGCGAGAAGCGGGATATGACCGCCTTCTTCCTGGACATCGCCGGCTTCACCACGATGTCGGAAAAACTGCCGCCGGAACAACTCACTCAGCTGCTCAACGGGTACATGTCCGCGCTGACCGACGTCGTCCTGAAGAACGACGGCGTGGTGGACAAATACATCGGCGACTGCATCATGGCCTTCTGGAACGCGCCGCTGGCCCAGAAAGACCACCGGAGGCTTGCCGTCCTGGCGGCGGTGGACTGCCAGTCGGAGATGGCGCGCGTCAACAGGGAACTGACGCAGTTCGAGATCAAGCCGTCGTGCCGGATAGGCCTCAATTCCGGGCCTATGATCGTGGGCAACATGGGTTCCCGCACCCGGCTTTCCTACACCGTGCTGGGCGACTCCGTGAACCTGGCCTCCCGCCTGGAGGGCGCCAATAAATTCTTCCATTCCAAGATAATGGCCAGCGAGCACACTTTCGCGGACCTCAGGGAGCAGTTCGACCACCGCTACCTGGGCAGCATACGCGTGGTCGGCAAAGCGATACCGGTGAAAGTCTACGAGCCCTTCGCCCGCAAGGGGGAGGCCCCGGCCGGCGTGAAGGAGATGCTCGGGCATTACGAGGCTGGCATAGAAAAGTTCTATAAGGGCGATTACAAGGCCTCGATAAAGGACTTCAAGGCCGCCCTGGCGGCCCTGCCCGGCGACGGCCCTTCCCAATACTATATCGAGACGGCCGAGGCTTACGCCAAGGAGCCGCCGAAGGACTGGGATAAATCTTTCAGCCTGACCTCGAAGGGATGACGGACCCGATTCACGGATGATCATATTCTGGAGACTCCTGCTCTCGCACCTGCTGGCGGACTTCACGCTGCAGTTCAACATAGTCAACCGGCTTAAGCGCGAGGGGATGCTGGGCATGGCCATTCACTGCCTGACTCACTTCGTGGTGGCCGTGGCGCTGGTCTGGCCCTGGCTGGGCGACGTCTGGTTCACGGCCCTGGGCTTTCCCTTCAACGGCTGGGCCTGCATGGTCCTGCTGCTTGCCACCCATTACATAGTGGACCAGTTGAGGGTCTACGCCATGAAGACCCTCGGATTGAGGGACGGCCTGCCGAGCTTCCTGCTGGACCAGTTCCTCCACGTCTACATACTGTTCCTGCTTTCGCCGGTCTTCACCATAGACGGCGCCTTCTTCCACCCCGAAAAATGGGTGGGGCTCCTTTCGATGCTGGTCATCGTCACCCACGCCGCCACGGTGCTGGTCTACTTCATAGAGAAAGAACTGCGGGCCAAGGAGTTCCCGACCTTCGACGAGAAGTATTTCCTGATCTTCGAGAGGGTGGTGCTCTGGGCCTTTTTCCTGGTCAAGGGCTGGTACTGGCTGCCTTTCGCCGCGGCCTGGGTGGCGCAGATGACCTACGTGCGCCATAAGCGCATCCTGGACCTTTCGAAGACAAACATAACTGTCAGCGTGCTGGTAGCCGTGGTCTGCGGCCTCTGGGCGCGCTACATCTATTACGGCTCTTTCTGAGGACCATTCCCGGACAGGCGCCCGCTGACTACACCGATATGCCTCCCGCTGAAACCGAACTTCTTGAAAAACCGGTCGAAGAGGCGGTTTTTTCCTTCCTGGACGTGGAAACGACCGGCCTTTCCCCGCGTTCCGCAAGAATCTGCGAAGTCGCCGCCGTCAGTTTCCTGGGCCCCGAGCGCGTGGGGACCCTGGCCGAGCTGGTCAACCCCGGGGGGCCCATCCCGGCCGCCTGCTCGGCCATACACGGCATCACCGACGCGATGGTCAGGGACAGCCCCTCCTTCGGCGCGGTGGCCCCCAGGCTCCTGGCCATGCTCGAGAATACCGTCATAGTCGGGCACAACGCCGATTTCGACATCCGGTTCCTGCGGGCGGAGTTCGAGCGGGTCGGGCTTAAGTTCCCCGGGCTGCCGGTGGTGGACACGCTGGCGATAGCCCGCAAGAACTGGAAATTCCAGAGCAACAGGCTGGGCAATATCGCCGCCGAGCTCAATATTTCCGGCGAGGGCTGGCACCGCGCCCTCAGCGACGTGGAGACCACCCGCAAGGTCTTCGCTCACTTCGTCGGGGCCATGCGGTCGGCCGGCGCGGTCACCGTAGGCGAACTGTGGAAAAGATCCGGAGGAAAAACATCATGAAGCCTTTCGAGCTCGGCCGAGTGCCGACCATCTGCGATTTCGCCGACGTGGCCTTCGGCCGTCGCCGCACGGCCGTCACCCCGCGGCGCCTGAGACTGGTAGCCGCGCGCAGGGCCGCGCTGGAGAAGCTGCTCGCCGAGGACCGGGTTATGTACGGGATAAACACCGGCTTCGGCGAACTGGCCAGCCAGCGGGTTTCAAGGGAGAAGCTCCGGGCCCTGCAGGTCAACCTGATACGCAGCCACGCCTGCGGGGTGGGCTCCCCGCTCGAAGACGCGGAGTGCCTGGGGCTCATGTTCGCGCGCGTCAATGAGCTGGCCATGGGTAATTCCGGCGTCAGGCCGGTCGTGGTAAAGACGCTCTCCGCCATGATAAACAAAGGCGTCATCCCCTTCATCCCGTCCAAAGGCTCCGTCGGCGCCAGCGGCGACCTGGCGCCTTCCGCGCACATGGCTCTGACGCTCATAGGCGAGGGCGAGGCTAAGTCCGCCGGCGCGGGCAAGTGGCTGCCCTCGGCCGCCGTAATGAAGAAGGCGGGCATAAAGCCGGTGGAACTGGCCGAAAAAGAGGGCCTGGCCCTCATAAACGGCACGCAGGCCATGAAGGCCGTGGGCGGTCTGGCTCTTTTCGAAGCGGTCAACCTCTTCGACGCGGCCGTTCTGGCGGGCGCCATGAGCGTGGAGGCCCTCAAGGGAACCCCTACCGCTTTCGACAGCCGCATACACGCCCTCAAGCCCCATCACGGGCAGCGCGAGGTGGCCGCGGCGCTGGAGCGACTGCTGAAAGGCAGCCCTATACGCGCCTCCCACGCCCGGAACGACAAGCGGGTCCAGGACCCCTATTCGCTGCGCTGCATGCCGCAGGCCATGGGCGCGGCCCGCGACGCCCTGGGCTACGCGCTGGAGGTCTTCGAGACCGAACTGGGCAGCGTCACTGACAATCCCCTGCTTGTGGAGGGCAAAAAGAAAGGCTCCATAGAGGTGCTTTCCGGGGGCAACTTCCACGGACAGGCCGTAAGTTTCGCCGCGGACTTCGCGGCCATAGCCGTCACGGCGCTGGGTAATATCTCGGAGCGCCGCATCGCGCAGCTGGTGAGCGACTTCAAGATACTACCGCCTTTCTTGGCGCGCGACCCGGGCGCGGAATCCGGGTTCATGATCGCGCACGTCACGGCGGCGGCCCTCTGCAACGAGAACAAGGTGCTCAGCCACCCGGCCAGCGCCGACTCCATCTCCACCTCCGCCAACAAGGAGGACTTCGTCAGCATGGGCATGACGGCGGCCCTCAAGCTCAGGGAGGTCGTACGCAATACGGCGCGCGTGACGGCTATCGAACTGATGGCCGCCGCCGAGGGGATAGAGTTCCACAGGCCGCTCAAGTCCAGCCGCCCGCTGGAGCTGGCGCTGGCCAAGCTGCGCGAGATCTCGCCCGCCTTCAAAGGCGACGAGGTGTTCTCCGGCCGCATAGAGGCCGTGGCCCGGGCCATACTGGCCGGCCATTTCACCGAGTAAGGAGCGAGGATGATACCCCATAAGAACATACGCGCCGCGCGCGGCAGCAAACTCTCCTGCAGGGGCTGGCAGCAGGAGGCCGCCCTGCGCATGCTGATGAACAACCTCGATCCCGAGGTCGCCGAGCGGCCGGAGGAACTGGTCGTTTACGGCGGCCGCGGCCGCGCCGCGCGCAACTGGGCCTGCTACGACGCCATAGTGAATTCCCTCAGGCGGCTGGGCAACGACGAGACCCTCCTGATACAGTCCGGCAAGCCCGTCGGCGTGCTTCGCACGCACGACTACGCCCCGCGCGTGATACTGGCCAACTCCAACCTGGTCGGCAACTGGGCCAACTGGGAGACCTTCGACGAGCTGGAGAAGAAAGGCCTCATGATGTACGGCCAGATGACGGCCGGCTCCTGGATCTACATCGGCACGCAGGGCATCCTACAGGGCACCTACGAGACCTTCGCGGCCCTGGCCCGCAAGCATTTTAAAGGCGGCGACCTGTCGGGCAAACTGACGGTCACCGGCGGCCTCGGCGGCATGGGCGGAGCCCAGCCCCTGGCGGTTACCATGGCCGGCGGCGTAGCCGTCGTCGTGGAAGTGGACGAGACCCGCATACGGAAGCGCCTCGACACCGCCTATCTCGACACGATGGCCGGCAGCCTCGACGAGGCGCTGCGCCTGGCCGAAGCGGCCGTGAAGGAGAAGCGTCCCCTTTCCATCGGTCTGCCGGGCAACTGCGCCGAGGTGCTGCCCGAGCTGGCCCGCCGGGGGGTGCAGATCGATGTCCTGACCGACCAGACCTCCGCCCACGACCCGCTGCGCGGCTATATCCCCAAAGGGTACTCCCTGAAAGCCGCCGCCGAGCTCAGAAAGCGGGACCCTGAGAAATATGTGAAGCTGGCCATGGAGTCGATGGCCGTGCACGTGCGGGCCATGCTGGCGCTGCAGAAGGCCGGGGCCGTCACTTTCGACTACGGCAACAATCTCCGCACGATGGCTTTCAGGCAGGGCGTGAAGAACGCCTACGACTTCCCCGGCTTCGTGCCGGCCTATATCCGCGACCTGTTCTGCGAGGGGAAGGGCCCTTTCCGCTGGGCCGCGCTCTCGGGCGACCCGCGGGATATAGCCGTCACGGACAAGGCCGTGCTGGAGCTCTTCCCGCAGAACGCGCACCTGCGCCGCTGGATCGACATGGCCTCGAAGAAGGTCAAGTTCCAGGGCCTGCCGGCCCGCATCTGCTGGCTGGGCTGCGGGGAGCGCCATATCGCCGGCCTGCGTTTCAACGAACTGGTGAAGAATGGAAAGATCTCGGCCCCCGTAGTCATCGGCCGCGACCACCTCGATTCCGGCTCGGTGGCCAGCCCTTTCCGCGAGACCGAAGCGATGAAGGACGGCTCCGACGCCATAGCCGACTGGGCGATACTCAACGCCCTCATAAACACGGCCTCGGGCGCCAGCTGGGTGTCCTTCCATCACGGCGGCGGCGTCGGCATGGGTTATTCGCTCCACGCCGGGCAGGTCACCGTGGCCGACGGTACCCGGGAGATGGCTGCCCGCCTGGAGCGCGTGCTGACCAACGACCCCGCGATGGGCGTGCTGCGCCACGCCGACGCGGGATACAAGATCGCGCGGGACTGCGCCCGACGCAAGGGCGTGAAAGTCCCGATGTTAAAGTGAAAGGAGGAGAACATGGCTTCTGATTTCAGCTTCGACGTCGTTTCCAAGGTGGAGCCCACCATGGTGGACGAGGTGATAAACAATTCCCTCAAGGAGATAGCCAACCGCTACGATTTCAAGGACACCAATTCCGAGATCTCCTACGACAAGAAGGCCAATGTCCTGAACCTGGTCTCGTCGGACGACTTCAAGGTCAAGGCGCTCTACGACGTGTTGCTGACCAGGATGGCCAAGCGCGGCCTGCCGCTTAAGAACTTCCAGCCGGAAAAGCCGGAGAGCGCGCTGGGCGGCCGGGCGAAGATGGTCGTGAAGGTGCAGCAGGGCATACCGCAGGACAAGGCCAAGGAGATGGCGCGTTTCGTCAAGGACAACAAGTTCAAGGCCACCGTGGCCATACAGGGCGACATACTGCGCGTGACCTCCCGGTCCAAGGACGAGCTGCAGACCATCATGGGCCTGCTGCGCGGCAAGGATTTCGGGATAACGCTGCAGTTCGACAATTTCCGCTGATGGCCGTACTCTACACCGGCATAGACCAGCTGCTGACCTTCGGGGGCGAAAAAGCCCCGAGGGCCGGCGCGGCCATGCGCGAGACGGGGCTGGTGAAGGACGCGGCGGTGCTGGCGGACAAGGGCCTGGTCGTCGCGGCCGGGCCGCGCGCCGGGATCGCCCGCCACCCGCTGGCCAAAAAGGCGGAGAAGGTCGAGGCGCCCGGCGTCTGCCTGCCGGGCTTCGTCGACAGCCATACCCACGCCGTCTTCGCCGAGCCCCGGCTGAAGGATTTCTCGATGCGCGCGGCCGGCGCCACCTACCAGGAGATAAAGGCGGCCGGCGGCGGGATAATCTCCAGCATAGGCGCCGTCAGGAAGCAGGCCCCCGCGGCCATGGCGGAACAACTGGCCCGCAGGGCGGAACTTTTCCTGCGCTGCGGCACCACGACGATAGAGGTCAAGAGCGGCTACGGCCTCAGCCTGGATTCGGAGCTCAAGATGCTCCGCGCCGTAAAAGCCGCGGCCGCAAAGACCCCGCTCGGTATGCTGCCCACTCTGCTGGCCGCCCACTCGGTCCCGCCGGAATTCGACGGCGACTCTCAGAAATACCTGGACTATGTCGCCCGCGAGATACTTCCCAGGGCGGCGTCCGAAAGACTGGCGGTCTTCGCAGACATCTTCTGCGAGAAAGGCTATTTCACCCCGGAACAGACCCGCTCCTACCTGAAAGAAGCCGCCCGGCTGGGCCTCAGGCCCAAGGTCCATTCCGAGCAGCTTTCCAATTACGGCGGAACCCGGGCGGGAACGGCGGCCGGAGCCATAAGCGCCGACCACGCCGACCATGTGTTCGCCGAGGATATCTCGGCCATGCGCGAGGCCGGCACCATAGCGGCGCTGCTGCCGGCGTCCAACTATTACCTGGGCCTGGCCAAGTACCCGCCGGCCAGGGAGATAATAGAGGCGGGCGTTCCCGTCGCGCTTGCCACCGACTTCAACCCCGGCACCTGCCCGTGCTGGAACATGCAGTTCGTTCTTTCGGTCGCCTGCACGCATTGCGCCATGACGCCAGAGGAGGCGCTCTGCGCCGCCACGGTAAACGGGGCCTGGGCGCTGGGCATCGGCGACAGGACCGGCGCGGTAATGCCGGGCATGAGCGCCGACCTCGCCTTCTTCGACGCCGCGGATTACCGCGAGCTCTGCTATTATTTCGGCGACAGCCAGTGCCGCATGACGGTTAAGGGCGGAGAGATAGTTTTCGGCGGGGGACCGGGAAAGAGCGGAGGAAAAAAATGAAGATAGTGCTTTTCGACATCGACGGGACCCTGATCAAGTCCGGCGGCGCAGGGGTGAGGGCCCTAAACCGAGCGGTGCGGGAAATGACCGGCTGCCCCGAGGCCTGCAAGGCCCATGAACTGCAGGGCACCACGGATAAGTTCAATTTCGAGCTCGCCTTCAAGGCCGGCAAGGGGCGCAAGCCGACGAAGAAGGAGATGGTAGACCTGGTGCGTCGCTACCTGGCCTGCCTGCCGGAGGAGGTGAAAGCCGCCCTGAAAGCGAAGAAATACGAGAAGGTCAAAGGCGTGGAGAAATTCCTCGAAAAACTCTCGAAGATTCCCGGCGTGATGATAGGCCTGGGGACGGGTAACCTGAAGGACGGGGCGTTCATAAAGCTCGGCCCTTCCGGACTGATTAAGTATTTCGCCTTCGGCGGCTACGGCTGCGACTCTCATCATCGCGCCGAAGTGCTGGAGAAGGCCGTCGCCCGGGCCGCCAAACTCGCGAAGGCAAAGGTGACTCCCGGCGAGGTCTATGTAATCGGGGACACGCACAGGGACGTGGAGGCCGCCAAGGAATGCGGCTACCGGCCCGCCGCGGTTCTCGCCGGCTTCGGCGACGATTACCTGATACTCCGCTCCAACCCGGAGCTCATGGAGAAGGATTTTTCCGACATTAGGCCCTGGCTGCTCTGGCTGGGCCTGGAACGCGACCCCAAAGGCGTCAGTCGCGGCACCTACATCTGTCCCGACTCGCCCATAGAGCACGCGCATTACGGCCGCACCGGCATGGACCTGCGGGATATCGAACTCGGCATCGAAAAGCTGCGCGAGGCCCGGCGCAAGGCCGTGGGCGGGGGAAAATGAACATCCGCGAGACCCTGACCTGGCGGGACATAGCCGAGATCCCCTCGCTGCTGGAGGCTTTCACGGCGCGGGCCGGGCAAATGAAACGCCTGGCCCTGCGCTCCCCGGACAAGGCGGTGCACCTGGTGGGCCGCGGCTCCTCCGGTACCGCCACGCTTTTCGCCAAATACATCTGGGAGACCTACGCCGGCACGGTGACTAATTTCATACACCCGCATTCCATCTTCGGGGCCCGCCAACCTCTCAATTTCAGGGGCGCCGCCGTCTGGGCGTTCTCCCAGTCCGGGCGCAGCCAGGACATAGTGGCCTGCCTCAAAAGGCTCATGGGGTGGGGCGCGCGCGGCGTGGCGGTTACCAACGAGGCGGACCTCAAGAACAATCCCCTGGCCGCGCTGTCCGACAGGCATATACTGCTTTCAGGCTCCAAAGAAGTGCCCGTGGCGGCCACCAAGAGCTTCGCGCTGCAGCTCTGGGCCGTGCTCTGGGCCGCGCAGGCCTGGAGCCGCTGCTTCAGGCCCGCGGATTTCAGGGCGGCGGTGAAGGCCGCAGCGGCGGCCGCGAAGGAAAATTACGGGGG
>CAZVWK010000032.1:0-21625 GCA_964631475.1 uncultured Elusimicrobiaceae bacterium | reverse complement strand
GTGGAGGCCGCGGCCAGGCCGGCCTGGCTGGACGCCGCCGCGGCCTTCCTCGCGGCCCAGTGGCCGGCCGCGCTGGCCGGCCTGGCCGTTTTCCTGCTCCTCGCGCGCGCTGCGCTGCGCTCCGGGCCGGGCCGCAAGGCCCTTTCGCTGGCCTGTCATTTCCTGCCCGGCCTGCGCTACGCCACGGAGCAGGCACGTCTTTACCAGCTGTATACGACGATGGGACTGCTGATGAAAGCCGGGCTGCCGCTGAGCGCGCTGATGGACGCGCTGGGACAGTTCTCGCAGGACGACCCCCTTACGCGCCGGCGCCTGGCCCGCGCGGCGGAACTGGTGTCCTCCGGCGAGGGCTTCGCGGGGAGCGTAGCGACGGTGCTGACGCCAGACGACAGGCGCGGCCTAGAGATGGCCGAGAAGACCGGCCGCCTGGACGAGACCCTTCTGCGCCTGGGGAAGGCGGCCTATGAGAAGCACCTGCACCGGCTGAAGGTGCTGGTCGCCTCTTTCAAGCTGGCGGTGCTCCTGGCCCTGGCGCCGGTCTGCTTCCTGCTGATCTTCATGCTGCTGAAGCCGGTACTTGGCCTGCTGAAGGAGACCGTGAACTCTTTCGGTTACCCGCCGGCCGCCGGCTCTTCCGCGCTGCCCGGCTGGGAGCGCCGCGACGGCGGCTGGTCCCGCGCCGGCGACGCCGCGGGGGAGGGAGCCGGGTCCGGCGAGGACGAGACCGCCCGCTTCAACCGCGAGCAGGGCGGGAAGGTGGCTGATTTCATCAGGACTCGCTCCGCCGCCGCCACTGAAAGCTCCGCGCCGATGCCGAAGCTTAAAACTTCTATAGGAGGCGGTTTCGGCCGTCCGGGCGGCCCCTCCGGGCCTACAGAGATAAAACCCTCCGAAATAAAGCCGGTTTCCAGGTGAAATTAAAAAGCCGAACCCGCGGCCGGCTTTTCTGACGGTCTGGCCGTCCGGCTAGACCTTTACGGCTTTAGTCCCAGCTATCATGTCGTGCCAGGTTAGCCCGTCCTTCTGCCAGGCCGCCCAGATATAGCCAAGCATCAGGAAAAGCGAGGCCAGCGAGAAGAAGGCGCGCAGGAAGGCCTTGTCCGCGGGGACCCTGCCGCCGGTCTTATTGTCCGTTATTTTTATTCCCGTTATCTTCTTGCCGGGAGTGGCGCCGAAACGCCAAACGAGCAGGCCCCCGTAGAGCGCCCAGACCAGCATGGCCAGCGGGAACCTTTTTTTGTCCTTCTCCAGGCCTACTTTGACCTCACGGTTCGAGCGCCAGACCTTGCCGTCGGGCCCGGTCACCGAGACCCCGTCCTCGCCGGCTATTTTTATACCGTCCCTGTCCACGCTGATATTCTCGACTTCGATGCGGGGCGGCTCTTCCCGCATCTCTTTAGAGGAGACGCTGGCCGCCGGGCCGCAGGCCTTTATCCCCAGCGTGCCGATGATCATCGCGAATATCAGGGCGTCCAGCAGCAGCGCCGCGGCGCGGCGCCAGACGCCGGCCTTTTGAGCCTAGACGGGAGGGGGCGGCTTTCCGGGCGCTTCGGCCGCCGGCTCCTCGCTGATGGGCGCGACGCCCTGCGCGCCCACCGGTATCTCCCGCAGCACGCGGAAGACCTTTATGCGCTCGGGGATGCCCTTGAACTGGCGGTAGCCTATCTCGCTGGAGGGGACTTCCCTCTTGTTCATCGCCAGGTGGACGGCCTCGGTGAAGAAGACCTCGCCGGGCTCGGCTATGCTCTCCAGCCGGGCGGTTATGTTCACAGCGTCGCCGAAGATGTCGCCGTCCTCGGCCACGGCCACTTCCCCGGAGTTTATAGCGATGCGTATCTCTATGCGTTCCTGTCCGGTCTTGCCGGAATTGTGCGCCTTGAGTATCTCCTGTATCTCCACGCCGCAGAGCACGGCGTCCGCGGGGCTTTCAAAGGCGACCATGAAGGCGTCGCCGATGGTCTTGACCAGCGTGCCGCGGAACTTCTCCAGGGCCGGCATGACCAGTTCCTTGTGCCTGCGTAGCGGCTCCACCATGTCCGAGCGGGAGCCGGCGGCGGTCCTGGAGGTGAAGCCCTTGATGTCGATTAAAAGTATGGCCAGGCTTCGTGTTTTTATCGGTAAAGGCCTGCCTGATTTAGTTCTAATAAAAAATACCACGTACCTCCGCGGCCGCCCGTCGGCTTCGGTGCCTTAGTGCCCAGGCGCGGGCCCGGGGGACCCACTTCTTAAATAGGAAATAATAGCGGCTTACATTGGGCCCTATGCCTCTATCGGCGGGCGGCGGCAAAGGCTACACTATAGGCATGATCAAAACCCCGAAATCACTTTTCAAAGCGCTAATCTCCCTCTTCATAGTCCAGATACCCGCCTCGCAGGCGCTGGCCGCCTCCGGCGAGCTGGACATCTTCCGCAACGGCGCGGCCGACCTGCCCGGGATGATCTCGGCGATGCGCTCAGGGGTGGAGGTACCGGAGCTTAAGGACCAGGCTCCGCCGCCGCAGTCCCCCAGGCCGGCCTCCGGCAACAACGAGCTCCTGCACTTCTGGGAGGACCTAAAGGAAGACGTTTTCGACGACGTCTGCAAAGAGATAAAGCCCGACATCAGCGAAGGGGTCGGGATAGACAATGTGGGGGGCATAGAGGGCAGGTTCAAGCGCTTCCTCAAGCAGTACCCTGACAACCGCATCGCCCTGGTGGACGAGGTCGGACTCAAACTGCACGCCGGGCACGCCGTTTCCGAGGTGCTCGATGTGGGAGGGAACCCGTTCAATATCAATATCGGCGGCCATCTGGAGGGCAAGTCCATAGTCGTCCGCAAACTAGACAACGTAAAGTACTGCAAGGAGATACTCAAACTTATAGACGTGCGGACCGTTAAGACCGTGCTGCCGCCCACCGCCCGGCGCATAAGCGAGATGAAGCCCGGCGAGATCTGGAAGCTCCCCATGTCCCTGCGGGTGTCGCTGGGAGGCGGCATCAGCGCCCCGGTGCAGCCCTGGATGTCCGTCTCTTTCTCGCTGGGGCACACCAAGGAGAAGAAGCCCTCCCTCACTCTTTTCCGGATGAACGAGAACTGGCTGCGCTTCCGCGTGCGCCTCGACCGCGCCGAGATCACCCATGGCGGCGTTTCCGCCGGCAGCTCTTTCGACGCCGGCATGATAGGCCTGCCCGAGGCTGAGAACTTCTTCACCAAGGAGCTCAACCGCGCCCTGGTCAAGGAGTTCAATAAGTACGTGGCGCTGAAGTTCGGCCTCTCCCATACCCGCACCAAAGGCAAGAAAATACTCCTGGAGTTCGTGATAGACGCCAATAACAGCGAGCAACTGGAGAAACTGGAGCATTTCCTCAAGGGCGATTTCACTGTCATCCGGCAGTTGATCCGGCTGGGGGCCAGGTTCAACGATTATTCCGAGGAGGACGACGCGGCGGCCGGCGCTCAGTCCCTAGCCGAGTTCGAGCAGACGGTGGGTCAGGAACTGGGGCTCAACGCCACTTTCGCCGGCTCGGACCATTACCACTCTTCCGCCAACGGCCACAATATAACCCTGCCCATAATCTACCAGCGCGAGGGCAGCACCGGCCACCGCTACGACCGCTACCAGTCGTACGTGGAGGGGGCGGATGTGCTGCACGTCAACAACGCCTTCCGCAACGTCTCAGAAGGCAACATAAACATCCCTTTCATAGGCAAGGTGCACAAGCATACCACCAACCAGAGCCTGTACGTGGTCAACTACGAGTCGGCCGGGGGCGCCATTTCAGACCCCTCCCTCGTCTATCAGCGCTACGAGGGCTACGTGAAGCACGACGAGAGCAAGGCCCGCGGCATGATAGAGCGGATGAACGAGATCCTCAAGTACGCCGGCGCCATGGGCGAGGGCACCAACGGGGACTACGTGGTAGACACCAAGGCGCTCTTTCCCAGGCTGGACGACGACAACGCCACGGAAGTCGACGAGTGGGGCGACCCGGTGATAAATTCCAAGCGCTACCGCTCGGCCATCATGTCCTTCACCCTGGTCTTCACCAGGACCGCCGTGCGCGACATACTCGGCGCCTCCGGGGACCTGATCCTCAAGGCGACCCTCAACGTCATGGAAGGCCTCGACGGGGAGATCATGGGAAAGGTCAGGCATCTGCTGCGCGTAAAGGACGACGGCAAGGTGGATTACGACTGGAAGGAGGCCCGCCGGGTGCTCAGGAGCTACGAGCGCGAGGATTTCGACCCCCTCGAGATCGTCCGCCAGACCTGCTACCAGGCTTCCCGCGTCATCGCCGACATTTTCTCCGTGCGCGACGAGTCGGACTGGCGCGCCCGCTCCGAGAAGCTCTCAAGGATTATGAGCGGCCGCGGCCGGAGCCGGCTGGGCTACGAGAACATGCTGCAGATAGCCATACAGCTGGTAAAGCCCGAGAACCTGCACGCCAGCCTGTATTTCCAGACCGACAAGCGCATCAAGGGCGAGGACAATATCTCCACTACCTACAACCTCTACAATCCCGAAGTGGGCCAGTCCTACGCCACGCAGAGCCATGACGCCAACGCCCTGCGCGACCGCTTCTCTGACCCCTCGACGCTCAGCGACTGACGCCGGCGGCGAGAACAGAAAACCCCCGGCCTCCCGGGGGTTTTTATGTCATAGAGGCAACGTATGGAAGCGAATAAAGACGATATAGGAGCCTGTTGCACAAACCCCGATTCTGCTGCAACCGCGTCTTTTGGCCTGCGTCTTTGCGCCGCTCAACTTACAGTCTCTCGTCGAGAATGCTCGTTTCGCGTCGCTTCGACTCGGCTTCAAAATCCGCGATTTCGCGACGAAAGCGGTTTGTGCAACAGGCTCATAGCCCGCAGGATAAATGACGCGGCGGCCCTGCTGGAGGCCGTGGCGGCCGACCGCGGCCTGCTGGCCGGTGTCTCCGGAGAGGAAAGCACCCGGCTGCTCAAGGCGGCCGGCGAGGTGTCCAGGCCCGAAGCCCGGGCGCGGCGCCAGATGATAAAGGCCGTGCAGCGCCGCCGCAAGGCTGAACGGCTCGCTAAGGCCGAAGCGGTCCTCTCAGCGACCGGGATACGCAGGCTCCGGCGGCAGACCGTCTTCACCACCCCCAATTATACCGCGCCCTCCGGCTTTGCCGCGGACGGGACCGGGGAGCCGGCGGCAGCGCCGCCCGCCGCAGGGCGCAACTGCTATGTCTGCAAGACCGATTACGCGGATATCCATCATTTTTACGACCAGCTTTGTCCGGCCTGCGCGGAGTTCAACTTCCGCAAGCGCGCCGAGACGGCCGACCTGCGAGGGCGCGCCGCCCTGCTGAGCGGCGGCCGGGTCAAGATAGGCTACCAGGCCGGCATAAAACTGCTGCGCGCCGGGGCCTCCCTGATAGTGACCACTCGCTTCCCTCGCGACGCCGCCATGCGCTATGCGGCCGAGCCCGATTTCGCCGACTGGAAGAACAGGCTGGAGATCTTCGGCCTGGATCTGCGCCACACGCCCAGCGTGGAGGCCTTCTGCCGCCACCTGCTAGAGACGCGCTCCCGCCTGGATTTTATAGTCAATAACGCCTGTCAGACCGTGCGCCGGCCTCCGGATTTCTACAGGCATATGATGGAGCGCGAGAACGGCCCGCTGCGCGACATGCCAGAGGGCGCCCGGCGGCTCCTGGGCGCCTACGAGGGCCTGCGCGGCTACAGCATGCTGCCGGAGGGCCCTGGCGGCCCCGGCCGCGGGCTCGCCGCCGCCGCATCAGCGGAGGGCACCATGCGGCATGGTGTCCCGGTTCCTCTCCCCGGCGTCGCGGGGATCACCCACGCGGCCGCGCTGTCGCAGGTGGCGCTGCTGCCCGAGGAAAGCGCCGCCCGCGCCGACCTCTTCCCCGAGGGCAGGCTGGACCAGGACCTGCAGCAGGTGGACCTGCGCGAGCGCAATTCCTGGCGCATGCTGATGGCCGAAGTGCCGGCCGTCGAGTTGCTGGAAGTGCATCTCGTCAACGCCGTGGCCCCGTTTATCCTGAACGCGCGGCTCAAGTCCCTGATGCTGCGCACCCCGGAGCGGGACAAGCATATAGTCAATGTTTCGGCCGTCGAGGGACAGTTCTACCGCAAGTTCAAGACCACGAGGCACCCGCATACCAATATGGCCAAGGCCGCGCTCAACATGATGACCCGCACCGCGGCCGCCGATTACCACGCCGGCGGCATACACATGAACGCGGTGGACACCGGCTGGGTGACCGACGAGGACCCCGCGCACATAGCCGAGCGCAAGGCCCGCGAGCACCGCTTCCATCCGCCGCTGGACATAGTGGACGGCGCCGCCCGCATAGTGGACCCCATCATCGCCGGATTTAATACCGGCGAGCATGTCTGGGGCAAGTTCCTCAAGGATTATAAGCCCGCCGACTGGTGAAGAGCCCGGCGCCCATGAAAAAACCCCGGGCGGGCCCGGGGTTTTTCTTTTGCCCCGGAGGGGCGCCTATTCGTGCGTTATAGCCGAGTCGACGCCGAAGATGTGCGCCATCAGGGCGGCGCGCACCCACATGCCGTTGCGCTCCTGCCGCCAGTAAATGGCGCGCCTGTCCTCGTCCACGACCGGGTCTATCTCGAAGCGGCGCGGCAGCGGGTGCAGCAGCACGCAGTCCTTCTTGATGACGTTCAGGTGCTCCTTCTTGAAGTAGAAGGGGGAATAGTCCACGGCCCTGGATTCCCCCGCCTTGTCGTGCTCGTCCTGTATGCGCGTCATGTATATCGCGTCGGCCTCGCCCATCACGGACCTGAAGTCCTCCGTCTCGGTGAACGGGATATTGTGCCTGCGGAGGAACTCCAGGATGTCGTCCTCCATGCGGAACTGCTCCGGCGAGACGAAGGCCAGTTTCACGCCCTTGTAGTTCTTCATCAGGTAGGACAGCGAGCGCACAGTGCGGCCGCGCTTCAGGTCGCCGACCATCGCTATGGTCTTGCCGTCTATTTCGCCGTTGAAGCTCTTGTAGAGCGTGTAGGCGTCGAGCAGGGCCTGCGTGGGGTGCTGGTCCTTGCCCGAGCCGCCGTTGATGATCGGCACCGGCCGGTCGGTGCGGTTCATCAGCCAGGCCGTCTTCTCCACGAAGCCGGGCGTGGGATGGCGCATGATTATCATGTCCACGTAGCTTGAGAAGGTGCGCACCGCGTCCTCGGGGGTCTCGCCCTTGACTTCGGAAGAGGTCGTGGTGTCGCGGATCTCCGAGGTCTTGATGCCAAGGATGTGGCAGGCGTTGAGGAAGGAAAGGAAGGTCCTGGTGGACGGCTGCACGAAGTAGAGCATAGCCCTCTTGTGCGCCAGCAGGGAGTTGGCCGTGTTCATGCCTTCCCTAGTCTTTGTCATCTTCCTCAGCGCGTCGGCCGTTTTAAAGAGATGCTCCAGGCGGTCGCGGCCCAGCTGCTGGGCGAATAGGCAGTCGTAAATCCGGCCGTTCTTGGTGAAGAAGGGGATCTTTTCGGCGGTATCCATCTTTACGAATGAATCCCAGTCCGGGCTTATGCTGGTCATCAACCGCGTCCTGTCCATGGGACTCTCCTTGTTTGCGAATAGCGAACCGCCTCCGGATCCGCTCTGAGTTTTTTGCGCCAAGAGAACTATATTATAAAATGCTGCCGATGAGAAAGGCCCTGAAAGAGCATCCCCTGGGGATCTATCCCGATTTCCGCCGGCTCTTCGCCGGACGGGTAATCTCCGCCGTCGGGGACAAGTTTTTCGCCATAACCATAGCCTGGTGGGTGTTGAGCTCGGCGGACGACCACGGCAAGTTCCATCTGGGTATGATCATGGCCATGACCTTCCTGCCGGTGGTCCTTTTCGGCCCCTTCTTCGGCGCGCTGGTCGACCGCAGCGACAAGCGCCTGTCCATGCTCTGGGCCGACGCGGCCCGGCTGGTCCTGGTCTTCACGCTCGCCCTGTTGACCTGGTCCGGCCGGCTGGAGCTCTGGATGCTTTACGGGCTCTGTTTCATGATAGCTGGCTTCGGGCCCATGTTCGAGGCCTCCGTGGCCAGTTCGCTGCTGCGCCTGACCTCGGAGAAAGACCTCGGGGCGGCCACCGCAGCCGACTCTTCCGTCATGCAGCTCTCCAACGTCTTCGGCAGCGCACTAGGCAGCGTGCTGCTGGCCGCCATCGGAGCCGCCGGTGCTTTCATCTTCAACTCCGTCACCTACGCCCTTTCTTTTATCGCGGTCTGGCTGATAACCTCCGACCTGCGGTCGCGCAGGGGCGAGCAGGCCCCGTATTTCGACGAGTTGAAGGCGGGACTTCGCTATATCGCCGGGAACAGGCCGCTGCTGGCGCTGCTTCTCTCTTTCGCGGCCTTCAATTTTTTCGTCGGGCCCATACTCATACTGATCCCGATGATGGTGAAGTTCGTAGTCCAGGGCTCGGTCAAGTGGCTGGCCGTTTTCGAGACTTTCTTCGCGGCCGGTTCCGCCCTGGCCGCGCTCACGATGAGCTTCAAGGCCGGCTACCGCAACATCTACCGCTGGTTCTTCGCCTCGCTGCTGGCGGTGGGGATACCGTTCCTGGGCCTCTACTTCACCGCGGACCGCTGGGCCATCTGCGGTCTGCTGTTCCTGATGGGCGCGTCGCTGGGCCTGGGCAACGCCGTCGTGCTGACGCTGTTCCAGCGCACGGTGCCCGAGGAGATGAAGGGGCGGTTCTTTTCGGTGCTTACCACGGTGAGCTACGCCGTGCTCCCGCTGACCTTCATGCTCAACGGCCTGCTGGCCGAGAGCCGGTCCGTGGGCTTCAGCATACTTTTCAACTCCTGCGCCGTGCTAGCGATATCCGCGCTGGCCCTGGTCATCCCCCGCCTGGAATACGGAGACTGAAAGGAATTCTCAGACCGGGTTGGGCACGTCGACGAAGAAGGTTTTCAGGCGGAACCGGCGCGCGAGCAGGCGCCCCAGGCCCTTAACCCCTTCCTTCTCCGTGTTGTAATGCCCCGCCGCTATAAAATTGACGCCCAGTTCCCTCGCGGCTTCCTGGCTGGGCTCGCCGGCTTCGCCGGTGACGTAGAGGTCCAGCCCGGCTTCGGCGGCCTGGGGGAACATGCGGGCCGCGCCGCCGGAGACGGCGCCCGCGCGGCGTATCTTACGGGGGCCGTAAGGGAAAAGCAGCGGCTTAGCCCCCAGGCCGCGGGCCAGGATCGAAGCGGCCTTCTCCGGCGACAACGGCCGCCTCAGCATTCCGGCAAGGCCGATCAGCTGGCCGTCGTATCCGCCGAAAGGGCGCGGTTTCGCTGCTCCCAGAAGCCGCAGCAGGGCCGCGTTGTTGCCGATGGAGGGATGGGCGTCCAGCGGCAGGTGCCAGGCGGCCAGGCTCATGCCGCTGTCCAGGAGCAGCGCCAGTTTCTTTTTCAGAGGGCCGCTCACCGCTTCGGTATGCCCTTTCCAGAACAATCCGTGATGAACTATCGCCAGGTCGGCCCCGGCGGCGGCCGCGCGGCGCAGGAATTCCAGCGACGCCGAGACGCCCAGCGCGACCGCGCGTACGGCTCCCCGTCCTTCGACCTGCAGGCCGTTCAGGGAGCCGTCCCTGAATGAAGAGGAGCGCAACCGCGCGTCCGTGAAGGATATTATTTCCCGAAGTCCGGCCATGGGGCCTCCCTGTTCACTTGCCGTGCCTGGCCGCGTGGACGTAGCCGCCGCTGTTCTCGGCGCAGAGCGAATCGACGGGCGAGGCTCCTGCGCCGAAGAAAAGGAAGGCCGCGTAGCCCCAGCGCTCCGGACTGCCGGCCAGCAGGCGGCGGGGGATTTTGACGGTTATCGCGCCGTCGGCGCCGGCCGCGGCCTTGAGGACGGCCGCCGGGCGCCGCGCCCCGGCGGTGAAGAGCTCGGCCTTGCCGTCCCGCAGCGAGACGGCGTACTCCCAGGCGTCCTCGGGGTAGAGTCGCGGAGCCTGGGCGGCCAGAAGAGCCGTCCTGCCGGCGCCCTGCCTCTTGTTCACGTCGATGTAAAGTTCGATGCCAACCCCTTCCGCCGGGCCGGCGGCCGCCGAGAACTCGAAGGCAACTTCTTCCTCGTCCCAGTCTACCGAAAGCGACCGCAGTTTCAGCGCTTTCGACGGGTCCAGTCCGCCCGGCAGTTTGGGCGCGGGAACGGGCAGGGAGGGTGGGGTGTCGCCGTTCTCCAGCCGCAGGCTGCTGCCTTCGAGGCTGGAGGTGAAAGAGCCGGCGGCCTCGCCTTCGGGCGAAAGTTTTTCCAGAGGAGAGAATATCCAGCGGGGCAGGCGTTTTCCCATGAGCCTGTACACGTCGGAGGCCCTAGCCTGGAAGGCCCCCTCGGCCTCGCGGCGCGCGTCAGGATCGGGAGAACCCAGGCCGGCCAGTTCCCGGCCGGCGCCGGTGGCGAAGTAGGCCTGCATGACGGCCCTGAGCGCTTTTTCTCCGGGCCGCTCGTTCATGTAAAGGGAGATGGCGTCGCGCAGCCCGGACAGGGCCGTTCCGGCTCCTGCTTGGCGCGGCGAGCCTGCCCAGGCCCCGTAGTCGCCGCTCCAGGGCGGGAAAGAGAGTTTTTCGGCTTGGGCGGGTGCGGTGGAAGCCAGGAGTTCCGAGACCGTCATGCGCGGCGGTTCGACGGAGAGCCAGTAGTCCAGCAGGGCCGGCTGGTGCGCGGGATCCGGGGAGTCGGCATCCCCGTCTATCACGAAAAAGCAGGGGGAGGAGCCGCAGGCGGCGGCCCGGCGGCCTGGCGCCCAGGCCTCGGTGGAGGAGACCAGGGAGAACGGGACCGCCGTCACGCCGTCCTTTGAGACGGGCGGGTGCGCGCCGTCCGGGGCCGCGGCCCCCGCCGCCGCCCAGGATAATCCCAGTGATCTCAGAGCCGGCTGGGCGCCTTCGGCCATGCCGCCCGGAGAGGAGGCCAGGCCCCTGGGAGGGTGTTCGCGGTAGAGGGGCAGCCTGTCCCGGGCGTCCAGCAGGCGCAGGGCGAAGAAATACGGATTGTTCCGGTGCTCTCCCAGCTTGCCTTTCCAGGCCGAGGCCGGGTCGCTGGGGTAGTAGAGAAGGAAGAGGGGCGGCGCCTCCGGTGCGCGCAAGGCCAGTTCCACCCTGCCGCCGGCCAGCAGGGCCTTGAGCCGGGAGAGTTCCGGCTCCGAAGGCTGGGACTCCAGGGCCAGCGTCAATTTCAGGCCCGGATCCCGTTCCAGCGCGTCCAGGGCCGGTCCTATGCTTGAGCCGGAAGGGGGCAGCCAGAGCAGGGCTGTGCCGGCGGCAACGCGCGCCGCCGGCAGCAGCAGGGCAAGCAGAAAGAGGGCGGCCGCCCTCACTTTATCCTCCGCAGAGAAACGCGGACGCCGTCGAGGTCGGCGGTTTCGGGGTTGGCCGGATCGGGGGACTGGCTGCCGTCGACTATGTAGGCGTAGCGGTACTCGCCGGGCGGAAGCGTGACTATCGTTTCCCAAACCCCGTCCTTTTTAACCAGCTTGAGCGCCGCCGGGTCCCATTTGTTGAAATCGCCCACCAGCCTGACTTCGGAGGCGTCTTTCGCGTTCAGGGAGAACCTGGCGAAGCGCAGTTCCGGCTGCGGGTTCAGGGCTTTATCTGTGCTTTTGCGCATGGGCGGCATGGCCGTGGGCTTGGAAGGCTTGATGAGGCCGGTCTCCCAGCCGCCTAGAAAACCGAAGTACCTTCTGGCCGCCTTGTGAAAAAGCACGCTGGGGACGCTGACTATGATGAGGGCCGCCAGGGCGACCCAGATTAGAACCATCCTGCGTTCAACCGCCATTCTCTTCCTCCAGCATGGGCCTGAACCTTGGTTCAGCGCCGAGTTCCCTGGCCAGGGCCGCGAAACGTTCCTTGTCCAGCCCCGGTTTATCCACGGCGGTGGCCACAGTTTCTTTGATCGCCGCCGAGGCCGAGCGGATGAAAGCCAGGACGCCGGCGAAGCCTTTTTCCGCGTACTGCGGCGCGGGCCTCATCATTTCCAGCCAGTCGTCCGGGTCTGCGGTGTTGAGGCTGACGTGGATTGAGTCCACCAGGCCGGCCAGTTCGGCCGCCGAGTCGCGGCCGGTTACAAGGTCGCCCAGGCCGTTGGTGTTGAGGCGCACGCGGAGGTCCCGGGGAACTCCGGCCACGGCTCCGGAGCGCAGCAGGCGGCAGACCTTTTTGAGTTCTTCGAAGCGCATCGTCGGCTCTCCGTAGCCGCAGAAGACCATCTCCTGAAAGGGGTCCGCCGCGTATTCCCGCGAGAGTTCCGCGGCGATGTCCGCGGCCGCAGGTTCGGCCCCGGCGAGGTCCAGCCGGTTTCCCCTGTAGCTCATCTTCCAGACTTTTTTTATACAGAAAGAGCAGGCCGTCGGGCAGCGGTTGGTCAGGTTTATGTAGGCTCCCCGGCCGTGGCGATAGACTATCGCGGGCTTGGTCTTCTTCATCGAATTTATTCTATCATTACTGGGGCCTGCGTAAATAATGTCGGCGCTGGAGGCTTGAACTTTGAGACGGGTGCGAGGCGCGACGAGCGAGCATGCCCATAGGCCTGTGAGCGAGGAGCAACGAAGCAGACGCTCAAAAGGCAAGCCTCCCTTTCCCTGCGGGAAAGGGCCGGGCGATTTTAGGCTGCGACTGCGTCGCTCGTTCGCTTGCGCAGCGCTGCTGCGCCACGCTCCGGGCTCCTTGTCTCGCTCTAAAATCGGCCCGGCCAACACGGACATTATTTACGCAGGTCTCGGCAATCCAGCTTTTGCATGAAAATACTCTGCGCCTGCAACGCCTTCAAGGGAACCCTCTCCGGGGCGGCCGCCTCGCGCGCGCTCAAAAAAGGTTTCGAAAAAGCCCGCCCCGGCTCGGCCGAGGCCTTTCCCGGGATAGCCGACGGAGGGGACGGGCTGGCGGAGGTGCTCAGGGCGACTGCGGGAGGACGCTTCCGTTACCGCCGCGTCAGCGGCCCGCTGGGGGCGCCTTTAAGGGCGCGCTTCCTGGCGCTGCCCGGCCGGCGGGCGGTTATAGAGATGTCGGAAGCCGCCGGCCTGCGGCGGCTGGGCGGTGTGCGCAACGATCCGATGTCCGCCTCCACGCGCGGCGTGGGCGAACTGATGGCGGCCGCCGCGCGCTCTGGGGCGAAGGAAATCTTCGTGGGGCTGGGCGGCAGCGCCTCCAGCGACGCGGGCGCCGGCTGCGCGGCCGCCTGCGGCTGGCGGCTGCTGGACAAGAACGGCCGGCCCGTGCCCGAAGGGGCGGCCGGGCTGCTCAAACTGGCGCGGATAGAGCCGGGGCCGGAGTTCGCTCTTTTCAGGGGGATAAAGGTGACGGGCCTAGCAGACGTGACGAACCCGCTCTGCGGGCCCGAGGGCTCGGCGCGCGTCTACGGACCACAGAAGGGCGCCTCCCGGGAGCAGGTGCTGCTGATCGAAAAAGCCATGCGCCGATTTGCGGCGGCCGCGCGGGCTTTTTGCGGGTCCGATATCGCCCGCCTGCGCCGGGGAGCCGCTGCCGGAGGGCTGGGCGCCGGGCTGGCGGCGATCTTCGGAGCGCGTCTCGCGGACGGCGCCGCCTGGGTGCTGGAGGTCTCCGGCTTTGGAGCCGCGCTGGCCGGCTGCGACGTCCTCGCTACCGGCGAAGGGCGTTTCGACCGCCAGACCCTTTACGGGAAGGCCCCGGCGGCGGCCGCCAAGCTGGCGGCCGCCGCGGGCAAGCCGGTGCTCGTGTTCTGCGGAAGTTGCGAGACCATCCCTTCCCGCGCGCTCGGGCGCCTCGGCGTCGCCGGCGTCTACGCTCTCGACCGTCTTTTCCCAGGCGAGAACACCTCGGCTGGCTGCGCCAGGCTCCTGTCGCTGGCGGCCGCCGGCGCCGGAATCCCGGCGGTGGGGCGGCGCGGGTCCCGCGTGGACTAACCGGCCCCGTATTTATTATCATATCCTCCTCGAAGAACTGAAAAAGGCGGCTTCCCCGTCACGCGACACGGTGAGGGCCGCCCGGAGCTGAACAATGAGCGCCAATTCCCATAATATCTCCTTCGGTACCGACGGCTTCAGGGGCGTCATTTCCCGGGATTTCACTTTCGACTCGCTGCGCAGGATAGCCCAGGGCTTCAGCGACTTCCTCGCCTACAAGCATATGCGCGCGGCCGAGAAGCCGAAGGTGGTCATCGGCTACGACCGCCGCTTCATGTCGGACCGTTTCGCCGAAGTGTTCGGCGACGTGCTGGCCTCCCAGGGCGTTGACTGCACCCTGGCGGACGCCCCACTGCCGACGCCGGCCGTCAGTTTTCTCACCGCCGGCAAGTTCGATTACGGGATAATGATAACGGCCAGCCATAACAAGTATTTCTACAACGGCGTCAAAGTTAAGCAGGGCGGCCGCTCGGCCCCCCCGACCGTAACCGCCGAACTGGAGACCTACATCTTCAAGGCCTCGCCGCATAAGGTGAAGTCCGCCGGAGTGCCCAAGAAGTCTTTCCGGAAGGACTACCTTTCCTACCTCAATTCCCGGCTGCCTTACGCCAGGCTCCTGGAGCAGGTCAAGGGGCCGGTAGTGGTGGATTTCATGTACGGCTGCGGCGCGGAACTGGCCGCCGACGTCTTCTCCGCGAAGAACGTCGTCCGCCTGCACGAGGAGCGCGATCCCCTTTTCCCCGGCATCCATTCGCCAGAGCCGGTGGAGTCCAACCTGCGGCTGCTGATAAAGACGGTGAAAGAGAAGAAGGCTATGATGGGCGCGGCCCTGGACGGCGACGCCGACCGCTTCGCCCTGGTCAGCGACAAGGGCGTCTACATGACTCCCTGCCAGATAGCCCCGATGCTGCTAGAGTACCTGCTCCAGCGCGACAAGCTCAAGGGCAAGGTCATACAGGCCGTCTCTATGGGCTACCTGACCAAGCGGATAGCCCGCGCCCATAACCTCCAGTTCGAAGAGGTCCCGGTCGGCTTCAAGTACATAGCCGAGAAGATGATCTCCGAGGACGTGTCTTTCGGCGCGGAGGAGTCCGGCGGCTACGCCTGGAAGGGCAACCTGCCCGAGCGCGACGGCGTGCTGACCGCCCTGGCCTTCGCCGAGATGACTTCGAAGACCGGCAAAACCATAACCGAACTTTACAGGGACATAGAGAAGAAGTACGGGGCCTCCCATTTCGAGCGCGTGGACTTCCGCCTTGAGAAGCCGATAAGCAACAAGCACTCTTTCGCCGTGAAGCTCAAGAAGAAGCTCCCCAAGACCGTCATAGGGAAGAAGATGCAGGACGCGGTCACGCTCGACGGCCTCAAGATCGTGCTCGAGGACGACAGCTGGCTGCTGCTGCGCCCTTCGGGCACCGAGCCGCTGCTTCGCACCTACGCGGAGGGCCCCTCGGCCGAGGCCGTCAAGAAGCTCCTGGCCTTCGCCAAAGGTTTAGTGGAAGGGAAATAACCGCTCCCGTTGCCGGGCCGCCGCGGGGCGGCCTCAGCCGCCCGCCGCAAGGCGGGGTCGGGCCTCTAACGGGGCGGAACCAAGGAGAAAAAAGAGATGAACTACAAGGGAAAGAGATACGTTACTTCGGAGTCGGTGACGGAAGGACATCCGGACAAGGTCTGCGACCAGATCTCAGACGCGGTGCTCGACGAGATAATGAAAAAGGACCCGATGGGCCGCGTTGCCTGCGAGACCTTCATCACCCGCGGCATGGTGATGGTGGGCGGCGAAATAACCACGAAGACCTACGTCGACGTGGATTCTCTGGTGCGCTCGGTGATAAGGGATATCGGCTACACCCACAGCAAGTACGGCTTCAATTACGAGACCTGCGCGGTCCTCAACGTGATAGGCCGCCAGAGCCCCGACATAGCCCAGGGCGTGGACACCGGCGGCGCCGGCGACCAGGGCATGATGGTCGGCTACGCCTGCGACGAGACCCAGGAGCTGATGCCGCTCTCCCTGACGCTGGCGCAGAAGCTCTCAATGCGCCTGGCCGAAGTGCGCAAGAAGAAGATCTTGCCCTACCTGGGCCCCGACGGCAAGTCGCAGGTGACCGTGGAGTATTTCGACGGCCGCCCCGTGCGCGTCGACACCGTCGTAATCTCCTCCCAGCATACCGAGGAGATCCTGGACTCCACCGGCCACCGGATAACCGAAAAGTCCAAGCGGGAAATAATCGACAACGTGATCCTGCCGGTCATCGACAGGAGGCTGCTGGACAAGAACACCCGCTTCCTCATCAACCCGACTGGCAAGTTTGTCGTCGGCGGCCCGCAGAGCGACGCCGGCGTAACCGGCCGCAAGATTATCGTGGACACCTACGGCGGCGTGGCGCCGCACGGCGGCGGCGCGTTCTCCGGCAAGGACCCGACCAAGGTGGATCGCTCGGCGGCCTACATGACCCGCTATGCGGCCAAGAACATCGTCGCGGCCGGCCTGGCCCGCGAGTGCACCGTGCAGGTCGCCTACGCCATCGGCGTGGCCGAGCCCGTCGGCCTTTACGTGGACACCCACGGTACCGGCCTGGTGGACGATTCGAAGCTCTCGGACGTCGCGATGAAGGTCTTCGACTTCACGCCCAAGGGCATAATCAAAACCCTGGGCCTGCGCGCGCCCATCTTCAGGCGCACCGCGGCCTACGGACACTTCGGCCGCGGCGACGCGAAGTTCTCCTGGGAGAGGACCGACAAGGCGGCCGAGCTCAAGCGCAGGGCGCTGGGCGGAGGGCTCCGCAGGGCGGCCGTCAGGGCCTGACCACGGGCGGGGGGCGTTATGAAGATACTGGTGGCGGACGATAACCTGCTGGCGGCCGGCATACTCAAGACCGCCCTGGAAAGCCAGGGCCACGCAGTCATGGAGTTGGCTCCAGACTACGACGCGGCGCTGGCCGCCTGCAGGCTTAATGCCCCAGACCTCGCCTTCGTGGACCTGGTGATGCCGGGCAGGGACGGGCTGGAACTGATCGGCGCCCTGCGGCGGGAGTTCCCCTCGGTGCGCGTCGCGGTGGTCTCCGCGGTGGAGCAGCCGGGAGTGGACGCCAGGATAAGGGAACTGGGCGTGATAGGCATACTTCGCAAACCCTTCTCCATGGCTGAACTGAGGGAATTTATGGCCTCGGTGACGATGGGGATGAATAAAAACGGCGATTCCGGAGCGGCGGACTGGAAAGGGCTGGCGCAGGAGGCGGTGGCCCGCTCCATCTCCAAGCTCGCCCGCATTTCAGCTGGCCAATGGGCCCTGAAGGAGATAGAGGTGGCCGTCAGCGCCGAAGCGCTCAGGCCGGCGGGCGATCAGAACGGCGCCGGCGTCATTTTCACGGTCTCGGGGCTCGGCTCGCTGCGCGCGCTCATAACTTTCCGGCCGGGCGACGTGGAGGTCATCTCGCGCTGCTTCCTGGGCTATTCGTTCGTGAAGATGAGCTCCATGAACAAGGCCGAGGAACTGCTTATTTCAGAGGTGGGCAATATCCTGTTCAACTCCTTCCTTTCGGTCATCTCGGCCAGGACGGGGGAGATGCTGCTGCCCTCGGTGCCCCGCTGCATACAGGGGGAGCTCGATTTCATAACCGGGACTTTCGGCGATTCGCTTCCCGCCGAGCCGGCCGACACCGCAGTGCGCGTGAGGCTGACCCTTTCCTGCAGGGACGGCGAAGCGGAGTGCTGCGTGCTGCTGGTGATGGGCGAGGCGCTGAGCGCCAGGCTGGAGGGGAACGCGTGAAAAAACTGCTGCTGACAATGATGCTCCTGGCTTTTATGACGCCGGCGCTGCCCGCCCAGCCCTCCGTTACCGGCGCGGTCTGGCAGCTTTCCAAAGGCGAGGGGCAGAAGAGGCTTCCTTACCTGGACGTCTCCTCCCTGAAGTTCTCCCGCGCCGGAGCAATGAAGGGCCGGCCCCGCGTCGTGCTCGCGGTCTCCAATCCGTCCGCCGTCCCGGCGGAGGCCCTAGTCCTGCGCTACGATTTCTCGATAAACGTTTCCTCCAACGGCGGGCGTGGGGTCTGGACCGTCCCTTTCCATGTCGGCGAGACCCGCGTTTCCCGCCTGGCCGCCCGCTCGGAACAGAAAGTCAACATATACCAGGCTAATCTGGCCGCCCAGTTGCAAAGGCTGCGGGGGGCCGGCCTGCGCCCGGCCGCTCTTAAGATACGGGTAATGGCCGAGCCGCGCGCCGGCGACGACCTGTCACTGCTGGTCAGGGAATTCGAGATACCTTTTGAAGCGGCGGAATAACTGCATGCTTGACATCAAGGCCCTGCGTTCCGATCCCGGCAAGGCCCGCGCGGCGATGGCCGCGCGCGGCGAGGCCGGCCTGCGCCTGCTGGAAGAGGCGCTGGAGAAGGATTCGGCCCACCGCGCCGTTCTCGCCGAAGTGGAGGCCGCACGCGCCAGGCGCAGGGAACTTTCCGCGGTCATCGGCAAGGCCCGCGCCGCCGGCGCGCAACCCGACCCGGCCGCAGCCGCCGAAGCCGAGGCCCTTAAAGAAAAACTCCGCGCGGGAGAAGAGGCCCTGGCGGCCGCCGAGAAAGAACTGAACGGGCTCCTGCTCGCCATGCCCAACCTGCCCTGCGAGGGCGTCCCGCCGGGCCGCTCCGCCGAGGACAACCGGCTGGTGCGCGAGGACGTCTTGCGCCGCGCGGAATTCGATTTCAAGCCGCTGGACCATCACGCCCTGGGCGAGGCCCTGGGAATACTGGATTTCGCCGCGGCCTCGAAACTTTCGGGCTCGCGCTTCGCCCTGCTGCGCGGAGCGGGCGCGCGCCTGGAGCGCGCGCTCATACAGTTCATGCTGGACCTGCATACCGGCAGCCACGGCTACACGGAGGTCTTCCCGCCCTTCCTGGTGACGCCCGAGGTCCTGACCGGCACCGGCCAGCTGCCCAAGTTCGAACAGGATCTCTACAAGGTCGCCTCCGAGCCGCCGCTTTACCTGATCCCCACGGCCGAAGTCCCGCTTACCAACATGTACCGCGGCGAGACGCTCAAAGAGACCGACCTGCCCAAAAAGTTCGCCGCTTACACCGCCTGCTTCCGGCAGGAGGCCGGCTCCTACGGCAAGGACACGCGCGGCCTTATCCGCAATCACCAGTTCAACAAGGTCGAGCTGGTCTGGCTCAGCCGCCCCGAGGATTCAAAGGCCGCGCTCGACGAGATGACCGCCGAGGCGGCCAGGGTGCTCGCGCTGCTGGGGCTGCCGTACCGCGTGCTGGAGCTCTGCGCCGGCGACATGGGCTTCTCGGCCGCCAGGACCTACGACCTGGAGGTCTGGATGCCTTCGGAGGACCGCTTCCGCGAGATCTCCTCGTGCTCCAACTGCCTCGATTTCCAGGCCCGCCGCATGAACGCGCGCTTCAGGCGCGCCGACGGCAAGAAGACCGAGTTCTTCCACACGCTCAACGGCTCGGGCCTCGCCGTCGGCCGCACCTTCGCGGCTATACTCGAGAATTTTCAGCGCGAGGACGGCAGCGTGGTGATACCCGAGCCGCTCAGGAAATACACCGGTTTCGATATTATCCGGAAGTGAGGACCCCCGCATGAAGTCTCTTCTCCTCTGCGCCGCCCTGGCCGTGCCGGCAGCCGCCGCCAAGCCTTCATACGAGCCGCTGCCCGCCGAGCTGCGCGAGCTGTCCAAGAAGGGCCTCGACGCGGTCTACGCCGTCACGCTGCCCGAGGCGCAGAAGCATTTCGACGAGGCCGTGAGAAAATACCCCGACCACCCCTTCGGTCATTTCGGCGTGGCGATGGTGAAGTGGGCGCATTTCGAGTACCTCGAGGACGAATCCGACCCGGTCCTGGACAAGGAGTACGAGGCGCTGACCGAGAAGGCCATAACGGTCGGGTACAAGTGGCTCAAGAAGCATCCCGGCGACGCCAACGCCCATATGTGCGTAGGCGGCATGCACGGCCTGCGGGCCAGGCTTGCCCTGCTGCAGCACCGCTGGATTAAGGCCTATCTGGAAGGCAGGAAAGCGCTCTCGCACACGCGCAAGGCGCTGGACCTGGACCCAGAGCTTTACGACGCCTACCTGGGCCTAGGGATGTACGAATACTACGCCGGCACGCTGTCCGGCGTGGTCAAGGTCCTGGCCAAACTGCTCATGAACGGGGACGCGGAGAAGGGGCTGAAATATCTAAACCTCTGCCGCGAGAAGGGCTATTTCAATTCCACCGCGGCCAAGCTCATACTCGTCGAGATCTATACGGAGACTGGGGGCAGGTACGCCGACCCGAAGACGGCGGTGAAATGGGCGAAGGAACTGAGGGCGAAGTACCCCGACCACGCCCAGATGCATTTCGTCGAGATAGTCTCGCTTTTCGAGAACAGGCAGTACGCGGAGAGCAGGGCCTCGGCCGAAGATTACCTGAAGCGGCTCGAGGGCGGGGACCCGGTATACAGGCCGAACTACCTGCCCCGCATACTCGTGGCGCTGGGCGCCATCTATCTGGTCGACCGCGATTACCAGAAAGGACTGGAAAAATTCCTGCGCGCCAGGCAGACGCTTAAGAAGGACCCGGACGCCCACCCCACGCGCTGGGCCGTCTGGGCCGTGGTGCGCGCCGGCCACGCGCTGGATCTCCAGGGCCTGCGCGACAAGGCCCGCGAGCATTACCGCGAGGCGCTCTCCTACAAGGACGAATGGGGCTTCGCCGATTACATAAAGCCTTACCTCAAGGACCCGTTCGCGCAGAACGACCTCCCCGGTTCCATGCCGCCGCCGTGAAGCCCTCATGACCCTCTCCGCCGTCTTCTTCGTGTCGCTGGCCGCGCTCTGCTGGGGCGCGGGGGCTTTCTTCGATAAGCTGAGCCTGAGATACACCGACTCTTCTTCCGCCTTCTTCATGCGGACCCTCTTCATGTGGCTGGGCTTCGTGCCGTTGCTGGCGCTGAACTGGGATTTCACCAGGGGGGCCCTCTCCTCCGCGGGCCGTTCCGCCGGGCCCTGGGTGCTGGCCAGCGTGGTCGTGACCATGGGAGGAGTCTATTTCTACTTCAAGGCCCTGGGAGCCGCCGAAGCCTCTCGCGTGGTTCCCCTGAGCTCGTCCTACCCGCTCTTCGCCTTCCTGCTGGCCTATCTCTTCCTCGGGGAGAGCTTCACGATGAACAAGTTGTTCGGGACCCTGCTGATCTCCGGCGGCATATACCTGGTCTCTAAATAAGCATGGAAAACTTCTGGCTGGCTTTCGGGCTGACCCTCTTCGCCGGTATGGCCACCGGCGCGGGCAGTCTCAT
The DNA here is from genome assembly GCA_964631475.1 of uncultured Elusimicrobiaceae bacterium. Lineage (GTDB taxonomy): Bacteria > Elusimicrobiota > Elusimicrobia > Elusimicrobiales > UBA9959 > UBA2231. The sequence continues at coordinate 496 of CAZVWK010000032.1, read as the reverse complement.
CGCCTTCGCCGCCAAAAAAACCAGCTACCGCTTCCTTTCCGTCTCCACCGGCTTCAGCGCCGGCGTCATGCTCTATGTTTCCTTCGTGGAGATCTTCCATAAGGGGTCGGCGGCGCTGGTCGAGGCCTACGGAGACCCGGCGGGGCACTGGATCAACGCGGGTTCTTTCTTCGCCGGCATGCTGCTCATAGGGATTATAGACAACCTGATCCCTTCCTCCGAGAACCCGCATGAGACCCACAGCGAGGCCGAAGCGGCCCCGCTGCACGATCCGGCGGCCCACGTGCCGACGGCGAAAGAGTGCCGGGAGGCGACGGCCGCCGGAGTCCCGGGCGCGCATGAGCATATCCGCAAGGGCAAGCTGATGCGCATGGGCATCTTCACCGCGCTCGCGATTACCATACACAATTTTCCCGAGGGCCTGGCCACCTTCCTGGCCGCGCTCAACGATCCCGGCCTGGGCGTGGCCATAGCCGTGGCCATGGCGCTGCACAAT
>CAZVWK010000031.1:0-22226 GCA_964631475.1 uncultured Elusimicrobiaceae bacterium | reverse complement strand
GAATGGTGGACTGATTTGGTTCGGAACGCTGGACCGATTTGCCTCGGAATACGCATTTGAGGTCGTTTCGGAGTTGGACCCTTTGCGCGACGCCTCGGTATATAATGCCGCAGTTAGCAGTCTGCTGAAAAACCCCCTTTCGGGTCCTTTCGGCAGCTTTTGGCCTGCGCCTTTGCGTCGCTCAGCTTACAGCCTCTCGTCGAGGATGCTCGCTTCGCGTCTCTGCGGCTCGGCTTCAAAATCTGCTCGAAATACCTCCGAGTAGGGTTTTTCAGCAGACTGTTAGGCCCGTCCGGTCCCGACACAACGCTGTCGGGACGCTTCCGTAAGATCACCGGGGAGATAATCGGCTGGCCCAAATAAAAGGGGCCGTTTGTACGAGGCTGTTTGTACGAGGGCTTTCCTGCCCCGGGGCTTAAGATATAGAATTCACGCATGCCGACATCCGGTTATTTCATAATTGCCGCGAACCTGCTGCCGCTGGGGCTTGTCCTGGCCGGCGACTGGGGACTGCGCGAGATACTGCCGCTCTACTGGGTGGAGTCGGCGATAATCGGTTTCTTTACCATACTCAAGATGTTGTTGGCGGGCGGGCCTATAGCTAAATTGCGCGGAGGCGGCGCCCGTCTGGCGGCAGCGGCCGGGCCGGGGCTGACGGCGGCGTACTCGGCGTTGGCCATGGCCGGCAAACTCTTCATGGCCTGCTTCTTCACGGTGCACTTCGGCATGTTTATGTTCGTCCACGGTATCTTCCTGTTCGGCTTCGTGCTGCAGGGCGCGCAATTGGGGCCCGCGAAGGTGGACCCGATGAACCCAGGGCTCTGGCTGGACTACCTGGGCGCCGTGAAATGGGGGATAGCGGCGCTTTTCGGCGGGCACGCCGCTTCGTTCTTCCTTAATTACATAGCGGGCGGCGAATACCGTCACACCAGCGCCGGCGAGTGCATGACTAGCCCCTATCCGCGGATAATCGTGATGCACCTGACGATTTTGCTGGGGGCCTTCGCGTCTATCGCCATGCCCGGCGCCGGCACCATAATGGTCATCTTCGTGGCGGCCAAGATATTCGCCGATGTGGCGGCGCATAAGAAAGAGCATGTCAAAGCCGCGGCGCGGGCCGCGGCGGCATCGGCGGAGCAGGCGGCCGGCCCGGGGGCGCCCGCCGTATGAAGCAGGTGACGGCGGCTGTCATAGAGAAGGATGGGCGTGTCCTTATAGCTCAGCGCAAGTCGGGCGACGCGCTGGCGGGCAAGTGGGAGTTCCCGGGCGGCAAGCTGGAGCCGGGCGAGACGCCCGAGGCCTGCCTGCGGCGCGAGCTCAAGGAAGAGTTCGGCGTCGAAACCGAGATAGGCGATTTTATCTGTTCCAGTGAGTTCGAATACAGGCATTTCCACATCGAGCTGCTGGCCTACCGGGCCAGGCATATCTCCGGCAAGTTCGAGCTGCGCGATCACGCGGCCATCGCCTGGGTGCCGCCGGCCGACCTGCTCAAATATGACCTGGCCAGCGCCGATATCCCCGTGGTTAAAGCCCTGTCGTCCGATTGATTTTGTAAACTATCCCTGTGACGGAACACATACAGCCCGACCTTTTCTCCGACGCGCCGGTCCCGCCTGCTTTCCTTTTCTTCGATACGGAGACGACGGGGCTGCCGCGGCGCTGGGGCGCGCCGGTGACCGAGCTGGACAACTGGCCGCGGCTGGTGCAGTTGGCCTACATGGCCTACGATGCGGAGGGGAACCTGCTCAGGTCGGTGGATACGCTGGTCAAACCCGTCGGCTTCACGATACCGGAAGAGGCGTCGAAGATACACGGCGTTACCACGGAGCGCGCGCTCAAAGAGGGGCGGGATCTCTTGGAAGTCCTTAAAGAGTTCCGCGCTCTGCTGGACGAGACGAAGTACCTCATAGCCCACAATATGGGCTACGACGAGAAGATAGTCGGCGCCGAGTTCCTGCGGGCCGGCATGACGGATATTCCGCAGTCGGTCATAAAGATTTGCACGATGCACAGCACTACCGAGTACTGCGAGATCCCCGGCGCGCGAGGCTATAAGTGGCCCAAGCTGGCGGAACTGCACAAGAAGCTTTTTGAGGCCGATTTCGAAAGCGCGCATAACGCGCTGGCCGACGTGTCGGCGATGGCCAAGTGCTTCTGGGAACTGCGCCGGCGGGGGATAATAAAGGTCTGAATCCACCGGCAGCCCCACAGGACGAGCCCATAGTGATATAATAACGCCCGTATGTGGGCTCCCGAAAAGATCGACACCTATTTTCTGGGCGACGCCTGCCTGTGCTGGCGGCTGGGCGAGAAGATAGACCGGCTGACTTCGCTGCGGGTCCTCTGGGCCTACCGGCGGCTGCGCAAGGCGCCGGAACTGCGCCGGCTGGGCGCGCACGACGTGGTGCCGTCCTATACCGGGCTGGCGGTTCACGCCGGCCCGCTCTCGGACTGGCAGGGGATACGCGCCGCGATGGAAGCCTGCCTGGCGGAGGTCCCTTCCGGGGAAGCGGCCCTGGCCGTGCAGAGCGCCAAGCGCCATATCCTGCCGGTGGTCTATAACGGCGAGGACCTCTCCCGCGTGGCCGCGCACTCGAGGCTTTCCGCCGAGGAGATTATAAAGCGCCATACGGCGCCGGAATACCTAGTGGCGATGATAGGCTTCCGCCCCCATTTCCCCTACCTGCTGGGCCTTGACCCGGCCCTGGTCACGCCGCGGCTGGATTCGCCGCGCCCCGCCGTGCCGGCCGGCGCGGTGGGCGTGGCCGGCGAGCAGACCGGCGTCTATCCCGAGACCTCGCCCGGCGGCTGGAACATCCTGGGCATGACAAAGCCGGAACTGCTCTACGCCATAGAGCCGGGAGATTGCGTGGTCTTTGAGAGGGCTGAATGAGCGTCCAGGTCAACTGCGACATAGGCGAGCGCGGGCCTCACCACGAGGAGGACCGGCAGCTGATGGAGCTGGTGCAGATAGCCAATATTGCCTGCGACGGCCACGCGGGCGACCGAGAGAGCGTGGAGGCCTTCCGCGACCTGGCGGTAAAGCGCGGCGTGGCCGTATCGGCCCACGTTTCCTATCCCGACAGGCCCAATTTCGGCCGCGAGAGCATGAAGCTGCCGGCGGCGGAACTGCTGGCCGCGCTGGACGCCCAGCTCGGGCTGCTGCCGGGCGTGAAGTTGGTTAAATTCCACGGCGCGCTCTACAACGACGCCTGCCGCGACGCGGCTCTGGCCGCGACGCTGGCCGCCTGGCTCAAAGAAAGGGGCGTAGTCACGCTGCTCGCTCCCAACGATTCCGAGATAGCGGCCGCCGCGCGCCGCAGCGGCGTGGTGGTGCTGCGCGAGGCCTTCGTGGACCGCCGCTACGCCTGGGACGAGATGGCCGCCGCGCTTGGTCTGGCGCCGCGCAAGGCCGGCGGCGTCATAACCGATATCGAAGAGGCGCTGGCCCAGGCCGCCGGGATAGTGGGCCGCGGGCGCGTCAACGTTAGCGGGGACCCGGCCTCCCCGGTCTGGAAAGAGATAAAGGCCGATACGCTCTGCATACATTCGGATTCCCCGATAGCGGTGGACTTGGCCCGCCGTCTGCCGGTCGTTATAGACAAGGCGCTCAAGGCCGCGGCCGCCTCTGGCGTGCGCGGCAATATACGGCTGGTCCGGCCGGGCTTCTGCGGCACCGCCGGCCTGCCGGTATACGGCCGGCAGGACATAGGCGTCTCGCCCGCGGGGGCCATGGACCGCTTCGCGCTGCGGCGCGGCAACCTGATGCTGGGCAATCCCGAGGGCGCGCCCGCGCTCGAGATAGTGGGCCCGCCGGAACTGGAGTTCCTGACGGCCGGTCGCTTCGCGCTGACAGGCGCCGCGCTGGAGGCTAGGCTGGCCCGCCAGGACGGCTCCGCGCTGGAAGTGGACCACAGCCGCGTCTACGAGGCCGAAGCCGGCGACCGCCTGACCTTCGGCGGGCGACGCTACGGGATGTACACCTATCTTTCTTTCCGCGGGCGCGAAGGCGGGGGCCTTCCTCCCGGCGAGGCGGTGCCTTTCGTGGCGGTGGGCGGCTGGACCGACCCTAACGGGCGCATACGCGTCCTGCCCGGCCCCGAATACAAGCTCCTCAAGCAGCCGGCGCAGTTCTTCATAACCCAGTGGCGTACCACCATAAAGATGGACCGCATGGGGATGCATCTCTCCGGCGAGCCCGGCGTGGAGTGTCGGCCGGTCAACATGATCTCGGGGCCTGTCGCCGACGGTACCGTGCAACTGACGCCGGACGGCCCCATAATCCTGTTGCGCCACCGTCAGACCACCGGCGGCTACCCGCGGGTCTTCAGCGTCATCTCGGCAGACGTAGATATGCTGGCGCAGTACAATCCCGGCCAAGCTATACATTTCGCGCAGGTGACGCTGGACGAAGCCCGCGACATCGCCCGGCGCAAGGAAGAGGCCCTCGATAAGATCCGGGCGGGCCTAGCCAAAGATGCTTAAATTCAAGTCTTTCAGGTCCGGCAGCGGAGGCAACGCCGCGCTCATCTGGACCGAGGGGGCCGGGCTGCTGATAGATTTCGCGCCGTGCTGGATTATGTCGTCATCCACGAGCTCTGCCACCTGCGCGGGCTGGACCATTCCCGCGATTTCTGGACGCATGTGCGCGCCGTCTGTCCGGATTACAAGGCGCAACGCCGCTGGCTGCGCGACAATACCGCCGCCCTGATGGCAGTCGCCTCGCTTTAAGTCCCGGCCGCCGCCCTAAAAATGAGAACCCCCGCCGGCTTCGGCGGGGGTTCTTTTTTCGCGGGGGGGATCCGCGGGGGGTCAGAACTCGTTGAAGTAGGAGACCTTCTCGTTGCCGTCGCGGTTGATTATCCAGTGGTCGATGGTGGTGCCGCCGTTGACCGGCACCTTGTACTTTTCGGCGGCCTGTTCCAGGCGCGCGGGGTCGGCGGGGCAGGCGAAGCCGCCGCGGGTCTTGCCGTGCTTGGCCTCCAGGCGGCCCAGCGATTCCTTGAACTTGTCCACGCCCTTCTGCGTGGCGAACTTGGAGCAGTTGTAGTTCTCCTGGTAGGTCAGGTCCACGTAGCGCGAAAAATCTATGCTGCGCTCCGGGTTCTGCTTCCACTGGCCGGCCTCGCAGGTGATGTAGGGGCCGTAATTGTGTTCCTTGCCCAGCACGTCGTCTTCCTTCTGGAGCATGTGGTTCCAGAAGCGCATGCCGTTGAAGTTGGCGGAGAGGTCGGCGTAGGTGAAGACGCCTGTGGCCAAGAAGTTGCCGCCCAGGTAGGTCTTCTCGGCCATGACGCCTAGCTTGAGCACGCGGCGCAGCTTCATGCCGCGCACGTGGTGGCGCTTGAAGTAGGCGTAGCCCATGCCGAACATGTGCTCGAGCTTGTCGACGCCTATCACGTAGCTGCCGACCTTGACCAGCGGCGAGAGGGCCAGCGGGCTTTTGGCGGCGCCGCTGCGGCCCAGGAGTAAGCCGTTGCCGACGGACCATTCGCCGTAGACCGATTCATTGAGCGGGATGACGCTGCGCTGTATTCGGCCGTCGAGCATATCGTTGATCAGGCGGCTCTTGTTGTGGTTGGCGAAGACGTTGCGCAGCTGGGCGTAGAGCTTCTCTTCGGGGGTCTTGGGCGGCGGCTCATTGTCGAAGTCGTCGTACACGAAGTGCTGGGGCTCGGGCTTCGCGTCCGGGGCGGAGCAGCCGCCGTCGCGGTTGAGGTTCTCGAGTATGTCGTAGACGGCGCGGTTGGAGTAGGCGTTGAGCTCTTCGGTGATGTCGGCGACCTCGTGGTCGGCGAGCGTGTAATGGTCCGTTTCGGCGGCGAAGGCCGACGCCGGCGCCAGTATGAGGGAGAAGATGAGCGCTTTTCTGTTCATATGGTCTCCTTAAGTTCCGCGCCGGGCCCGGCCCGGCTGCGCGGCTGCAGGGTTATTATGGAATTTAAAGGGCCTTTCGCTGATGAGGCGAAAGGCCCTGTTTTAAGATGTTATTGGGTCCGGTTTTCCCGGGCCTTAGGGGCAGGCCGGCGTAGGCCTTAGATATTCACGCCTATGCGCCGCGCCTCGGCCATGTACAGGGCGTAATTGCCCTGGTCGGGGCGGCCGCGCTCGCTCTCCACCAGCGCGGTCATGAACTCGCGCGGGTAATTGGCCTTGAGCCAGGCCTGGCGGTAGGCCAGCAGGGCCTGGGAGACGGCGTGCGCTTTGCAGGCGGCGTGCCCCGCCGACCGGGCGAGCGCGTCGAACACCGCCCCGGCGTCCTTGGGGCCGAGCTTCTTCTTTTTGGCCCCGGCCAGGAAGTCCTTGCGGAATTTACCGGCGGACTCCTCGTCGCGCCTGGCCAGCGCGCGGCGCAGTTCGTTGGCGGCGGACGGCTTGAAGCCGCCCAGCATTCCCGCCGCGGCCATGACCTGCTCCTGGTAGACGATGACGCCGAGAGTGTCCTTTAGTAAAGGTTCCAGCGCGGGATGCGGCGCGGCACCGGCTTTCTTCGCCCTGGCGGCGATGAAGGCGTCCAGCAGGCCGGCCTGTATGGGGCCGGGGCGGTAAAGTGAGATTAGCGCGGCCAGGTCCTCCAGCCGGGAGGGCTGGAGCTGCACCAGGTATTTCTTGACGCCTTCGGTTTCTAGGCCGGCGACGCCGGTTGTGACGCCGTGGGCTATCAGCGTCCAGGTCTTGAGGTCGTCCTCCGCTATCGCGGCCAGGTCGAAGCCGCGCGTCTTTATGCGTTCGAGCGCCGACTGCTGGGCGTCCAGCGCGCGCTGGCCCGCCAGGTCGAACTGCATGAAGCCCAGCCGCGCCAGGTCGCGCTTGCCGTACTGGGCGGCCAGGCCGCCGCGGCGGCCCGCGTTGGAGAGCGGCATGAGGCCGGCGGCCGGGCCTGGAGTCAGTACCACGGCGGTGTTGTCGGCGCCGGAGCCGTTCTTTATCCCGCAGAGCCGGTCGGTGAAGTCGGCCAGCTTCTCCGCGGCGGGGTCGGTCAGCAGGTGCTTCACCTCGACCAGGTCCGATACCGGGCCGCGGTGGCTGAAAGGTATGGCCGAGACCAGCCGCTCCACGGCGGCGCGGTCGGCGCCCAGGGCTATGCCCAGGTCGCGGGCCAGGTTGCGCGGCTGCTTGACGCTGAAGTAGCCGGCGGCCGCGACGGCTTCCTCGCCGTGCTTTTTGGCCAGCAGCTCCAGGAACTTGCCGCGGCGGGTCTCGGGCGTCTCTATCGTCAGGGGTGGGAAAGGGGAGGCCGCCGTGTCCAGGAACCGCTCGAAGCTGAGGCCGTACTTCAGCGGGTCCACGGCGGTCACGCCCAGCGCGAAATTTATCAGGGAGCCGGCGGCCGCGCCGCGGCCGGGGCCGGTCAGCACGCCCTCGGCCCGCGCGCGGCGTACGGCGTCGGCCAGTATGAGGAAATAATCCTCCAGCCCCGCCGCCTTGACGGCCTTGAGCTCGTGCTCCAGGCGCTTTTTCTGCTCCGCCGTCGGCTTGCCCAGACCCTTGAGGCAAAGGTCCTTTAATTTCGCCGGAGATTTGAAGGGCGGCGTCAGCGGCGCGCCTTCCGGCAATTTGACGTCGCATTTGGCCGCTATGGCCAGCGTGTTCTTGAGCGCCTCGGGCGTATGGCTGAAGAGCTTCGCCATCTGCTCGGGCGACTTGAAATAGTATTCGCGGCCGCTGAAGCGGAAGCGGTCCGCCGCGGCGACCAGCGAGCGGGTATTGAGGCAGAGCTTGGCGTCGTGCGTCTCCCAGTCGTCCGGCTTCCAGTAATGGCAGTCGTTGGTCGCCACTACGGGTAGTTTCGTCCTTTTGGCCGTCGCCAGCAGGCCCTTCATCGCCTCGGCCTGCTCCTTCATCCCGTTGTCCATCAGCTCGATATAGAAATCGCCCTTGCCGAAGAGGGCGGCCAGCTTCCGGGCCAGGGCGGCGGCCCCGTCCAGGTCGCCGCGCAGGCAGGCGCGCGACACGGGCCCCGCTATGCAGCCCGAGAGGCAGACGAGCCCCTTGGCGTGCTTCTCCAGCATGTCGAAATCCACCTTGGGGCCGTGGTTGAAGCCTTCCAGGTAGCTTTTCGACACGATGCGGCAGAGATTGGCGTATCCGGCGGCGTCCCTGGCCAGCAGGACCAGGTGGCTGGCGTCCTTGTGGGAGCCCTCGCTCTTGTCGGTCACCGGCGTGCGCTGCAGGTACACTTCGCAGCCGATGACAGGCTTTATACCCAGTTCGCGCGCGGTGAAATAGAACTCGGCGGCGCCGTACATGTTGCCGTGGTCGGTGATGGCCATGGCGGGGTTCTTCTGTTCCGCCAGCCGGCGCATGAGCTCCGACGGCCGGCCGTGGCAGTCCGTGAAGCGCAGCAGCCCGTCGAAAAGCGAGTATTCGGAATGATTATGCAGGTGTATGAAAGCGGCTTTAGCCATAAGGCCCCTTTGGCGCGCCCCTAATCTACCATTTTTGGGGCCGGCCGACACTACGCTGTCGGGCTAATTATTTATAATACCCCTATGCCCAAAAAGCCGGACAAGCCAGTACTGGAATGCGACACGAAGCTCGCCTTCCCGCACGCCCTGCTCATAAGCGCCAGCGCCGGCTCCGGCAAGACCTACACCCTTACCCAGCGCTATGTCCAGCTCCTGCTGTCCGAGCGCGTCCCCGATAACGACCTCTCCTCCATCCTGGCCGTTACCTTCACCAACAACGCCGCCAAGGAGATGAAGGCCCGCATCCTGGGCTGGCTCAAGGACCTGGCGCTGGGCCGCGACGAGGAGAAGATAAAGGAGACCATGGCTCTGGTCTCGCTCTCCCGCGCGGAGATAATAAAGCGCGCCGGCGCGCTGGTGGACCGAGTCATCGACAATTATTCCGATTTCCACATCCAGACCATCGACAGCTTCCTCGCCCGCGTCATGTCGGCCAGCGTGGACGAGCTCAAACTGCCGCTCAAGGCCGAGATCACCATGGCCTACGACGTCCTCATCGACCTGGCCCTCTACAGCATGTTCTCGCGCATCGGCAAGGACCTGCCCGAGGCCGAGGTGGACAGGTTCCTCGCCGTCCTGCCCAAGAGCGGCGCCTATCCGTGGAACCCCGTCACGCGCGTGAAGGAACATTTCGGGAGTTTCCTGGGCCAGGAGGGCAAGACCGCCGGCCTCATCGCCCGCGGCGAGGGCGACTACGAGGCCGCCGTGCTCAACAAGTTCAAGGCGGTGCTCAAAGAGACCCGTGCGCTCGTCGGCCGCTTCGGCGCCGGTTTGGTCAAAGACAGCGCCGCCGCGGCCATGCAGGCCGAAAGCGTCACCGATTTCCTCTCCGCCTGGAGCTTCAAGTTCGGCGTCTTCAACGGCCAGAAGAAGTCCAAATTCCCCGACGGCTGGGAGAAGGACGTCGTCCGGCTCAGCGACCTGGTCATAGAGCTCACCGAGCTCAACGCCGCCGCCTATTACCATCCCTATGTCGGCATCTACGACCGCTTCAAGACCGAGCTCGAGCGCGTCAAGCGCGGCAAGACCGACGTCATCCACATAAACGATATCGCCAAGCGGCTGGCCTCCTACATAAACGCCGACAATGTCCCAGAGGTGTACCTAAAGCTGGGCGAGCGCATCAGCCATTTTCTCATCGACGAGTTCCAGGACACCAACCGCCTGCAGTGGGACGTCATCCGCCCGCTGGTGGAGGAGGGGCTCTCCAAGGCCGGCTCGCTTTTCGTCGTCGGCGACATCAAGCAGGCTATCTACATGTTCCGCAACGCCGACTACCGCATCATGCGCGACTTCCTCGACAAGGCCGAGGGCAAGAAGGCCGAGCCCGACCATATCTCGCTGGCCTCGCTGGGCGGCGAACTCAAGTACGCCGACCTGCCCGTCAATTACCGCTCCGACGGCCGCGTGCTCGAATACGTCGATTCGCTCTTCAAGGATAAACTCAAGAATTCGCCCGAACTTGTCGGCGAGGATATCACCGAGCTGACCACCTACAAACAGAGCGTGCGGCCCGGCCGGGTCAAGGACGGCTATGTCCGCACCGATGTCCTGGAACTGGAAGACACGACCGAGACCGACGGACAGAAGAAGTGGCTCCTTGAAGCCGTAGAGTCCGCCCGCCGGCGTTACCCTTTAGGCGAGATAGCCATCCTCGTCGCCAAGAACAAGCGCATCGAGCCCGTCGTCGAATGGCTCACCGAGGCCGGCGTGCCCGTCGCTTCGCTGAGCTCGCTAGATATACGCAAGCGCAAAGTGGTGGCGGAACTCCTGTCCTGGCTGCGGTTCCTCGAGACCCCGTCCGACGACCTGTCATTCGCCGATTTCATCACCGGCGATATCTTCACCAAACTTACCGGCCTCTCGCGCGACGAGATGCGCGATTTCATCTTCAAGGCCCGGAACGGCGGCACTGCCGCCCCAGGTGCCGGGGGCTATGCCGACGGCCGCCAGAAGGACCGCCACGCGCTCCTTTATGCCGAATTCCGCAATCATCCAAAGTACGGCAAGTACTGGGAGAAGCACCTCGACCCCGCCTTCCGCAAGGTCGGCTACCTGCCGCTATACGAGCTGGTCTCGCTGGTCTACGCCGATCTCAAGGTCTTCGCCAATTTCCCGTCCGAGCAGGCCTTCCTCTCCCGGCTGATGAACGCCGTCACCACTCTGGAGGCCGAGGGCGTCACCAGCCCGCGCGCCTTCCTGGAATACGCCGCCGGAGAGGACGAGGATAAGTCGAAAATCTTCGCCATCGCCCTGCCCGAGTACATAGACGCCGTGCGCGTCATGACCTTCCACAAATCCAAGGGCCTGGGCTTCTCCGTGGTCATAAACCTGGTCTACGACGAGCGCGGCCAGGCCGACCCCATGTACTTCGAGGAAAAGGCCGGCGTCATCCACGTCTATCACATCACCAAGGCCGCCGCCGATCAGTCCGTAAAGCTCCGCCCCGTCTACGAAGGCCGAAAGACGGATTCAAACGTCCAGGACCTAAACGTCCTCTACGTTATCTCCACCCGCGCCCGCCACGAGCTCTACAATTTAGTGGTAAAAAAGAAGCGCAAGACCGAAGGCGGCGAGCCCCGCCTCACCGACCTCTTCACCGCTTGCGAGCTGGGGAAACCCGCATCAGCGGGGAACACCATTCGGCATGGTGTCCCCGTTCGATCTTCTGCGGCCCTGAGCATAGCCGCCCCCGGCCCGCGCCCCGACCAGCGCTTCGACGCCTCAAAGCCCACCTACACCAGCTTCTTAGAAACCGCCGAAGGCGAGATGGTCCACGCCATCCTCGCCCGTTTCATAGAACTCCCCAAGGACCCCGAGGGGGAGATCTCCGCCGCCTTCGACGAACTCGCCCCCGCCTACCCCTTTAAGTTCGACAAGTCCAAAGTCGTCAAAAGCCTGGTCGCTTTCCTCGCCAGCCCCGAGGCCGCGCCCCTCTTCGAGCCCCGCCCCGGCCGCCAGGTCCTCACCGAGGCCGAATTTATCGACAAGACCGGTGCCCTCTTCCGCATGGACCGCGTCCTTGTGGACGCCGACTCCGTCACCGTCATCGACTTTAAAACCGGCCTCGAAAACACCGCCAAATACACTCCACAAATGAAAAACTACCTCTCCATCCTCACCGAAGCCTATTCCAGGCCCGCTAAAAGCCTGCTGGCGTACGTAGATTTGGGGAAATGTGCGCAGCCCTTATGAGAACAATATATTTGCGGCTTCCTGGGCGAAGCCCTGCGCCGCGATCCCGGCAAATGCCGGAACTTTAAGGAGAAAAACATGTAATTGTACGTTCCCGGGACTGGGAGCTGGGGACTGGGAAATGGGGTTGACGGCGCCGCCGGTAAGTGCTACTATATGCTTAATCAGTAACACTATGAAAGGAAAGCTCGTCAGGTTCGGTGTGTCGCTGGAGGGAGAACTGCTCCGGCGCTTCGACGCTTTCATAGGGGCCGAGGGTTACGACAACCGCTCCAAAGCCATCGCCGACCTGATCCGCAAAGAATTCGTGGGCGATGATTTCCGCAAGGGCGCTATGGTGGCCGGCGCCGTCACCATAGTCTACGACCATCACCGCCGCGACGTGGTCAATAAAGTGCTCGACATTCAGCACGACCACGGCGGCATCATCATCTCGGCCCAGCACGTGCACCTGGACCACGACTGCTGCCTGGAGATCGTGGCCGTGAAGGGCCGCGGCGCCGAGGTAAAACTGCTGGCCGACGCGCTGAAGGCCGTGAAGGGCGTCAAGCACGCCACCCTCAGCGTGACCAGCGCCGGCGGAGGCGAGTGATTTTTTTTGGGAATCTGTAACACGAAAATAAAAACAATGGCACGCTTCAAGGAGAACATCATGGGAAAGTTCCGTAATATGGCTCTGCTGGCGCCGCTGCTTTGCACCAGCGCCTACGCGGCCGTCGCGCCGCAGGCAGGCATGCAGGAGATCGTGGTCACCGACACCGTCGGGGGGACGGAGCAGAAGTCCGAGCTCGGGCGGAAGTCCATCGAGCGCGGCCGCAACGTCTACATACCCGACGTGCTCAAGAACGAGCCCGAGGTGGACGTACGCCGCCGCACGGTGGCCAGCGACAACGCCGATATGCTGGCCATACGAGGCCTCTCCTCCAACAGGCTGCTCCTGACCCTTAACGGGCGCAGCCTCAACGCCGCGGGCGTGGTGGGCGGCTATTACATAGACTGGTCCACCCTGCCGATGGACAGTATCGAGAAAATCCAGGTGCTCAAGGGCGCCTCGGACGTGAAATACGGCAACAATGCCCTGGGCGGCGTGGTCAATATCGTGACAAAACGCCCGACGGAGAAGGTGACCACCTCGGTGTTCGCCAATTACGCCGCGGCCGCGGACATAGACGGCCTGCAGAATTACCGCGTGAGCAATTCCTGGAAGCGCGGTTTCTTCGGCTACAGCGTCAGCGGCAGCTATTCCAAGGCCGACGAGTTCCTCTGGAACAACGATTACGAAGGCAAGAATGCCTCCGGCAATTTCTACTTCGACATGCCTTACGACGGGGAGCTTTCGCTGGGCGTGCAGTACGCCCGCGCCAAGCGCGGCTTTATAAGGAACAACAGGAAGTCCACCGATCCCGCCAACCCCAACTTCAACGTGGCCTACAGCGACGATTACCCGCTCGCCTTCGGCGAAACCATAGCGCCGGCCTCCGGTTTGCAGAACATCTTCCAGCCGGGCCCCGGTTCCAACTGGGACAAGGAGAAGACCTATCTCGACGTCGGTTATAAAATGGCCGTGCTGGACACTTTCCTGGAGGCCAAGGCCTACAAGAACATTGAGAACCGCTACGAGAAGAATTACTCGGCCACGCTCACCAGCAATACCTACGTCGACGGCCTGCTGGTGCTGGACCGCAAGGTGGAGTCGGACCGGTCCTGGGGCTGGACGCTGGAGGCCGCGCGCGGCTTCGGCGCCCACCAGGCCGCCGTCGGCGCGGAGTATAAGTATCTCGGCTTCGGCGACATCGCGGTGCGTTATTACGACAAGACCTATAACAACAACGCCACCTACACCGGAGGGCCGGCCAGCCAGGAGGCGCGGGTGCTGTCCTGGTACGGCAAGCACGAGTACAAGGTCTCCGACCGGCTGAGCGTCACGGGCGGCGTCCGTCTGGATTCCTACAAGGCGGTGCCCACCGGCGGTTCCGCAGTGGGCCGCATCAGCGACAGCGGTCTGAGCCCCTCGCTCGCCGCCGCCTACGACCTGGGCGCGGCCGGCCAGCTGACCGCGGCCGTCTATAACAAGTACCGCACGCCGGGCATGCCAGAGGTGTACTGGTGGTCGGCCGGCATCACCGCGGGCAAGCCCAAGCTCAAGGCCGAGAACAACCGCGCGGTGGAGCTCGGCTACAAGGTCGGGACCGGCGAGGAAGCGGCGCTGACCCTCTCCGCGTACAACTACAATATCAAGGACTACATCATGTTCCGGACGGACATCAACTCCGGTTCGGGCCGCGCCGTCTATAACATAGATAACGTTTCCATCACCGGCGGCTCCGCCGATTACCGCGCGCGCCTGGGCGCCTCGGTGAAGGCTTATGCCAACGCCACGGCGCAGCGCTCCGGCAAAGGTTACGACCTCTACGACTCGGCCGGCCTGCTGAAAGAGCTGCACTACCTGCCGCCTTTCAAGGCCAACGCCGGGGCGGAGCTGGCCCTGCCGCTGGACGCCTCGTTCACCCTCAACTGGCGCTATACCGACAACCAGAAGACGGTCTACTCCTGGAAGTCCGGCACCTACAATTACAAGCTGGCCGTGCTGCGCGCCTATTCCACCTTCGACGCCGAGTACAAGATAGCGGTGAAGAAGGACGTGAAGTTCTCGCTCTACTGCGAGAACCTGCTGGATACGGGCTACCAGGAAAAATACGGCTACCCGATGCCTGGCAGGACCGTGGGCGTGACCGCGAGCGCCGCCTTCTGATGGCGGCGGACAAGGAGTTCTGGGACCTGAAGGCCGCCAAGTACCCCCGGCCTTTCGAGAAGAACAGCCTCGACGGGGCGCTGGCGGTGCTGGACAAGCTAAGGCGCGCCGGGGCGGACTTCGCCGGCCGAGACGTGCTGGATATCGGCTGCGGCACCGGCAATTACGGCCTGCTCTTCGCCGGCCAGGCGCGCCGGGTGTTGTGCCTAGACTTCTCCGGTGAGATGCTGGCCGTGCTGCGGCGCGAGGCCGCCGCGGCCGGGCTCTCCAACGTGGAGACGGAACTGGCCTCCTTCCCCGACTACGAGCCGGGCCCGCGCGCCGGCTCCTTCGACCTGGTCTTCGCCTCCATGACGCCGGCGGTCAGGACGCCGGCCGACGTGGAGAAGATGGAGCGTCTCTGCCGCGGGGCCTGCGTCTATATCGGGTGGGCCGGCCGGCGGGAGAGCCCCGTTTCGGACGCGCTGCTGGCGGCGCACGGCGTGAAGCCCTCCACGCCTCCCGGTTTCAATAACGTGAGGGATATCCTGGCGCGCCGCGGCCGCGGCTATACGGCCGAGACTTTCGAGGTGTCCTGGACCTGGCAGGGGACCGTGGCGCAGGGCGTGGAGGAATTTTCGGCCCGGGTGCGCCTGGACGGCAAAGAGCCCGACGCGCGCCTGCTGGAAAATGAACTGCTGAAGACTTTCCCCGACGGGAAAGTTTCATTGACTACCAGCGCTACGGAGGGCTTGCTGATATGGCGTCCATAAAATGCCTGCTGCTGGCGCTGCTCTGTGTGCCCGCCACTCTGACGGCTAAAGAATATACCGATTCGCTGGGCCGCAAGGTGGCGGTGGAGAAAACACCGGCCCGCGTGATCGCCGTGGGTCCCGGCGCGGCCCGGCTGGTGGCCTACCTGGGCGCGGTGGACCTGCTGGTGGCCACCGAGAACATAGAGATCAAATTACCGGAGGGCCGCCCCTATACGCTGGCCTATAGGGAGCGCCTGGCCGCCCTGCCGGTGATAGGCGAAGGCGGCCCCGACAAGGCGCCGGATTACGAGCGCATAATAGGCCTAAAGCCGGACCTGATAGTGGCCTGCTCGCTGGAAAGCCAACTGGTGGCGGCCCTGGCCGCCAAGACCGGCGTCCCTGTCTTCAGCGCGGATTACGGCAGCCTGGGCTCTTTCGAGACAGGCAGGTTCAAAAAAGTGTTAGCCGTCCTGGGGGAATTGCTGGGCAGGAAAGAGCGCGCCGCGGCGCTGAACGCCAGGATAGACGGCTATGTGAAAGACCTCGCGCGGCGTTCCGCAAAAGCGGCCGGCAAGCCTTCGGTCTACGTCGGCGGCCTGGGCTTCAAGGGGTCGCACGGCATCACCAGCACGCAGCTGGGTTACGAGCCTTTCGGCCTGCTGGGCCTCAGGAACGCTCCCGACGGCGAGAACGCCCGGCCGCTGCACATTTTCATAGACCGGGAGAAGCTGGCGAAGCTGGACCCGGAACATATTTTCCTAGATGCCGGCGGCCTTGGCCTGATAGCCGGCGACTACGCTTCCGCGCCGGGTTTCTACGGGCTGCTGAAGGCTTTCCGCGGCGGGACGGTCTACACCACGCTCCCCTATAATTATTATACTACCAACGTAGAGATAGTGTTCCTCAACGCCTATTTCACCGGGAAGGCGGTGTTCCCCGGGCAATTTTCCGACGTGAACATGCGCGCGAAAGCCGCGGAGATCTTCAAGGTCTTCGTGGGGCGCGACGTCTACGACGAACTGGCCAAACGAAATGAATTCTATAAAAAGCTCCGGCCCGGCGCCGGCCTTACTTTCGAAGAGCTCCGCTGAAGAACTGCTGGCTGACTATTCCCGCGCCGGCGCGCGCAAGGCGCTCTGGGTGGCGCTGGGCGCGCTGCTGCTGGCGCTGTCCTTCCTGCTTTCCATAAGCGTGGGCGACATGGACATACCGCTGGCCGACGCGCTTTCCGGCGCGCTGCCGGACACGCAGCGTTACGTGCTCGTGAACATCCGCGTGCTGCGCTCTCTCATGGCCATGACCGCCGGGGCGGGCCTGGCGGTGGCGGGCCTGGTGATACAGGCCGTGCTCAAGAACCCCATGGCCTCGCCGTTTACGCTGGGCATCTCGCAGGGCGCGGCCTTCGGCGCCAGCTTCGCCATCATAATCCTGGGCGGCGGCGCTGCCACCGCCTACGGCGAGGGAGTGATAGTCAACTCGCCTTACCTGACGGTGGCCGGGGCCTTCCTGGGGTCGCTGGCGGCCATGGCCTTCATCACCTTCGTGGCCTTCATGCGCAACGGCCGCACCGAGACCGTGATTCTCAGCGGCATAGCGGCCGGCGCCTTTTTCCAGGCCATGACCATGCTGCTGCAGTACTTCACCACCGAGGTGAAGGCCGCCGCGGCCCTGTTCTGGACCTTCGGCGACGTCTCCAAGGGGAATTACGGCGTGCTGGCCGCCATAGCCTCGGTCACGCTGGGCTCGCTGGGCTGGTTCGCCTTAAGGAGCTGGGATTTCAACGCCCTGCTGTGGGGGCCGGAGACGGCGCGCACTCTCGGGGTGGACGTAAAGAAGCTCAAGGTGGTCTCGGTGGCCCTGGTGGCCGCGCTGACGGCCGTAATAACTTCTTTCCTCGGCGTGATCGGCTTCATAGGGCTGATAGCGCCGCATATAGCGAGGATCTTCACCGGCCACGACAACCGCTACCTGGTGCCGCTCTCGGCGCTCACCGGCGCGCTGGTGCTCAACCTCTCCGACGTGCTCTCCCGCGTCCTCGCGCCGCCGGCGGTGATCCCGGTGGGCATCATCACCTCTTTCTGGGGCATCGTGGTCTTCGTGCTGCTAATACTAAAGAGGGACCAATGCTGAGCCTGGAGAAAATAGATTTTTCATACGCGAAAAAGGGCCGCCGCACGCTGCGGGGCGTCAGCTGCGCGCTGGCCTCCGGCCGGCTCACCGGCATACTGGGGCCCAACGGTTCCGGCAAGACCACGCTGGTCAAGATTATGGCCGGCCTGCTGCGCCAGGATTCCGGGCGCGTGAACCTCGACGGCCGCGACGCCGCCGCCATGAGCCTGGCCGAAAAGGCCGCGCTCATCTCCTATGTGCCGCAAAAGACCGGCTATTTTCCGGACCTCACCGTGACCGAGGCCGTGATGACCGGCCGCAAACCCTATATACGCTGGGCGCCGGGGCGCGCCGACCGGGCGCAGGTGGCGGCGGTGCTGGAGATGCTGGGCCTGGAAGGGCTGCGCTCCAAGAACGTCAACGAGATCAGCGGCGGCGAGTTCCAGAAGACGCTGATAGCGCAGGCGCTGGTGAAAGAGCCGCGCGTGCTGCTTTTCGACGAGCCGCTCAACAACCTCGACATCGCCAACCAGCTGCGCATCATGGCGGCGGTAAAGCGCATCACCGCGGAGCTGGGCCTGGCCGCGGCCATAGTCATCCACGACGTGAACATGGCCGTGAAGTACTGCGACGATTTCCTGTTCATGAAAGAGGGCTCGCTGCACGCCGCCGGCGGGGCGGACATCATCTCCGCGGCCGCGGTGGAGCGGGTGTTCGGCGTGCCGGCGCGCATAGAAACTTTCGACGGCCGCCCTGCCGTGCTATTCTAGGAGGCTGACATGAAGATCAAGAAAGACCTGAAGAAGTGCGTGGAGTACCACGGCCATCTCTGCGGGGGCCTGCTGATGGGCTACCGCGCCGCCAACGCGGCCCTGGCCCGCCTGGGCGAGCGCGTGGCCAAGGACGAGGAACTGGTGGCCATAGTGGAGAACAGCGCCTGCTACGTGGACGCGGTGGGCGTGCTGACCGGCTGCACCTTCGGCAAGGGCAACCTCTTCTTCAAGGACTACGGCAAGATGGTGATGTTCCTGCTCAGCCGCGAGACCGGCCGCGGCGTGCGCGTGGCCTTCAATCCCGCCGCCGGCGGCATGCGCGACCAGCGTTTCCCCGAGCTCATGAACAAGGTCTTCGCCGGCAAGGCCACGCCGGAGGAGAAGGCTTATTTCAAGAAGGCCAAAGCCGAACGCGAGCGCCGGCTGCTGACCGCGCCCGACGCGGAACTCCTCAGGGTGCGCAACGTCAAGGTGGCGCTGCCGCCGCGCGCGCGCATCTTCCAGTCCGTTAAATGCGCCGAATGCGGCGAGCTGGCCATGGAAGGCCGCCTGAAGAAGACCAAGGCCGGTCCGGTCTGCCTGGAGTGCCTGGAAAAATGACCCGCCGGGAGGTAAAGGTGCGCTTCGCCTTGTGGGTGGCCGTGTCGGCAGCCCTGCACGTGCCCCTTTTCCTGCTGCCGTACGCGGACGGTTCGGCCGCTTTGGCCGCCGCCGCGGTGCTGACCGGGGACATGGCGCGCCAGGCCCCGTCGGCGCGCGCGGCAAAGCCGCCTCCGCCGCGGGAGAACCTGCTGAACCCGGAGCCGGCTGCCGCCGCCGCGGAACCGGAGCCCGCCCCGGCGCCGGCGGGCCTGCCCGAATACGAACTGGGCGCGCTGGCCGGGCCGCGGCTGAAGGGCGGTTTCGCGCCGGCCTACCCGGTGGCCGCCAAAAGGCTGGGCAAAGAAGGCCGGGTGCGTCTGCGCCTGACCATAGACGCCGACGGCGCCATGCTGGGCAGCGAGGTGCTGGAGAGCAGCGCCCCGGAATTTCTGGCTGCGGTGGAGCGCGAACTGCGCCGCGCGCGCTTTGAACCGGCGCGCAGCGGCGGCGCGCCGGTGAAATGCCTGGCCGTGCTGCCGGTGACTTTCAGGCTGGAGAGGTGATATGCTGGAATTTTTCGTGAAGGGCGGGCTGGTGATGTACCCGATACTAGCCTGCTCGGTGCTGGCCCTGGCCATCTTCCTCAACAAGTTCTACGAGTTCCGCCGGATCTTCCGCGGGCTCACCGGTCCGCGCGGCGCCCGCGCCGGGGTGGCGCTGCTCAAGCCGTTCATCAAGGCTTATTCCCGCCCGCGCCATGACGATGAGATCAACATCCTCTGGACCCGCGCCCTGCACGACCTCGACAAGGGCCTGAGCTACCTGGGCCTGATGGCCAATGTCGCCACGCTGCTGGGCCTGACTGGCACCGTGACCGGCATGATAAAGACCTTCATGACCATCTCCCGGCTGCACAGCGCCGATCCGTCCATGCTGGCCGGCGGCATATGGGAGGCGCTCCTTACCACGGCTTTCGGCCTGTTCGTGGCCATACCCATACACATGGGCCTGCATTACCTGGAGAAAGAGAGCGACGAAATAGCGCTGGCGCTCAAGGAAAACCTGGCAGAGCTCAGGACCGATGCCGCAACTGGAACTTAAAAAAAGGCGGCACAGGCATTTCGACCTGACGCCGCTCATAGACATAGTCTTCAACCTCCTGCTGTTCTTCCTGCTCACCTACCAGATAGGCCGGGAAAGCCGCATAGAGGTGGCGCTGCCGCGCTCGGAGACGGCGTCGGCCTACGCCAAAAACCCGGAAGTGACCGTGCGCGCCGACGGGGGGATATACTTCGGGGGCCGGAAGCTGGAGGCGGGGGAACTGCGCGCCGCGCTGGCGGCCGCCGGCCCCGGCGGGACGGTGAACATCAAGGCCGATGAGAAAGCGGACCTAGGCGCGGTGGTGGCGGTGGTGGACGAGATAAAGTCCGCCGGCTACGGCGGCTTCAATATCATCACGGTGAACTGAGGCGGCGCACATGAGTAAAGAGCTGATAGAGTTCTTCGACCGCAACGCCGAGCCGTGGGACGGTTACCTGAAGCCGGCGGACTACTCGGTGGGCGCGGCCGTGCTTGAGCGCGCCGGCGTGAACGCCGGGCACCGCGTGCTGGACGTGGCCTGCGGCACCGGCGTGCTGACGCCGCTCTTGCTCGCGCGAGGCGTAACGGGGATAACCGCCGTGGACATCTCCCCGGGCATGGGGGCGGTGTTCGGCAGGAAGTTCCCGAAGCTGAAGTTCGTGCTGGGGGACTATCATGAGCCGCTGTTCGGGCCGGCCTCGTTCGACCGCATCATTATTTACAACGCCTTCCCGCATTTCGGCGCGCCGGAGCGCATCATAGCCAACGCCGCCGCCCAGCTGGTTCCAGGGGGCAGGCTGGTGATAGCCCATTCCATGACCCGCCAGGCCCTGGACCTCAAGCATAAGGAGGTCGGCGGCGTGGTGGGCAGCCACCTGCTGCTCTCCGACGAGGCCCTGCTCGCCCTGCTGGTCGCCAACAAGCTCGCGTGCTCCGCCCTGGAGGACGCCGACCATTTCTACCTTTGCGCGGAAAACACATGAAACGGGGGGAGTGAAGTCTCTTTTACTGAGGCCTGCGTAAATAATGTCAGCGCTGGAGGCTTGAACTTTGAGACATTGCTGTCGTAAATCGCGTGGTTCACAGCGCCACAGCCGCCGCAGATCATCTTCTTGCCGGTTCTTTTCAGCGTTACCGTGCGTGCCCTTTGGTCGCCAAAGATGCCGTGCACGGTGGCCGCAGGCTTGAAACCAGGGAAGCGATAAGTGTCCTCTAACTTGAGACGTTTTGCTGTCCCGAGATTATGCCGGATTTTCAAAGAGCTAAAAGAGCCAGACTAACGACGACGATAGCCGCACTACCCTCTATTAGCAGTCTGCTGAAAAACCCCCTTTCGGGTCCTTTCGGCAGCTTTTGGCCTGCGCCTTTGCGTCGCTCAGCTTACAGCCTCTCGTCGAGGATGCTCGCTTCGCGTCTCTGCGGCTCGGCTTCAAAATCTGCTCGAAATACCTCCGAGTAGGGTTTTTCAGCAGACTGTTAGTTGCCCACTCGGATTGGAGAAGACCCCATTAAATTTTAAGGGTCTAATCGCGCCGCCCAGAATCCGGTCAAAATCCCGCAAAGCGGGCCCGGAACCCCGGCCGCGCCGGTTTTTGATATCATTAGCGGAACGCGCGGTAAAAGCGCGCGGCGGCGGGAGGGAATATGCTGGATCTCGAGACCTGGGAACTGCTCAGCTACGTGGTGACCGTCATAGGTCTGCCTATGGCGATAGCAGTATTCATCTATGAGCAGCGCAGGGAGCGCGAGAACGAGGAGGAGGAGGTTTACCAGCTATTGTCGGACAGCTACGATAAATTCCTGCACGTGGCGCTGGCCAACCCGGACCTGCGGCTTTTCTCCGAGGAGAAGGGCCCGGAGCTGTCGCCGGACCAGCGCGAGAGGATGCTCATCATCTTCGACATGCTGGTATCGCTGTTCGAGCGCGCCTACCTGCTCCTTTACGACGACAAGATGGACGAGAAGCAGGCGCGCCGCTGGCGGTCCTGGGAGGATTACATGAGCGACTGGTGCCGCCGCGACGATTTCCGCGCCGAACTGCCGGGGCTGCTGCACGGCGAGGACCCCGAGTTCTCGGACTATATCAAGGGCCTGGCGGCCAAGTCGGAGGTTAAAGCCTGACGGCCCCGCCCCGGCGCATCATGGAGTTTTCATTCAGCCATAATATACCCCGCAATAACATTGGCGTCGCCGTCGTGGCCGCGTCCGGCTTGAAGGGGGACGCGCCGCTGGGCCCGGATACGGAACTGGAACTGGCCGCGCTGCTGGAGGCGCGCCGGAGCGGGGCGTTGACGGAGCCCGAGGAAAAAAGGCGCGCGGCTTGCCGGGATATCCTGCGCAACGGGGGCTACAAGCCTACGGGCAGGGGCAAGCCGGCCAGCGAATACCTGCTGGGCGCGGCCAAAGAAAGCGTTTTTCCGCGCGTCAGCGCGCCGGTGGACGTCAACAATTTAATCCTATATTTAAGGCCTCTTAGTCACTAGAAGTCATCCAAAAACCTCTCCGGGTATGTTATGATTGTTAAAGACATAAT
>CAZVWK010000030.1:4103-22430 GCA_964631475.1 uncultured Elusimicrobiaceae bacterium | reverse complement strand
TGTCGCGGCACTCGCCGGCCTTGAAGCAGCGGCCGCCGCCGGAGAACTGCGGGCCATACTCTCCGCCCAGGGAGTAGCCTCGTCTTTTCTGGTATCCGATCCCTCTTTCCGCACCATCGAGAAGACCCGCGTCATAGCGGAGCATCAGCAGGTCGTGCGCTACGACAAGGACCCGGAAGGGAACATACCGCGCGCCGCCGCCCTGCGCCTGGAACAGGCCCTCAGGGACGAACTGGCCGCTGGCGCCAGAGCTGTCATCCTCTCCGATTACGGCAAGGGCATACTCGTGCCCGCGACCATAAAACGCTTCACTGATATCTGCCGCAAGGCCGGCGTGCCGGTGTTCGTGGACCCGAAGGTGGAGCATTTCCGCCAGTATAAGGGCGTCACCTGCCTCACTCCCAACACGCTTGAGGCCTTCTCCGGCATGGGCCTGCCGGTAAAGGACGGCCCGGAGGCGGCAGAGAAACTCGGACGCGACATAATCCGGGCCCTGGGCTCCAGGGCGCTCCTGATCACCCAGGGGGAGAACGGCATGACCCTGTTCGAGAAGAGGGGCGCTTCCGTCTCCTCCGCCCACATCCCGACCCGGGCGCGCGAGGTCTACGACGTCACCGGCGCCGGCGACACGGTGATCTCGGTACTGGCCCTGGCCGTCGCGGCCGGGGCGGACCTCCATGAGGCCGCTCTCATCGCCAATTTCGCCGCCGGCGTGGTGGTAGGCAAACTCGGCACCGCCGTGGCAACTCCATCCGAACTCAAGGAGACCATGAAAGAATGGCTGAAAACTGCCTGATAGTCATCCCCGCGCGCTACGGCTCGCAGCGCTTCCCCGGCAAGGTCCTGGCCCCCATAGCGGGCAAGCCGGTCCTCCAATGGTGCTGGGAGGCCGCCGTAAAATCCCGCCTGGGCCGCGTCATCATCGCCACCGAGCACGAGAAGGTGCTGGCTTTCGCCCGTTCCATCGGCGCGGAGGCGCTCCTGACCAGCCCCGCCTGCCAGTCGGGCACCGACAGGGTCTACGAAGCCTGCCGCGCCTCGGGCGGACGCCCGGCATTCGTGGTTAATTTCCAGGGCGACGAGCCCTTCATGACCCCGGCCGCGCTGGTCAAAGCCTTCAAGAAGCTCAAATCCTCCCCGGACTGCGGCATATCCACGGCCTGCGCGCGGATAAAGGAAAAGGCCGATATCTCCAATCCCAATTGCGTGAAGATAGCCATGAACCGGGACGGCCGGGCCCTGTATTTTTCCCGCTGCCCGGTCCCTTACCACCACGAGCTGTCCGACCTCAGGAGTTACCCCTACTTCAAGCATTGCGGTTTCTACGTCTACAGGCGCGGGGCGCTGGAGAAGTTCGTGAAGCTGAGGCCCAGCCCGCTCGAGCGGCTCGAGCGGCTGGAGCAGTTGCGGGCCATGGAGAACGGCATCGCCATAACCGTGGCCGAAGTTCCGGACCTCGGTCCGGCCATCGACGTACCCGCCGACCTCGCGGCGGCGGCTGAATTTCTCAGGAAGCTCCGCCGCTAGGCGGAGCGCGGCCCCGCCCCTCAGCCTAAGGGGCTTTCGGATTTTTGCGCGTATCGCGCGGGAACAAAATGACCAGATACATATTCGTCACCGGCGGCGTAGTCAGTTCACTCGGCAAGGGGATAGCGGCAGCTTCGATAGGCAGGCTGCTGAAGGCCCACGGCCTGACGGTTAATATCGTCAAGTGCGACCCGTATATCAACGTCGACGCCGGCACCATGGCCCCCTTCCAGCACGGCGAGGTCTTCGTCACGGACGACGGCGCCGAGACCGACCTCGACCTGGGCTACTACGAGCGCTTCCTGGGCCTCGATACCACCCGCGTCAATATCGTCACCGCCGGCCAGATCTACCAGTCCGTAATCGCGCGCGAGCGGGAGGGCGGCTACCTGGGCCAGACCGTCCAGGTCATACCGCATATCACCGACGAGATAAAGAAGCGCTTCCTCCGGGCCGGCGACGGCTTCGACATCGCCATCATAGAAATCGGCGGCACGGTCGGCGACATAGAGAGCCTTCCCTTCCTAGAGGCCGCGCGCCAGATGCGCCCCGACCGGACCCGCAACGACGTGCTCTACCTGCACGTGACGCTGGTCCCCTACCTGACGGCGTCCGACGAGCTCAAGACCAAGCCCACGCAGCATTCGGTCAACAAGCTGCGCGAGATAGGCATAGATCCGGACATCATAGTCTGCCGCGCGGAGAAATCCCTTTCGCGGGAGATCAAGAACAAGATCGCGCTCTTTACCAGCGTACCCAAGGAGGCGGTCATAGACTGCCCGGACGCCCAGTCCATCTACGACGTTCCCTTCCTCCTGAAGAAGCAGGGCCTCGACGAGCAGATCATGATGCTCCTGCGCCTGCGCAGCGGCAAGTGGGACTTCGACGAATGGACCGACTTCGTCAAGAAGCTGAAAGAAGCGGCCTGCGCGCCGGCCGTGCGCATAGCCATAGCCGGCAAGTATACCAAGCTGAAAGATTCCTACAAGTCGCTGGTGGAGGCCGTAAACCACGGCGCCATAGCCAACGGCGTCAAGGCCGAGTTCGATTACGTGGACGTCGAGGACAAGGACTGCCGCCAGAGGCTGGCCAGGGCCGACGGCCTGATAGTGCCCGGCGGCTTCGGCGACCGCGGGATAGAGGGCAAGATAGAGGCCGTGCGGTTCGCGCGCGAGAACAGGCTGCCGTTCCTGGGAATATGCCTGGGCATGCAGTGCGCGGTCATAGAGTTCGCCCGCAACGTGCTCGGCTATAAGGGCGCCCATTCCTCCGAATTCGAGCCGAAGACCAAGTACCCCGTAGTGGACCTCATGGAGGCGCAGAAAAAGGTAAAGGAGAAGGGCGGTACCATGCGCCTCGGCTCCTACCCCTGCTCCATAAAGCCCGGCACGCTGGCACGCAACGTCTACGGCGCGGCCGAGATCTGCGAGCGCCATCGCCACCGCTACGAGTTCAACGGCAGGTACGCCGCGGCTTACGAGAAAAAAGGCATGCGCGTAAGCGGCGTGAACAGGAAACTCGCCCTCCCCGAGATGGTCGAGATAACGAAGCACCCCTGGTTCATGGGCGTCCAGTTCCACCCGGAATTCAAGTCCAGGCCGCTGACGCCGCACCCGCTGTTCTGCAGTTTCATAGCGGCGGCGGTCAAGAATCAGAAAAAGGACTAGGAGAGAAATGCCAAAGCACAGGACCGTAAAAGCCGGCAAGGTTTCCTTCTCCAACTCCGGCAGGCTGGCCTACATAGCAGGCCCCTGCGTCATAGAGTCCCCCTCCGCCTACGCCGCCCAGGCGGCCGCGCTGAAACGCGTCTTCAGCTCTCTGCGCACACCTTTCGTGCTCAAGGCTTCTTTCGACAAAGCCAACCGCACCTCCCACTCCTCGTTCAGGGGCGTAGGCATGGAGGCGGGCCTGGAACTGCTGGCCCGCGTCAAGGCAAAACTCGGCGTTCCGGTGCTGGCCGACATACATCTGCCGCAGCAGGCCGAGGCCGTCGCGCGGGCGGCCGACGTCCTGCAGATACCGGCTTTCCTCTGCCGTCAGACCGACCTGCTCTACGCCGCAGCCGACACGGGCCGGGCCGTGAACGTCAAGAAAGGCCAGTTCATGTCGCCCTGGGAGGCCCAGAACATAGTTTCCAAGCTGGAATCGCGCGGCTGCCGGGACATCATGCTCACCGAGCGCGGGGCGAGCTTCGGCTACGGAAACCTGGTCGTCGATATGCGCTCGCTGGAGATACTCAAGGATACCGGCAGGCCGGTCATCTTCGACTGCACCCATTCGGTACAGAAGCCCGGCGCGCTGGGAAAATCGACCGGCGGGGACATACGCTTCTCCCTGCCGCTGGCCCGCGCCGCCGTCGCCCTAGGCATAGCCGGGGTGTTCTTCGAGGCCCATCCGCGCCCCGAGCAGGCCCTCTCGGACGGGCCCAACTCCCTGCCGATGCGTGTTGTCCCCACGGCGGTCAATATGTTAAATATTATGGATAGGCTCGCTAAAAAACTGCGGAACCCATTATGAAATGTCCTAACTGCGCCCAGGAGAACAAAGCCACCACCCGTTTCTGCAAAAAATGCGGACGCGACTTGACGCTTCCCCCGGTCTGGTTCCCGGACTGGCGCTGGCATCTCCGGGCCCTGTCCTGGATATTCCTGGCCCTCATCGGGGTATTCTTCGCCGTCAGCCATCTCCTGCACAGGCTGCCTCCCCCCTATCACCAGCGCGACATACCGAAGGAGATGACGCCCTGGCTGAACCCTCACAAGATACCCGCGCCATGACCGCCACGGCCATGACGGACACCAGGATACTCTCCCGCGGGCGGAGGGTGGTGAAGGCAGAAGCCGCCGCCGTGGCCGGCCTGCGCAGGGCGGTCGGCAGAGACTTCGTTAAAGCCGTACGGCTGATGGCCTCCGCTCCGCGTGTGGCCGTGGTCGGCGTGGGAAAATCCGGTCTTATCGGCCGCAAGATAGCCGCCACTCTGGCCTCCACGGGCACTCCCAGCGTCTTTCTGCACCCGGTGGAATGCCTGCACGGCGACATGGGCATGATCGCCAGGGGGGACGTGGTCCTGGCCCTCTCGCATTCCGGCGAGACGGAGGAGACCAACAAGCTGCTCCCCTACCTGCGCCGCCAGGGCTTCAGGATAGTTTCCTTTACCGGCAACGTTTCCTCCAGGCTGGCGAAATACTCGACCATCGCCATAGACCTGGGAGTCCGTTCGGAGGCCTGCCCCTACAACATAGTCCCCACCTCCTCAACGGCCGCCATGCTGGCCCTGGGCGACGCCCTGGCCATAACGCTCATGGAGCTGAAAGGCTTCACCAGTTCCCATTTCGCCCGCCTCCACCCGGGGGGCTCCCTGGGCAGGCTGTTAAATCTCAGCGTCGGCGACATAATGCGCAAGGGGAAGGACAACCCGGTGATAGAAGCCCGGGCCCCCCTCTCCCGGGCCCTGAAGGTGATGACCGCCACCAAACTCGGCGCGGTTTCCGCAGTAGACGGGACGGGGCGCCTCGCCGGGTTCTTCACCGACGGCGACCTGCGCCGCTGCCTGCAGTCCGGTAAGATCTCCCTCTCGACCCCTCTTTCCGGGGTCATGACGCGCTCGCCCCTGCGGGTTTCGCCGGCGGCCCCGGCCATGGAGGCGGCGTCGCTTATAACTTCAAGGAAGATAGACAACCTCCCCGTTGTGGACGCGAAGGGCAGGCCGGTCGGGATCATAGACGAACGGGACCTGCTTAAAGAGGGGCTGCTGTAGTGTCCCGCCGCCTGCTGACAGCGGCGCTGATCTGCGCCGCCCTTGCGGCCTGCTCCGGAAAGGGCCCGGCGGCCGATTTTCCGACAGGAGCGGGGCTCATCACCGGCCTGCGCGTGGCCGAGCGGGAGACTTCCGACCCCAGATGGGCCCTGGAATCCCGGTCCGCGGAAATGGATGAAAAGTCGGGCAGGCTCCGTTTCTCCTCGCCCCGCATCACCTTTTTCGACGAAGGCGACAAGTCTTCAGTCATCACGGCCGGCCGGGGAGAGCTCGACATGGCCACCCGTGACGCGCGCCTTGAAAGCGGGGTCCGGGTCGATTCTAGGTCCGAAGGCATGACCCTCGTCACCGAGACGCTCAGCTTCAGTGCCGCCGACAACAAGATCCTTACCGAGGACGAAGTGCTCATCACCCGCGGCCGCACCCGCATAAAGGGCCGCGGCTTCCGCGCCAACCCCGACCTGTCGCGGATCGAGCTCAAGAAGCAGGAAACCACGCTCCTGCCGGAGGAAGGGTGACCCCGCTCTCGACGCGGGCGGCCGCCGCCGCGCTCCTCCTGGCCGCCGCTATCTGCCAGCCGGCCGCGGCGGGCCAGCTCCCCCAGGACAGGGACAGGCGGGACGAACTGCTCATGGGTTCCGTGGTCAAGAGCGAGTCCTGGAGCATGGACCGCAACACCGACACGGAGCATTTCAAGGGTAACGTCAGGTTTTCCAACCCCGGCTACAGCCTCAGGGCGGACGAGGCGCTCTATTACCGCGGACGCCGGGAATGGAGCGTCAAGGGGGAGGTGCAAATCCGGCGTCTGCTGGAGGACGGGGCCACGGTGGACCTTGCCTGCGACCGGGGGCGCTACGAGGAGCACGGCGAGCGGGCCGAACTTTTCCGGGGCGCGTTGCCCGTTAGTTCCGTTTACACGTCCAAGGACGGCCGCGGGCTCAAGGCGGCCAGCGACAGGCTCCTGGCGGCCGGAGCGGAGAACCGCATGACCTTCGAGAAAAATTTTTCGCTCTCCAGCGAGAATATACTCATCGTTTCGTCCCGCGCGGTATACGACAATACGGCGGCCTCGTTCATGATAACCGGAGACCGCCCCCTTGCGGCCGGGATCAACGAGGAATACAATTTCGCCATGTCCGCCGACCAGCTGCTTTTCTTCCGCGACAGCCGCGACATGAAGGCTTCCGGCCGCGTCTCGGGCTGGGTAAAGGATAAGCCGGGGTACGACGAAGCACGTCCGGGTCGGGCGGGAAAAACACCCGGCAAGGGAGGCCCCCGTGCAATTGCGCGCTGAACTGCTGCAGAAGAAGTTCGACGGGCGCCGGGTGGTCAGCGGCGTCTCCCTGGCCGTCTCCTCCGGCGAGGTCGTGGGCCTGCTGGGCCCCAACGGCGCAGGCAAGAGCACCACTTTCCACATGCTGGTCGGCTTCCTGGAGCCCGACGAGGGCAAGGTCTTCATGGACGGCGCCGACGTGTCGGGCGAGCCTATGTTTCTGCGGGCCCGCAGGGGGCTGGGCTATCTGGCGCAGGAGCCGACGGTGTTCAGGGGCCTCAGCGTGCAGGATAACCTCAAGGCCATCCTGGAGCGCCTCGTGGAAGATCCGGCCGAGGTCTCCTCCCGCGTCGACAAGCTGCTCGAGGAGTTCGGCCTGGCCAGGCTCCGCAGGCAGAAGGCCCTGACGCTTTCCGGCGGCGAAAAGCGGCGGCTTGAAGTGGCGCGCGTCATGATCAACGAGCCGAAGATCATACTGCTAGACGAGCCTTTCGTCGGCATAGACCCGATAACGGTAAGCGAGCTCAAGGGGATAATCGGCATGCTCAAGGGGCGCGGCATCGGCGTTCTCATCACCGACCACAACGTGCGCGAGACGCTTTCCATCACCGACAGGTCCTACCTGATACATTCCGGCGAGATACTCACCGAAGGCGCGGCCGAGGTGCTGCTGAACGACAAGCGCGCCCGCGAGCTCTATCTCGGCTGGGACTTCAAGATGTAGCCGTCGGCTCCGGTATAGTTCTTCCTTATCTTACGTGAAGGTCTCTAGGTGGGTGTGGAGACCGTGGCGGCGGATGAACTTGAGGGCGGCGGCGTGGGCCTTTTCGGCTCCGCCGGCATCTCCCATGAGGTAGCGCAGCTGCGCCATGGAGAGCATGGTCAGGGCCTCTCCGCGCGGCTCCGAGCGTCCTTTGAACAACCTCTCCGCCGCCTTGTAGCGCCCCAGGGCGCCCCGGAAATCGCCGTTCTTGCGCAGTATCTCCCCCATCCCCCACTCGACGAAACCTAAATCCGCCCAGTCCGAGAGCGAGGAATAGAGCGCATGGGCCCGCTCATAGCCCTTATAGGCCTCGTCCAGGCGCCCCAGCTGGCGCAGGACATTGGCCGTGCCGCATTCGGCGTAGGCGCGGGCGAAAGTATCGTCGGTGCGGGCGAAGATCTTGCGGGCCCGGCCGTAGCAGTCCAGGGCGCGCCCCATGAAACCGGCCACCCGCAGCAGTCCGCCCAGGCCGAACAGCGCGTAGCCCGCGGCCTCCTCGTCGCCGGCCTTGCGGGCCGCGGCCAGAGCCTCCTCGAAAGCGTTAAGCCCCGCCGCGTAGCGGCCCTGCAGCCGGTACAGGCCCCCGAGCGCCCAAAGTATGAAAGAGGCGCCGGCGTGGTCGCGGTCCAGGCGGTAGGATTTCAAGAGCCGGAGCAGCGTCCTCTCCGCCTCCGCCAGTCGCCCCGAGAGCCTCAGGGCCAGGGCCCATTCGAGCTCGGCCTCGGCCTGCATGAGTCCCAGGCGCTTCGAAAGGGCCAGCGCCTTCTTCGCCGACGAGAACGCCGCGGGGGCGTCGCCCAGCGCGCGGAAACACTTCACCGCGCCCAGGGCGGCCTCGAGGGCGTATTCCCCCCCGGCGGCCCCGGCGCGGGCATAGGAGCGGGCGGCCCCGGCGAAAAAACCCAGTCCCCGCAGGGCTTCGGCCTCCAGGTACGGGTCCTTTACGCCGCCGGCCTTGATCGCGGCGAGGGCCTTTCTGAATTCACCTTTGTCGAGCAGGGCTTCTATCTTTTCCATGGTCCTTCCTTCTCCCGGCGTACTGACATTCTTTTCTCAGCGGGCAGCCGCCGCATAGCGGCGCGCTTTTACGGCAGAACTCCTTGGCCAGCCTGACCAGCAGGGCGTGGTATTCATTGTACACGTCCGTCCGGCGCGGAAGGCCCGCCTCGAATATCCGTTTCCAGCCGTCATAATCTTCTCCGCGGCCCAGGCCCAGGCGTTGCCCGATGCGGCGGGTATAGGCGTCTATCACGAACGAGGGCAGGCCCGCCGCGTACAGGACGATGCTGTCGGCCGTTTCCGACCCGACGCCCTTATAGACGAGAAGCTCTCGCCTTAATTCGGGCGCCTTGGCCGAGCGGAACCAGCGCTCAAGGCCTTCCGGGTGTTCCTGCGCCGTCCTAGAGAAGAAATCCCCGAGCCGGCGGGCTTTCTGCCGGTAACAGCCGCTCGGCCTTATCAGCCGCGCCAGGCGCGGGAGCGGGCAGGCCGCTATTTTATCGCCGGTGCCCGGGAGCAACCCGGCGCCGCGCAGCCTTCCCAGGGCCTTCTCGACGTTCGTCCAGGCCGTGTTCTGTGTCAGTATGGCCCCGGCGCAGATCTCGGCGATCTCCGCGGCCGAGCGGGGGCCGTAGTCCTCCGCAGTATAGACGGGGACCGACGAGCCGGGAGGAGTAACAGGCCACCAGCCCTGCGGACCGAAGGCCCTCAGGAGGACGCGGTAAACTTTTTCGACGCGGCCCGCTTTTTTCACCGGCTTAGCCTGAAAATTGCAGTTGCAATTTTCCGCCCGCATAGCGGGCGCCCTTCGGGAGGCATACACCTCCTCGGAGGCATCGCGCATAGCGCTCGCTCCTCGGCCCGCTTCGCGGGGAATTCCGCGGAATAATTATGTCCCCGGCTTTTCACAATGAAAATCACATTGAACTGCGGAATTCAGGTTAGCGGCCGAGCAGGCGCTTTATCTCGGCCAGCAGGTCGTCGAGGTTGTAGGGCTTGCGCATGAAATTGGCCGCGCCGGCGGCCTTGGCCCTGGCCACGCTCTCGGGCTTGTCCATCGTGGAGATGACCAGCACCGGGATATGGCGGGTGGTATTGTCGCGCTTTATCGTATTGCAGACGTCGTAGCCGCTGAGCTTGGGCAGGAGCAGGTCGAGCAGGACCAGGTCGGGCTTCTCGCGGCGGGTCATCGCCACTCCCGTCACGCCGTCGGGGGCGTGCATGACCGTGTAGCCCTCGGCCTTGAGCACGTCCACCAGGACGCCGGAGATGTTCTTGCTGTCCTCGATGAGCAGTATCTTTCTGGAAGGGCCGGCCCCGGTCATTTCGCCCCCTTGCCGGCGTACATCGAGGCCAGGAGAGCGTAATTTTTCTCCGATTCGGCCAGGCCGGCAAGTTCTTCGGGCCTGAGCGGGCGCACGGCCTTGGCGGGCGAACCCAGCACCATCTGGCCGCGCGGCACCGAGGTGCGCGGCGTCACCAGCGCGCCCGCGCCCACCAGGCATTCCTCGCCTATCTCGGCGGCCATTATGACCGCGCCCATGCCGACCAGGCACCTGTCGCCTATGGTGGACCCGTGCACCACGGCGCAGTGCCCGACCGTGACCCCGGCGCCCAGGACCACCGGGCGGCCCTTGTCGGGGTGAAGGACCGCGCCGTCCTGTATATTGGACCCCTCGCCTACCGTTATAGTATCGACATCGCCTCGGATGACGGCGTTGGGCCATACCGAAACCTTGTCTCCCAGTTTCACGCGTCCTATTATGACGGCCGAGGGATGCACCCAGGCCCCGTGGTGTATCTCCGGCGCCTCTCCCATGAATTCTTCCGTCATCGCCCCTCCCCCTCCCCGAGGACCGGGCACTCGCCGCCGTTCTCCGGGTGGAAATAGTCGTAAAAGGGTTCGGACATCTTGAGCCCCCAGTAGATGAAGATGCTGAAGAAAGCCGGCAGGAGGTAGTAGAAGAGCCGGAAGATCAGCGCCGCGGCCAGCGCCTTCTCCCACGGGATCCCCATCTGCGCGTAAGAGGCGGTCATGGCGGCCTCCATGGCGCCCAGCCCGCCGGGCAGTACCGGGATTATGGTCATCAGCATGCCGAAGGCGAAGCCGGTCACTAGGACGCCGCTGCTGATGTCCACGCCGACCGCCTTGAACGCGAAGTAGAGTATGAAGATGGTGGAGATCCAGTCGGCGCAGACATAGGCGATGACGGTCTGCAGCTCGAACTTCTTCGCGTGCAGCTTGTGTATCCCGTCGTTGAGCTGGCTCTCAAAGTCGAGGAAGGTCTCCTCGGGGATCTCCCTTCTGGAAAAGAAGAACATGACACGGTTCACGCCGCGATAGATCTTCCGGCCCCAGGACGAGCGGAGCTCGTGATGGAAGAGCATGGTGGTCAGCGAGAAGGCAAAGCCCAGTATCAGCACGACACCTATGACGCCCTCGAAGAAGGTCATGTCGAACCGCGGCGAATCGATGAGGCGGAGAAGTACTCCCTGCAGTATTATGAGCGACAGGACCAGGTAAATTAGCACAGTGATGACCACCGAAGAGGTCACGCTGATGCCGTAGGGAACCTGGCGCTTGCAGAGCAGATGGGCGCGGGTGGCAAAGCCGCTGACGCCGCCGGAGGAGAAGAAGTAATTGGCCGTAGTCGAGACCAGGGCTATGCCGCCTGTCTGCCAGAAAGGCAGGCGGAAGCCCAGTATCGAGAGGACCTCCCAGAGCGTAAGCCCCATGCAGGCGTAGCTGAAGACGGCGAACAGGAGGGATATGGCCAGCCAGCCGCCCGAGGCCTCGGCCAGTGTGCGCTTAAGGGCCGGGAAACTGGGATAGATGAGCCAGGCCAGGATGCACGCGGAGATCAGTATAGGCAGATATACCAGAAGCTTCTGTTTGAGGTCCGTCATAAGTGTTAAAATATTCTAGGTTTTTAACGGCCCCCTATGAAAGACTTTAATTCCGATTTCCTGGTGCTCGGCGGCGGGCTGGCCGGCCTCATGCTGGCCGAGAAGCTCTCCCGGCTGGGAACCGTGACCGTGCTGGTGAAGCGGGATATGCGCACCTCCTCTACCGTCCTGGCGCAGGGCGGCATAGCCGCCGTGACCGCGGCCGCCGATTCCTTCGAACGCCACGCGGAAGACACGATAAAGGCCGGGGCCGGACTCTGCGACCGGGAGACAGTGGAGCTGACGGTGCGCGAGGGGCCGGCCCGGGTCAGGGAACTCTTGGAGCTGGGCGTTAAATTCAGCCGCAGGGAGGGCTCCTTCGACCTGGGGCTCGAGGGCGGCCATAGCGCACGCCGCGTCCTGCATTGCGGCGACTATACCGGCCGCGAGATACAGGAGGCCCTGCTGGCCGCCTGCGCCACGAATAAAAGGGTCAGGATACGCGAGCGCCGCCCGGCCATAGACTTCATACTGGCGGAAAAGGCGCATTCCTGCCGCCCAGCCTCCAACCGCTGCCTGGGCGTCTACGCGCTGGACGAGGCTACCGGCCGGGTGGAGACCTTCACCGCCGGCCAGACCTTCCTCGCCAGCGGCGGTGCCGGCAAGGTCTACCGCTATACCTCCAATCCTGATACGGCCACCGGCGACGGCATGGCCATGGCCTGGCGCGCCGGCCTGGACCTGGCCAACATGGAATTCGTCCAGTTCCACCCGACCTGCCTCTATCACCCGCAGGCCAAGTCCTTCCTGATCTCAGAGGCGGTGCGAGGCGAGGGCGGCATCCTTACTCTGGCCGGCGGAGAGCGTTTCATGCAGAAGTATCACAAGGACGCCGAACTGGCCCCGCGCGACACGGTCGCCCGCGCCATCGACGCCGAGCTCAAACGCACCGGCCAGGACTGCGCCTGGCTGGACATCAGTTTCAAGGGAAAGGCCTTCCTGAAAAAAAGGTTCCCGCAGATCTACGCGCGCTGCCTGGAACTGGGCATAGACATCGCCGGTTCCCCCATCCCGGTGGTCCCGGCCACCCATTTCTTCTGCGGCGGGGTGCGCGTCGACAAGGCCGGCCGGACCGCGATGCCGGGCCTCTACGCCGCCGGCGAGACCGCCTATACCGGCCTGCACGGCGCCAACCGCCTCGCCTCCAATTCGCTGCTCGAGGCCTGCGTCTTCGCCCACCGGGCGGCCGAAGCGGCCGCCGCGGACCGCCCGGCCGCGGCCGCGTCCCCGCGCCTGGCCGAAGCCTGGAACTACGGCGCCGCCCGCCCGTCCGACGAAGCCGTCATCATCAGCCATAACTGGGAGGAGATACGGACCCTGATGTGGAACTATGTCGGCATAGTGCGCA
The DNA here is from genome assembly GCA_964631475.1 of uncultured Elusimicrobiaceae bacterium. GTDB lineage: Bacteria > Elusimicrobiota > Elusimicrobia > Elusimicrobiales > UBA9959 > UBA2231. Next base: position 9,817 of record CAZVWK010000030.1, on the reverse strand, counting down.
GCGACAAGCGCCTCGAGCGGGCCCGCCGGCGCATAGAGATTATCTCGGAGGAAATATTCCGCTATTACTGGGATTTCCTGCTTACCACCGACCTGCTGGAACTGCGCAATATCGCCTGCCTGGCCGGAGCGATAATCGAATCGGCTTCGGCCCGCAAGGAATCGCGGGGGCTTCACTTCAACATAGATTACCCGGCGACTTCCGACAAGTTCCTGCGGCCTACGATAGTCAGCCGGTACGGGAGCACGGCCTGACATGGACGCCATAAAAATAACGGGAGCCCGCTCCCATAACCTCAAGGGGCTCTCGCTCTCGCTGCCCAAGAACCGGCTGGTGGTCATAACCGGCCTGTCGGGCTCCGGCAAGTCCACCCTCGCTTTCGACACTATCTACGCCGAGGGACAGCGCCGCTACGTGGAATCTCTTTCCGCCTACGCGCGCCAGTTCCTGGAGCAGATGGACAAGCCCGACGTGGAATCGATCGAGGGCCTCTCCCCCGCCATCGCCATACAGCAGCACAGCCCGTCGCGCAACCCGCGCTCCACCGTAGGCACGGTCACCGAGATCTACGACTACCTGCGCCTGCTCTACGCCAAGGCCGGGCGGCCGCATTGTCCCTCCTGCGGCGGCATCATAAAGGCCTGGTCCGCGCAGGGGATAGTAAAGGAACTGGAGCAAGCTTTCGCCGGTCGCAGGACCGCCGTTTTCGCCCCGCTCATCCGCGGCCGCATCGGCACCTACGAGGACCTTTTCTCCCGCCTGAAGAAAGCCGGCTTCGTCAAGGTTATGGTCGACGGGGAACTGGTAGCGCTGGACAAGACGCCGGCCCTCAAAAGGTACATAAAGCACGACATAGACCTTTTTGTAGACGAGTTCATCCCCGGCGAAGACAGGGAGCGGGCGGCCGAGGCCGTGGAACTGGCCTTGGCCCAGTCGCGCGGGATGGTGCGGGTCAGGGCCGCCGGCGGAAGATGCACCGAGGCCGTCTACAGCGAAAAGAACGCCTGTCCTAAATGCGCCATAAGTTTCCCTGAACTCGAGCCGCGGCTGTTCTCGTTCAACGCCCCCCACGGCGCCTGCCCTGCCTGCACCGGCCTGGGGGTCAGCATAGAGGCGGACCCCGGCCTGGTGGTCACCGACCCGTCCAAGACCATCGCGGAGGGCGCCATCGAGGCCTGGGCCAACCCCGTTACCACACGCACCCACCGCTGGAAAAATTCCTGGGGCGGCTATTACGCCGAGATGCTGGAGGCTTTCTGCCGCAAGGCCGGCATCCCGTCCGATAAGCCGTGGAAGTCCCTGACGCCCGCCCAGAGAAAACTGGTCATGGAGGGCGCCCCGGAGGCCGGCTTCGAGGGCGTGACGACGAACCTCCGCCGCCGCTACACCGAGAGCGAGTCGGATTTTGTCAGGGAAGAGGTGTACCGCCGCTTCATGCGCGAGATAACCTGCCCGGCCTGCAAGGGAACCCGGCTCAGGCCCGAGCCGCTCAGCGTGCTCGTCGGCGGCAGAAACATAGCGCAGCTCGCCGGGCTGCCGATAGGGGCAATACTGGCTTTCCTGAAGGGTCTGAAACTGACGGACAAAGAAAAAGAGATTTCGCGCCTTATCTTGAAGGAGATAAATTCCCGCCTGGGCTTCCTCGACAATGTCGGCCTCTCCTACATCACCATCGACCGCCGTTCCGAAACACTTTCCGGCGGCGAAGCGCAGCGCATACAGCTGGCCACCCAGATCGGCTCCGGCCTGACCGGGGTGCTCTATGTTCTCGACGAGCCGACCATCGGACTCCACCAGCGCGACAACGCCAAACTGATAAACACGCTCAAATCGCTGCGCGACATAGGGAACACGCTTATAGTAGTGGAGCACGACGAGGCCGTTATCCGCGCGGCCGACCACGTGGTCGACCTCGGGCCGGGCGCGGGCGCCGGCGGCGGAGAAATAGTAGCCCAGGGCGCGCCCGCCGATATAATGAGGTCGAAGGCTTCGCTTACCGGGGCTTTCATGCGCGGCGAGCGCAGCGTCGCCTTCGAAAGGCCGGCCCGCAAGGGCTCCGGGAAGCACCTGGAGTTCCTCGGCGCCAGCCAGTTCAATTTAAAGAATATCGACGTGAAGATACCCCTGGGCCTCTTCGTCAGCATCTGCGGCGTCTCGGGATCCGGCAAATCCACCCTGCTCTACGAAATCATCTACAAGGCCCTGGCGAAAAAGCTCTACGGCTCCAAGGACGCCCCGGGAACCTTCCGGGCCATGAAAGGGGCCGAGCACCTCGATAAGGCCGTCATAGTTGACCAGTCCCCCATCGGCCGCACGCCGCGATCAAATCCCGCCACCTATACCGGCGCTTTCAACCATATACGAGACCTGTTCTCGAAACTGCCCGAGGCGCGCCGCCGCGGCTACCGGCCCGGCCGCTTCTCTTTCAACGTCAAAGGCGGCCGCTGCGAGGCCTGCCAGGGCGACGGTACGATAAAGATACAGATGCAGTTCCTGCCCGACGTCTATGTCAGGTGCGACGAATGCGCCGGCCGCCGTTTCAACGACGAGACCCTCTCCGTCAGGTACAAGGGGAAAAGCATTTCGGAAGTGCTGGACCTTTCGATAACCGACGCCTCGGCGCTTTTCGCCGGCATACCACAGATCTCGCGCATACTGGCCGTAATGGACGAGGTCGGCCTGGGCTACCTCAAGCTCGGCCAAGGCGCCACCACCCTCTCCGGCGGCGAGGCCCAGCGGCTCAAGCTGGCCGAGCAGCTCTGCCGCCGCTCCACCGGCCGCACCATCTATATACTCGACGAGCCGACCACCGGCCTGCACTTCGCCGACGTGGAGAAACTGCTGCGCGTCCTGCACCGCCTGGCCGACCAGGGCAATACGGTGCTGGTCATCGAGCATAATCTCGATGTGATAGCTTCCTCCGACTGGATGCTGGAACTGGGGCCGGATGGGGGCGAGGGCGGCGGGCGCGTACTCTATTCCGGGCCCGTGGAGAAAGCTTGCGGGACCGATACTTCCTCCACCGCTTTTTATCTTCGGAACCGGACCGGTGGCGGCTGATGCCGCTTCTCCCTCCTTATTCGGGGACTGCCCCCGACGTTTCTGTGGTGATACCGTGCCTGAACGAGGCCGACAATGTCCGCCTCTATGAAAGCGAGCTTCTCGACGCCCTGGCCGCGCAAGGCTTCGGCTCGGAAATCGTATTCTCCGACGGCGGCAGTTCCGACGGGACCCCGGCCCTGCTGTCTGACCTGAGTTCGCGTCATCCCGGAGTGCGCGTGCTCTCCCCAGGCGCCCCTTCCTCCTTCGCAGGTTCGATCGCCAGGGCCCTGCCCCTCTGCCGCGGGCGGTATATCTGCCTGATGGAAGCGGACCTCTCCTTCTCCCCGCTCGACGTCGCCAGGCTCCTCGCCGCCGCCCGCGACGGGGACCGCGACTGCGTCTGCGGCTCGCCGTTCCTAGGGACTTTCGAAGGGATGCCTCTCCGCCGCCTAGCGCTCACTTATTCCGCCAACCTGCTGCTGCGCCTTCGCTTCGGCATGAGCGTGACCTCCTACACGCAGATATTCAAACTGTTCCGCGCCGGCGCGCTGCGCGGCTTGGATTTCGAGAGCGAAGGCTTCACGCTGGACGCGGAACTGACCGCCAAATGCATCGCCCGCGGGATGAAGATTGCGGAGGTGCCGGTGACGATGAAGGCCAGGACCCTGGGAAGTTCCAAGCTCCGGACCGCCGCCGAGACGGTGAGCTGCCTGAAACTCATCCTCAGGGGAGCCGGCTCCGCTCCCGCCGGGGAGGCAGCCTGACCGCCGGTCCGCGCGCCCCGAAGATCCTGTTCGCCGCCCCACGCTTCCCGTATCCTTCGCTGAGCGGCGGGGAGAGATGGGCGGCAGAAGCCGCGTCACGCATGGCGAAGCGCTTCGATGTCTCTCTTTTTTCTTTCCCCTGCCGCGGGGCGGAGGCGCATCAGACCGCCCTGGCCATGAGCCTCGAAGGCAGGGTTTTCCGACGCGTGATCCTCCCCTCCCTCCCTGAAGGCCCGCCCGCGCCGGGACTGCCCATACTGCCGGCCATGTACTGGTCCCCGTCCGCGGCGGTGGAGCTCTCGGCCGCCGTAGGGGAGCTCAAGCCGGACCTGGTCCACATTCTTTTTTACGAAATGGCTTGCTACGAGGCCGCCGTCCCGCGCCATATCCCCGTCGTTTACACCGAGATAGATTCCAGCTATCTCTACCCCTGGAAATATTACCTGCGCGAGACGGCCGGGCTGAAGGGCTGGTTCAGGCCGGTCGAGTTCTGCCGTTCCCGCGCCTACGCCAGGCGTCATTACGGCCGCTTCGCGGCGGCGACCTTCATAACGGGGAACGACGGGCGGGACATAGCTCCTTATCTCTCCACCAGGCTTACGGTCGTCACCCCTAACGCCGCCGACCCCGTGCGACTGGCCCCTCCTCCCAGTTCGGGCCGCAGGCCGGGCAGCGTCCTTTTCATCGGCTACTATCCCCATTTCCCGAACGAGGACGCCGCCGTCCGGCTGGCGCGGAAAATATTCCCGCTGGTCAGGGCTTCGGCGCCGGCGGCGTCGCTGACGATAGGTGGCGCGTGCCCCACCCCGGCCGTGATGTCACTGGCCGGCCCGGATGTCCTAGTGCCAGGCACGCTCCCGGACATAAGGCCTTTGCTGTGGGAAGCGGAGGTGTTCGCGGCTCCCGTGCGCTACGGCCTCGGCACCAAAGGCAAGATACTGGAGGCTTTTGCCGCGGGAGTCCCGGTAGTCGCGTCGCGGGAAGCCGCCGCCGGCATCGAGGGAGCCGTCGACGGAGAACACCTGCTGACGGCCGGCCCAGACCGGGAATTCGCCTCGAAAGTCTCGGCGCTCATCTCAGACCCCGCCCTTCGCGCCGGGCTGGCGGCGTCGGCCCGTGCCCTGGTCGTGGAACGCTACAATTACGACGCGGTGGCCGGCGGGATAGCGGATGTCTACAAAAAGGTGCTCGATGTCCGCTGAAGCGCTTCATATCGAACTATTGCACGCCTGCCGGCTGCGCTGCCTGGCCTGCGATCACAGGCTCGCCGGCGGCGCCAGGCTTTCCCGGTCCGCACTGCGACCAGTCCTGGCGGATCCCCTCTTCCGGGGACTGAGGTCGGTCTCTTTTTCCGGCGGCGAGCCGCTGCTTCACCCGGGTCTTGCCGGTTTTATCAGGGACTCGGCCGCCGCCTGGCCGCTGGCCCGGCTCGTCCTGCTGACCAGCCTCGAGGACAAGGACGGCATCCTCCGGCTCATAAAAACACTGCCTCCCCCCGTTGCCGCCAGGCTGCATATCGGCGCTTCGCTGGACGGCCCACCCGCGGTGCATGACAGGATGCGCGGCCGACCCGGGGTCTTCGCCCGCCTGGAGCGCACGCTGGCGGCGCTGCGGCGCGTCCGGCCGGACATCTCCGTCGGCTTCACTTTTACGGCGACATCGGCCAATGCCCGCCATTTCCGCGCGGCCTGGGGCAAGTCGCTGGAACTCGGAGCGCCGCTGGGCGTGCAGTTCCTAGTCCCCAACCCTAATACGCCGGGGCTCGAGCTCTCGGCGGCGGACAGGCGGGTCCTGGCCGGGCAACTGCGCTCCGTCCGTTCGCCCGGCGCCGCCAGCGGCGCCAATATCGACGGGGCTTTGCGCTTCCTTTCGGGAAAGCCCTCCGCCGGAGAGTGCGGGGCGGGCCGG
>CAZVWK010000030.1:3824-4086 GCA_964631475.1 uncultured Elusimicrobiaceae bacterium | reverse complement strand
TCATGCTTTCCCCCGAAGGCCTTTTCTATCTCTGCCCCTTCCGCAAGCACCTGACGGCCCCGCTGCGCGGTCTCCCGTCGCTGAGGAAGCGGCTGAGCCGGGACCGGTCAGCCTGCGCGCGCTGTTTCCTGCGCTGCCGCGGCTAGAACAGCTCATGATATAATTACCCCATGAAAGGAGACGCCGCCCGGAAGCTCCTGGCCCTGGCCCGCGCCGAATGGCGCCTCCGCCAGCAGAGCACTTTCCTCGGTTTCCTCTGGAC
>CAZVWK010000030.1:0-3800 GCA_964631475.1 uncultured Elusimicrobiaceae bacterium | reverse complement strand
GTCCTCTACGGTCTCTTTGTCAAATGGCTGGGGCGCGCCCAAGGCGATTACGCCGTGTTCCTGCTGATAGGGCTGGTGCAGTGGAACTTTTTCGCCTCGTCCACCGCCTACGCTCTCACCAGCCTCCTCCGCCGCTCGCCGCTGGTCAAGAGCTACCCGCTGCCCCTTGAGACACCGGTACTGGCCGCGGTGCTGAGCGTCTACTTCTCCCACCTGCTGGAACTCATGGCCCTGGCCCTCATCCTGTCCCTGCTCGCCGCGCCGCCCTCCGCGTCCTGGCTGTGGCTGGTTGCTATCGACGCCTCGTTCCTGGCGCTGACGGCCGGATTCGGACTGCTGCTGGCCGCCCTCTACGCCCTGTTCTCCGACGTGGAAAGGATATGGACGATACTCCTCACGGCCGGTTTCTTCCTGACGCCGGTATTCTATCCGCTGTCGGTAATATCGCCGGACAAGGCGGCGCTGCTGCGCCTCAACCCTCTGACGGCGATAGTGGAAAGCTCCCGCGCCGCTTTCTCCGGGTCTTCGCCCGATATTTTCTGGCTGGCGCTGCCCTGGATTTGGGCGGCGGCCGCCGCCGCGGCGGGGTTCGCCCTGACGCGGCCCGGGCGGGCCCGCCTAGTGGACTCGATATGAACGGGCTTTCCGTAAAGGGCGTGACCAAGACCTTCCGGGTGGAACTGCCCCGCGAGGATGCCCTTTCTTCCGCGCGCCGCTTCCTGAGCGGACGCTCCCCCTCCGTCGAGTTCAGGGCCCTCGACTCCGTTTCATTCGAGCTCGCCCCCGGCACCTCCCTGGCGCTTTGCGGCCCCAACGGTTCCGGCAAGACCACCCTGCTGAGGGTGCTGGCCGGCATTACGCCGCCCTCGTCCGGCAGTTTCTCCTTCAGCGGCAGGACGGCCTGCCTGCTCGGTTTCGGCTCCATCCTGCAGGACCGGCTGAGCGTCAAAGAGAACGCCAGGCTCTGCGCGGTCTTCTTCGGACTCGGGGGCCCCGCGAAGGAAGCCGCCGAGCGCCTGCTGGACGCCGCCGGGCTGCAGCACCTGCGCAATGCCAGGGCTGGCGAACTTTCCTCTGGCATGCGGCTGCGGCTGCCGTTCACGGCCGCGCTGGAGTCGTCCCCAGACCTCATACTGATGGACGAGGTTCTGGCAGTCGGGGACGAGTCGTTCCGGCGACGCTGCCTTTCCCGTCTTTCTGAGCTCAGGAGGGCGGGCGCCATCCTTATTTTCGCCACGCACGACCATTCCCTGGCCCGCACTTTCGCGGACGAGGCCATAATTCTGGAGAGCGGGAAGATCTCCCTCCACTGCCCGGCCCTGGCGATTCCGGAACCGGGAATACGGCCAGCGGCGGCCTCGAACTGCATCAGGATGCTCGACAGACTCCCCATCCTTTCCGTAAAGCTAGAAAAAGCGGGATACAGACTGGAAAGTTTTTCCCCGGCTTCTGACGAAGATCTGCTGCTGGCCCATACCCCCGGCTGGCTCGCCCGCCTGAAGTCCAACGACCTTTCCGAAGAGGAGGAGCGCGACCTCGTCATGCCTTATTCGAAGGTCATACTCCCTCTGGCCTGGAAGATGGCGGGCGGGACGCTCGCGGCGGCCCGCAACGCGCTCCGGCGCGGTCTGGGGATCTTTCCCGCCGGCGGCGGCCACCACGCCTTCCCCGACCGTGGAGAGGGCTTCTGCCCCGTCAACGACGTGGCCGTAGCGGCCCTGCGCCTGCTGGCCGACGACGCCGTGAAACGGCCGGCCGTCATAGACCTCGACGCCCATCAGGGGAACGGAACAGCCTTCATCTTCTCCGACGGACGGGTAAAGACCTTCTCGGCCCACACTTCGGACGGCTACCCACGCAACCGGGTCCGGTCCACGATGGACGTGGACATCCCGTCCGGCAGCACTGACGGCGTATATCTCCCGGCGGTGAAGCGGGGCGTGAAGGACTTTCTCAGGTCCGCGCGCCCGGACCTGGTCTTCGCACTATGCCCGGCGGACCCTTACGAGAAGGACCCGCTCGGCGATCTCTGCGTGACGGAGAAAGGCCTCCGTGAAAGGGACGAGTTCCTCTTCGGCGCTCTGAGAACGGACGGGATACCGGTCTGTCTCCTACTCGGCGGCGGCTACGGCGATCCGCAAGAGACCGCGCGTCTCAATTTCGCCACCATCACCGCCGCGGCCGGCGGCCGCTCGGGCGTAGTGGTGAACTGCTGAGGTGACGCTCGAATGGACGTCCTCCTCCTCTCCCAGGAAGAAATCCACCCGTTCTACAAATGAGTCGACTCATATTCCGCGGCGGCCCTAGAGGCGTCTTTCCCCGGGGAACCGGCAAGTTTCTCCGCATACCGCCGCTGGCTACCGCCCCGCTCGCCTCGGCCCTGCGCGGATCCAGATTTTATCTAGATGCCGTTCACAATTTCTTCAGCCTGCCCGATGAGCGCGTACGCTTGGAGAGCCTTCTTTCCCGGAGGCCGCCGGCGGTCGGCATATCGACCACTCACCTCTTCACCCCGGGACGTACGGCCGCCTGTCACGCGAACCTAGCCTGAAAATTGCAGTTACCCGTGCTTTTGCCAATGAAAGCCCGGAATAATGCGGACGGCCGATAGCGGGCTTTGCCTTAAGACTTTTGCGACCGGATTTGAGATAAGTCGCCTTCCAACGGCGCGCGGAGAGTCTATCCACCTTGAGCTTTTTAGAAAAATCAACAGTTGCAATCCGTTCTGGAACAAAAGAACCGCCTGCTTACGCGGGTTCTCTTCTTGCCGAAGCGCTGGCCGGGCGCCGCCCGGAAGACAGGCTGAAGGCCATGAAAGCCTTCACCGCCCCACTCGCCGAAGGCAGCATCGATGTCTCCGGCGCCATGTCGGAGGGCGAACGGCGGCCGGCGTCCTGGGAGGGCGGGGCGCTGGCCCGCCTGGCGGGCGAACTCCTGCCCCGGATTGCGCGTCCCCAGCGGTAAGTGCCGGGCGCGCCCCTCTTCAGGCGGAAATGTAAGTGCCCGGGGCTTTCCCGGAGAGCGCGCCGAGAACGGAGCCCCGCGCGCGCCCGTCGAGGACCGCGGCGGGGACCGCGGGCAGCACACGGGCGATCTCTTCCAACTTGCCCTTCATCCCCCCGCTCACGTCGAGTCCGGAGGACGGCATACCGCGCAGCAGGACCTTCAGCGAGCGGCGGTCCAGCCGCGCCAGCACGCGGCCCCGGGGGCCTATCACGCCGGCCGCGGAAGTGAGGAAAACGGCCATATCCGCCCCGAGGCGTACGGCCGCCTCGCAAAGGATGGCGTCGCTTGAAACGACGCGGAACTCCCCTCCGGCGGCCGGGAAGATATCGCTATTGATTACGGGAGAGAAGCCGCGCCGCAGCCAGCCCCTGAGCTCCCCGGCGTCCTTCAGAGCCGGCCGTCCGCCGCGCAGCGAAAAGAAGGAACGGCCGGGGCAGCTGACCGCCCTTACCCCGGCGCGCGTCAGTTCGGCTATCAGGAGGGCGTGCAGTTCTAGGAGGGAGGCGCCTATGGCGGCGACCGGAGCCTGTCCCGGGCGTATCCTCCCCGAGAGATAGCCGTAGCGTTCCGCCGGCGGTTTGCCGTAGGACCCGGTGCCGTGGACCAGGATAAACGGGTCCCGCAGCCGGGCCAGGTCGGCGGCCACGGCGCGCGCGGCCCGTGCCAGGAAAACCGGCTTCCGCCCGTAACCCGCTATGACGCTCCCGCCTATCTTAATCGCCAGCATGGTCAAATATTAGGCCCTTCCGGCTTTAGCATGGGTACAGGTCTAATCCCCCGCAGTGGAAGTATAT
>CAZVWK010000029.1:7030-24533 GCA_964631475.1 uncultured Elusimicrobiaceae bacterium | reverse complement strand
CTCCTGTCTGCCGGCGGCTCCTTCAAGAAAGACGATATCTCCCGGTTCCAGAGCGGACATGGCCGCCGCCGCCTCCTCGAGCGCCGAAGCCTGGGCTTTCAGGTTTTCCAGAAAAGGTCCGACCCCGGCCCCGGTCGAAATTTCCAGCAGCCGCGAGGCCTCCTTAATTTTCAGCAGCGCCGCGGCCGGCAGTCCGGCGGCCGCCAGGGCCGAGGCTTCCCGGACCGGCGTCGAAGAAGGTCCGGCCCCGCCCGCGGCGGACAGCCAGGCGGCCGACAGTGCCGCAGCCCGGGCCAGGGGCTGCGCGGCCGCGGCCGCCCTTCTGGCAAGGAGCGGGTCGTAACGGGAGCGCGTGTCCTCCAGGAGCGCGGCCTGGCCGGAAGTCAGTTCCCTTACCGCCGCGGCCAGGGCTTCCGCCTCCGCGGAGGCGCGCGACTGCGGCGAGGAGGCCGCGAGGTCTTCCATCCTCTCGGCGGCCGCACGCCTGGCCTCGGCAAGCCGCTCCAGCAGGCGGCCGGCTTTTTCTATGGCGGAATCCAGGTCCCCGGCGGAAAGGTCGGCGGCTATTCCGGCGGCCAGGTCCATGGCCGAGCCCAGCGGCAGTCTGTAGACCTTGCCCTCCGCCGGCGGCGCGGCGGCCGGGTCGCCGAGCGCCTTCATAAGGGCCGAGAGCTCGGAATTTATGCGGTCCAGCAGATTCTCCAGCTTGGCGCGCTTGAGCGGGCCGCCCCCCCCGGCTTCCCTCAGGTCGCGCTCCATCTCGAGCGCGGCGGCTTCGGCCCTGTCCAGCGTCTCCGCGGCCGCTGCCGTAAAAAGAGAGCCGGCCGCGGCGTCGGCCTCGGCCGACGCCTTCGAAAGGAAAGCCCTCAGTTCCGCGCTCAGGGAGTCGACTTTGACGATCTCGCCCTCCGCCGCGGCGCGCTCACGCTCCGGCACCCTGCCTCCGGCCTCGACCCCGGCGGCCGCAGCCAGGCCGGCCAGGGCCTCTCCCGCCGCGCGCGCCCGCGGGTCCCTTTCCCCGGCGGGGGCCGACGCGGAACGGAGCAGCCCCGGCAATTCCCTCCAGCCCCGGCCCAGTTCCGGCAGGGCGGCGGCGTTATCGGCCGCAAAGGCTTCCTCTCCCCGCCTGAGCGACTCCAGCGCGGCGCGGGCGCGGTAGATATTCTCTCCTCCGGCCAGCGGAGGGGAACCGGCTTTTACCCGGAGAGGGCGGCTGACGGACCAGCCCGATGCCGGATTAAAATCGCGGGCTTTCACCCTGAAAGAGGCCTCGGCGCCGGCGGACAGGTCATGAAGCGAAAAAAGTTCCTCCGCCAGCAGGGAGCGGATCCCAGGGGGGGACGAGAGGTATACGGAGTAATCCCTGTCAAGCGCGGGCAGGCCCGCCACCCTCCTTTCCACCACCGCCTCGGCCACCCCCATATCGTCGGAGACCTCGTAGAGAAGGGCGGCGGCGGAGCCCTCCGCTCCGCCCGCGGACCCGGGCAGATCGGCGGCGGGAGGCGCATCTTCCCTGATCCCGAGCGTCATTATCACGCCCAGCCGTCGCCGGCCGCCGTCGCTGTCGGAAAATTCCGCCTCATACGCTCCGGACGCGGAGGGACGCAGGATAATTTCCCACCTGCCCCCCGTCATGGCGGAAAAAAAATTCCGCCCGCCGCCCGGACCGGCGAGCGAGATGCCGGCGGGAGCGTAGAAGGGTACGGCCTCCACCCTGATCCAGCCGCCGCGCGTGAGCTCGGCCGAAGCCGGGCAGTAGCCCGGCGAGTAAGAGGGGAGGCCGGAATAAGCCGGGGGGAAAAACTCGCATTCCAGGGAGGCGAAGGAAGGCCGCGGGATGAAATCCAGCCTGTAAGCCCTGGTCCTGCGGCCCCTGAACTCCAGGCGGTACTCCAGTCCCCCCTGCCGGACTTCCACGCCGCGCCGGCAGGAACCATGGGCGCATGTCTCCCAATCCCGGCGCGCCCAGGCACCCCCGGGGAGACGGAGCGCCAGCGCGGGCTTTCCAGGGGAGCCGTTAAGCCAGGCCGCTTCGATCAGCACCGGCTCCCCTTCGCGCGCGGCCGCGTCGCCCGGCCTGATCAGCAGCGACTTTTCCAGCGGTTCGGCGGCGGCGGGCAGCGAGACCCTCGCCAGCGAGGCGGAATTGAAGACGGCGGAAAGAAGCAGCGCGGCGGCGGCCAGCGCCGCGGCGGGAAGGCGCTCTTTGAGGCCGGAAGGCGGCAGCGGTGTCCCGCGCCCGGCGAGCAGTCCGGCTGTCTGCCGCAGATGGGCCGCGCCGAAAGGCCCGGGATTGCCGGCTCCCGGATCCGCCAGATCGGCGGCGGGGCCGATATGGAGTTTAAGGTCGGGGGCAGCGGCCGCTATTTCGGCTGACAGAACGGTCCGGCTCAGCCGACGGAGCGGCTTCAGGAAACCGGAGCAGAGCCTGGCGAGGGCCAGGCCGAGGAAGGCGGCCAGGCCGGCCAGCCGGAGCCGCTCGTCGAGGAAGAAGAGTCGGTCCGCTAGGGCGGCGGCGGCGAGATAGAAGGCCGCCGGAACCAGGGCCGAAACCAGCGCGGCCGCGCCGCGCGAAACGGCCCATTCAAATCGCGCGCGAGAGAGCGCCGCGCGCACGGCCCCGCCGTAGGCCTCCGCCCCGGCGTCGCCCTCGCTTCTTTTTCCAAGTTCCATTTACAAGGCAGTATATAAAATCCGCCGCGCCGGATATTTGGTATAATCTCGGTGGCATGGAAAAAATAGCGGTCGGCACGGCCGAATCGATAGCGCGGATAGAAACCGAACTCTCGCGGGTGGCGAATGCCGCAGATCCGCGCCTCTACGGCGGCGGGGCGCCGCCTTTCGCCGGCCTGGGCAAGGCCTCGCGCAGCCGCTTCGCCCTGCTGCTCGCCGACGCCCTTGGAACCGGCAGGGCCGCGGCCGAACGCATAGCCGTCTGCGCCGAACTGACGCACACCGCCGCGCTTCTGCACGACGACTGCGTGGACCTTTCCGCCCTGCGCCGCGGGCGTCCGACTCTGAACGAGCGGCTGGGACTGAACGCCTCCATACTCCTGGGAGATCTGGTGGTCTCCCTGGCCCTGGAGGAGGCGTGGAAGATCTCCCCGGCGACCGCGCGCTCCCTTTTCGGCTCCGTCAGGAAGATGGTCGAGGGAGCCCTGCTCGAGGAGCGCGCCCGCCACCGCCGCGCCGGCCGGGAGGAGTTCTTCGAGATGATAGCGCTCAAGACCGGCGAATTGTTCCGCTGGACCGCCGTGGAAACCTGCGGCCGGTCCTCCCGACCGGACCTTATCGGGATCTGCGGCAGGATAGGCTCGCTGGCCGGCTCGGCTTTCCAGATAATCGACGATGTCCTAGACTTCGAGGCCGACCCCTCTTTTTCCGGCAAGGATTCGTTCAAGGACATCTCGGACGGCAAGGTCACGCTCCCGGTCATCCTCGCGCTGGAGGACCACTCCGCCTCGGGCCAGACCGCCGATCTGCTGGACGCCCTGGCCGCCGCCGCGCCCGGCGACCTTGAGCCGGCCCTGCGCCTGGCGGCGCTGCTCCGCGAGCGCGGCTTCACCGCCGCCGCGCGCGAGAAGGCCTCCTCGATGGTAAAAGAGGCCTTCCCCCTGATAGACAGGCTTCCCGTCCGCGACGCCGCGGCCGATTTCAAGAACTTCCTGATGACCCTCGTCCACCGCAATGCCTGAAAACCTAAAACCATCCGTACCCAAAAAAATATTCATCGTCTTCCGCGCCTATTCCTGGCCCGCCTCGCTGGTGCCGGTAATCGTCGGCACCGTCGCGGCGGCCCGGGAAAGCGGGATATCCTGGCCCGCTTTCTGGCTCACCCTGGCCGCGGCCCTGCTGACCCATTCCGCCGCCAACCTCGCCAACACTTATTTCGACTGGCGCAACGGCGTGGACAAGGCGGAGACCGCCGACGACCGGGGCATACTCGACGGCCTGATCGGCGGCCGCGCCGCGCCTTATGTCGCGGTATCGATGTTCGCCGCGGCGGGGCTCATCGGACTGTGGCTGGCCTGGAGCCGCGCCGTGCCGGAACTGATCGTTCTCGGCGCGGCCGGTTTCGCGCTGGCCTGGTTCTACACCGCCGACGGAGCGGCCTACAAGTACAGGGCGCTCGGCGACATCGGCGTCTTCCTGGCCTTCGGTCCCCTGATAACAGGCGGCGCGGCGCTTATACAGTCGGGGAGCATGGAGGCCCGCCCGTTCCTGCTCTCCGTTCCAGTCGGACTGCTCATCGTGGCCATACTTCACGCCAATAATATGCGCGATGCCGCAGATGACCGCGCTGCGGGCATCTCCACACTCGCGATCAAAGCGGGACCGGCGGCCTCGCTGGCGGTATACCGCGCCCTGATCGTCGCCCCCTTCCTCATCGCGGCCCTCTACGGATTGAAATGGGCCTTCATCCTGCCGCTGCTCTCGCTGCCGCCGGCCCTTAAACTGCTCGGTATGGCCCAGGGGCGACGCTTCTCCGAACTTGTGCCGGCGACGGCTGGGCTTGTGACGGCCTTCGGCCTGCTGTTTGCCACGGGCCTCTATTTATCTATATAATAATCGCGCGAGCGCCCGCCCGCGTACCGGGCAAAGGGACGCCTCGCCGAAAGCGGCGTCTTCCAGGAGCCCTTTCACTAAAGTTCCCAAGGAGATGCAACCAATAATGCGGAAAATAGCGACCCTGATAGTATCCTTCGCCTTCCTCGGCACACTGTCCTCCTGCGCCGGCAAGAAAGTCAAGGGCGGCGCGGCCGACGGAGCCGAATTCGTCAGCGACACCGCGACCATCCCGTCCATCGACGTCACCGACAGCACGGGAGACGAGATGAGCACGGAAGGCGGCATACGCGGCCCCCAGTTCGTATCGCAGCCGGGACTCAAGACCGTCAACTTCAACTTCGACCGCTACGCCCTCTCCGACAAGACCCGGGAGACGCTCAAGGCCAACGCCGAGATCATCAAGTCCCGCAGGGAATGGCTGGTGCTGGTCGAAGGGCACTGCGACAACCGCGGCACCGTCGAATACAACCTGGCCCTGGGCCAGAAGCGGGCCAAGGAAGTGAGGGACTACTACGTCATGCTCGGCGTGCCCGAGAGTTCCCTGGGCACTATCTCCTACGGCGAGGAGCAGCCCGCCTGCCCCGAGGAGACCGAGGCCTGCTGGTCCATGAACCGCCGGGCCGAGACCAAGGCGAGGGTCCGCTGAAATGACCCTCCACCGGCTGACCGTCTTCGCCGCGGCCCTGCTGCTGCAGGGCTGCATCGCCACGCAGCGCGACATGCTGCAGATGCAGAGCCAGATGGACGACCTGAACATGAACCTCTCCACGATGCAGAAGAACCAGGCCGACCTCGCGGTGAAGATAGACAGCCTCTCCAGGGACCTCAACGTCTTTTCGGAGAACATAAAGGGAGTCTCGTCGCAGATGGAGCGCCTGTCCGGCCGGCTGGACCAGATGGAGGCCGGCCTGGACAAGCGAGTCAACGCCATAGGCAAGACCATACAAAAACAGCAGGAGCAGGTGGAAAGCGCCCTGCTGCCGTCCAAGCTCTACAACGATGCCTACGCCGCCTTCTCGGCGAAGAACTACGACAACGCCGCCGCCGGGTTCAAGTCTTATATCTCCAGATACCCCTCCGGCGAGATGGCCGAGGTGGCTCTGTTCTACCTGGGCGAGTCTTACTTCAACAAGAGCGCCTGGCAGGACGCGGCCCTGGCCTACGCGACGTTGCTGGACAAGTACCCGTCCTCCAGCAAGGCCCCGGCCGCGCGGTTGCGCTACGCCCAGGCCATTCTACAGTTCCCGCAGGACAAGAAGGGCGAGGCGATGAGTTTCCTGGAGTCGGTGGTCAAGGATTTCCCCAAGTCGCCTGAAGCCCGTACCGCCAAAGAACAGCTCGACAAGCTCAGGCCGCCGGCTCCCAAGCCGGCCCCAAAGCCCGCCGCCCCCCCGACCAGGAAGTAGGCCGGGGCGGGGCTGGATCTGCCTTTCGCTGAAAAGATGTCCCGAAACACGACCCCCTACGCCCGGACTTTCCGCGCTTCAGCGCTGGCGCTGCTCCTCGTCTTTCCTGTCGCCGCCGGGGGCACCGAGATCTACATAGGCGTAGGCGCGGCCCCCGAACTGCCCCGCGCGCCGCTGGCCCTGGCCCAGTTCCTGCCCGAGGACCCGGCCAAGCCCCAGGACATAGAACTGGCCAGGGAATTCCGCGAAGTGGTGCGGGCCGACCTGCTCTATTCCCGCTATTTCTCGGTGATGGAAGACCAGATGAGCCCCTTCAACCTCAAGGAGGACAAGAAGGCGCTCAAGTTCTGGGGGACGCTGGGCGACAATCTTGTGACGGCGACGGCCGGCGACCACGGCAAGGTCTGGACCTTCAGGGGCCGCCTGCGGGACCTGAAAACCGGCGAGGTCGTGCTGGAGAAGTTCTACCAGGGCGAGAGGCGCGGCCTCCGCCGGGCGGCCCACCTCTTCTCCGACGAGATTATAGCCAAACTGACGGGCCGGCGCGGCATAGCCCAGTCCAAGATCGCCTTCGCCAACGACTCCACCGGGAAGAAAGAGATATACATCGCCGATTACGACGGCGGGAACCTGATCCGCCTCACCTCGCACAACAGCATCTCGCTGCTGCCGCGCTGGTCCCGTGACGGCTCCAAAATCTACTACACCACCTGGAAGTACGGCAATCCCGATATGTTCGAGATAGACCTGCGGGCGGGCAAGATAAAGCCCTTCACCACTTTCCAGGGCCTCAATATTGCCGGCGGGGCCTCGCCGGACGGCGGCTCGATGGTCATGACCCTTTCGCGCGGCGGCGATCCCAGCATCTACGCGCTGGACCTCAAGACCAAGGAACTCAGCAAGCTGCTCAAGCGCTTCGGGGTAAGCTCCTCCGCCTCTTTCTCCCCCGACGGAAAGGAAGTGGCCTTCGTTTCGGACCGCGCCGGCAACCCGCAGGTCTACGTGCTGGAGCTGGCCACCGGCAAAACGCGCAAGCTGACCGGCATGCTCTGGTGCGACACGCCGTCCTGGTCTCCTTCCGGGGAATGGCTGGTCTTCGCCGGCCGCGAGGACAGGAAGGAGAGGATGAATATTTTCCTGGTCGACCCCACGGGCAGCCAACTGCGCCGCCTCACAAGCGGCGCCGGGGACAACGAGGACCCGTCCTGGTCGCCCGACGGGCGCTTCATAGCCTTCACCTCCACCCGCCGCGGCAAGCGCGAAATCTTCGTGATGGACTCGGACGGCAGCGCCCCCCATCCCCTTACCGAGCTGCCGGGCAATTCCTTCACTCCCAGTTGGAGCCGCTGAAACTTTATGTACATCAACAATGAAAGCACTCCCAAGCTCTTCCCCGACTTCTTCCACCTGGGCATGGAGCTGGACGCCGATAACCGCTGGCTCAAACTTTCCGGCCTGATACCCTGGGAGCGCCTCGCGGAAGCCTACGGCGCCTATTTCTCAGAGACCGGCCGGCCGGCCATGGACGCCCGCCTGGTCTGCGGCCTCTTCATAATCAAGCAGCTCAAGAACATCAGCGACGAGGACGCCGTGGCCGAGCTGCGCGAGAGCCCATACCTGCAGGCCTTCTGCGGCTACGACTCCTTCGTCAAGGACGGCCTGCCGTCCCCCAGCCTGCTCTCGGAGCGGAGGCGCCGGCTGGGAGAGGATTTCTTCGCCCTCCTCGACGGGGAGGTGGGGCAGATACTCCGGAAACAGAAGTATGTCAGGACCCGCCGCGACCAGGTCCCCGAAGGCTGGCTCTGCAACTTCTACGTATCCGCCCAGGCCTTCCTGCGCGGCCTGCTGGGCCGCTAGCCCGGCGGGCGGGCCGGAGCCCCGGGACGGGGCGCGCTCCATTATGAAGATACTCCTGATACAGCCCAACCCGCGCAACTGCGGCGTCTGGCCCACCATCTCGGCCCCGCCTCTGGGGCTCCTCTACGTCGCCGCGGCGCTGCGCGGGGCCGGTTTTAAAGATATCACGTTACTGGACTGCAGGGCGGAGCGCCTGGGCCGCGGCGCCGCGGCCGGGCGGATAGCCGCGGCCGCGCCGGACCTTGTCGGCGTCTCGGGCATGAGTACCGAGGCGGAGGAGGTCAAAGCCCTGGCCCGGCTGGCCAAGTCGTCCCGCCCGGGTTGCCGCGTGGTGGTGGGCGGCCCCTACGCCATAACCACCCCCGAGGACGCCCTCTCCGAGCCCGCGGTCGATTTCGCCGTCAGGGGCGAAGGCGAGTCGCCCGCCCGCCTGCTGGCGGAAGCGCTGCGCGACGGCGCGGACTGGGCCGGGATACCGGGCCTCGTTTTCAGGAAAGACGGCGCCCTCTCGGTCAATAGCATGGAGCCGGGCCCTGAAGACGCCGATTCCATACCTTTCCCCGCCTGGGACCTCATAGATCCGGAACTTTATTTCGGGCTCTGGAACCGCCACTCTCTCAATCCTTTCCCGTCCTCGGGCCGCGTATTGCCTCTCTTCACCTCGCGGGGCTGCCCTTACAACTGCTGCTACTGCCACGACATCTTCGGCAAAAAAGCCCGCTTCCGCAGCGTGGCCGGCGTGATGAGGGAGATCGAACTGCTGGTCCGAGGTTACGGCGCGGAGGAAATAGAAATAGTGGACGACATCTTCAACCTGGACCTGCCCAGGGCCAAGGAGATATGCCGGGAGATAGTAAGGAGGGGCCTGCGGATCAGGCTCTCCTTCCCCAACGGCCTCCGGGCGGACCGCATGGACCGGGAACTCATATCCCTGATGAGGGAAGCCGGCACGCACCTGGTCTATTACGCGATAGAATCGGGCTCGCCGGCGGTACAGCGGCGCATCGGCAAGAACCTCGACCTGGACAAGGCCCGGGAGGCCGTCGCTGAAACCGCCCGGCAGGGCATACTTGTAGGGGGATTTTTCATGCTGGGCTTCCCGGGAGAGACCTGGGAGGAGCTGGTCTCAACGGTGGAGTTCCCCCAGGGGTTGCATTTCTTCGCGGCCAGCTACTTCTTCGTGACGCCCAGGCCCGGGACCCCGCTCTACGCCATGGCCCTGAAAGCGCGGCCCGGGCTCGCGAAGGCCGCGCTGAAGGACTATTTCAATCTTTCCGTGAATCTTTCCGCGGTATCCGACAACGAACTGAGGGGGCTGCTGCGCCTCGCGAACGAGCGGTTCTACACCCCGGGGCGTATGTGGCGGGCCTTCCGGCGCCTGCCCAGCCTTAAAGAGACGGCGAAGATGGTGCTGAGAGCCGTGCTGCTGCGCGGGAACGCCTGAGCCCCGCCGTTATTCCGGGGTGAAGCACTTGCGGCAGCGGGCCTCGTACTTGTCGGCCGCTCCCACTTCTATGCGGCGCCCGCTCTCGCCGAGGCGCTGGCTGAAATTGGCCGGCGAGCCGCAGACCATGCAGATAGCTAGGTTCTTGGTGACGAACTCCGAGACGGCCATGAGCCGGGCCATGTTCATAAAGGGCTCGCCCCTGTAATCCTTATCCAGCCCCGCCGCTATCACGCGGCGGCCGGAATCGGCCAGCTTCTGGCAGACGCCGACTATGTCGGGGTCGAAGAAATGGACTTCGTCGACGCCCACGACATGGGTGTCTTTGTCTACGGTCCGGAGTATGCCCCTGGAGTTCTTTACCGCCTTGCAGGCTATCATGGCCTTGTCATGGGAGACGAGGTGCTGTTTGGCGTAGCGCACGTCGAGATGGGAATTGAAGACCTGCACCTTCTGCCGCGCTATGGTGGCCAGCTTGAGCCGGCGTATGAGTTCCTGGGTCTTGCCGGAGAACATGCTCCCGCAGACCACCTCTATCCAGCCGTGGGACGGAGCCATGTGCAGTATCATTTCCCCCCCTTGCCGCAGGAACAGCGGCCGCAGGCGCATTCCGGCGCGCCGAACCGGCCCTTGAAATAATTCCAGGTGAGCTCCAGCCCCTTCGGGAAGCTGACTAGGGGCCTGTACTTGAGGACCCGGCGGGCCAGAGCGATGTCGGAATAGGTCTTGCGCACGTCCCCCTTGCGCATGGGCGAGTGAACGCGCGGCAGCCTGCGTCCCGTTATCCGCTCCAGCTCGCGCACAATGTCGAGCAGAGAGATATTGGTGCCTGTGGCGACGTTTATCGTAAGCCCCGACACCGGGGAGGGTGCCAGGGCGGCCTTTATATTACCGTCCACCACGTTGGCGATATAGGTAAAATCGCGCGACTGCCTGCCGTCCCAATGCACCTCCAGCGGCTTGCCCTGCACCGCAAGTTCCATAAACCTCGGAATGACGGCGGAGTAGACCGACTCGGGGTTCTGGCGAGGCCCGAAGACGTTGAAGTAGCGCAGCGTGACGGCCTCGAGGCCGTAGGTTTTAGCGAAGACGCGGCAGTAATGTTCGCCGGCCAGCTTGCTTACGGCGTAGGGCGAGACCGGGGCAGCCGGCAGGGACTCCTTCTGGGGAAAGACCTTCGCGTCGCCATAGGCGGAACTGGTGCCGGCGTAGACGAAGCGCTTCACGCCGGCCTTCTTCGCCGCCATCAGGGCGTTGAGCGTGCCCGTGGCGTTGTTCTCGTGCGCGTCGAATGGATTATCCACCGACTTGGGCACCGAGCGCAGCGCGGCTTGGTGGAGGACGTAGGCGACGCCATTCATGGCCCTGGCCAGGTCGGCCGGGCGGCGCAGGTCGCCGCGCACCAGCTCGAATTTACCCTTGAGAGCGGCGAGATTCTCCATGCTGCCCGTAGAAAAATTGTCGAAGACCCGCACGCGCAGGCCGCGGCGCACCAGTTCCTCCGTTATGTTGGAACCTATGAAACCGGCGCCGCCGGTCACCAGCCAAAGAGGTTTCTTCATCGTTTATCTCCCTTTTCCCGCTGAAATTCTATCATTTTGCTCCTCGCGCCGAAAAAACACAGCACCAGGCTCTCTCGCCGGGCCTTCGCTACGCCACTGGTTCGGAAGGCCCGGCGGGGGCGCCTCGGAGCCGCGAGCATCGTAAGCGCGAGCGGCGAGAGCCGAGGACCGACGCGCTATGCGCGCGAGTCCGTACCCCGCGGGCTGTCATGCCGCCCTGCCCCCGGAATAATTCTCCTCAGTCGCGGATCTGGCCGGGCTCTCGCCAGTGGGTCCAGTAGCGGCGGGACTCTTCGTCCAGCGGCTCGTTTCGCGGCGCGTCGTTGATTTTCATGGTTATCAGGAAGAAGAATTCCTTGACGCCGCCGGAACGCAGCCGGAGGTTCCAGGTGCTGCGGAAATCGTGGAACTCCTTGTAGAGCTGGGCGCTCTTCTCGAAGAAGGAGAACTTGTCCACCCCGACCCTGTCGGCCGGGACCAGCCGGTAGCGCAGGGTCAGGTCCCCGCTCCAGCCGCGCCAGCCAGGACGCACGCCTATCGTGTTGCTGACCACGTACTCCCGCGAATCCGCGTACTTGGCCACGCCCAGACCCACGCTGTTGCCCTCCACCAGGAAATCGGCCTGGACCACAACGGCCCTGTGCCCTTCCGCAAAGGAATAATTATCCTGCAGGATGAAGCCGACCCCCGGCCTCGGCTCATAGACCAGTTCGGCCGTCATGGTTGAAAGGCGGCGGGCGAAATCCCCGACCGCCGCGTCGCGCAGGTCGTAGGAGGTGGAAGCCCTCAGGTAGTATTTCCTGGAAGGCCGCACGAAAATCGTGGGGGTGAGGCTCTCCTCCTCCACGCCCCCGTCGGCCGCCGCCCCGTCCTCCTTAAGGGTATTGGCACGGAACCTCTGGCGGTAGGCGTAGGCCAGGTCGAAGGAACCCCAGAGGCCGTCGAGCCGCATATTCACCCCGTTGGAATACCGTCCGACCCAGAGGTCTTCGGTGGCGGAGGCGGTGGACATGAACACCGACTGTCTGTAACCCGCGTGCGGGTAAAGGCTTAACGCGCGCGTCAGGGGAATGTTCTTCGAAACGGTCCAGGAAGCGTCGCCCTTGTTCTGGTAATAAGCGTCGCCTTCCGACCTGGAGCGCTCCAGCGAAGCGGCGAAGGAATTGAGCACCGGAACGCCGGCCAGACGCAGAGGCACCGTCTGAAACTCCAGCCTCGGGGCGGAATCGTAAGCCTGCCGGAAGCCCGTACCCGCCGCGTCGCGGCCATAGCGCGTGGCGGCGCTCAGGCGCGTAACCGTATTGTTCGACTGCCTGGTGAAGCCCGCGCTGGCCTGCATGTCCGGGCTCACGGCGAAAGGGTTGGAACGAAAGTAATGGTTGTTGAAATCTGGGTCGGAGAGCAGCCGGAAATAGGACTGGCTGTAATAGTTCGGACCGCCTTCTCTAGCGCCGCCGAGGGCGCGCCAGTAGCCGCCGCTGAGCGCCCAGCGGTCACCGCCGGCCCCGTATTCGCGTATGCGGTAGGCCGAAAGATGGGTCCTCGCCCTGTCGGCCGAGTCGTGGTTCAGCTCGGCGCCGGCGCCGAAGCCCTGCTTGGAGAAATAATCTATGAACAGTTTGCCCTTGAGCGTGGGACTGAAGCGGTAAAGGTAGCTCGTCTTCAGGTACGCGCCGCTGCGTTCGTCGTAGCCGGGATAGACGCTGGTTATGAAGGGAGTCCCCTTGCCGAGGGGGCGGTACAGGACGGGAAAATAAAAGAGGGGAACTTTCCCCAAGAAAAAAACCGTGTTGTATGCGAGGAAATGGCTGTCCGGCTTCAGGTAGAGGCGGGAGGCCTTGACCTGGTAATGCGGCGGCAGTATGTCGCAGGAGGTGAAGCGCGCGCCGTGATATACGTATTCGCCGTCGTCGACGCGTATCTCCCTGCCGCGGAAGACCAGATTGGCGTAGCTGAAGCGCCCCTCGTTTATGACCCCGGTATTGTCGGCGTAGTTTATGAGCCCGCTGCGCCCGTAGAAGAAGCTGCCTTTCTCCTCCATGATGAAAGGGCCGTCTGAAACCACCGTGCGGCTGCCCATGTCTATCCGCAGCTGGTCCGCCTTGAGCGTCCGGACGAGACTGTCGTCAGTGGCGAACTCGCGCACCACCGCCTCGCGGCGCAGCTGTATGACCCGGCTGTATTCGTTGAAGTCCGCCTCCTCCGCGGCGAACTCCACCCTGCGTGTCCCCGTCGCCGCCGGCAGGTCATAGGCCGCCGCAGCGCCGGCGAGCGCCTGCAGGAGGAATATGGCGGCGGCTCTCATTATCTGCCGGCCGCCCTGTGCAGCCCGTAGAGGGCGGCGCCCAGCGCTCCCAAGTCGGCGCTGCGGGAGACCTTGATCTTGACGCGTTTGAATGGGGTCGCTATGGACTGGCCGGCGAAGACCTTCTTCATCGCCGGCAGGAAGCAGTCCGCCGCGCGAGACACGCCCCCGGTCAGGATTATGTTGTCCGGGTTGAAGAGCAGCACGGCGCCGGCCAGGCCCATGCCGAGGCTCTCGCCCATGTCCCGCCAGACCTTTTTGGCCGAGGCGCTGCCGGCCCGGGCGGCACGGGCCAGGCAGACCGTGTTGAACCTGGGGCGGGCCGGGTCGGCTTATTTCCTGACGAAAGCATCTTCGTCCTTAACCAGGGAGCGCGCGGCGGCCATGACGGCGCCGCTGCCGCAATAGGCCTCCAGGCAGCCGCGCTGGCCGCAGCCGCAGCGCGCGCCGCCCGGCCTGATTACGAAATGGCCTATCTCGCCGGCGGAGCCGTTCGCGCCGTGGTAAAGCCTGCCGTCGAGGATTATGCCGCCGCCCACGCCGGTGCCGAGGGTCACGGCCATCGCGCTGCCGCCGGAACCTTTGAGCTCGCTGGCGTAGGCGCCCCAGGCCGCCATATTGGCGTCGTTCTCCAGGAAACAGGGGAGTTTAAGGGCTTTCTCCAGCGGGGCGGCCACGGGCAGACCGCGCCAGCCGCAGAGATTTGGCGAGAACCTGGCCGTTCCCGAGTCGGGATCCATGTCGCCCGCCATGCCGATGCCGACTGAAACGGCGCGGCCCACCAGCGACTCCTTCAGTTCGCGCGCGGCCCGCGACAGGCGTCTTATGAAATCCGCGCGGCCGCGCCCGCTCTCGGTCTTGAACCTGAGCTCGGCTAGCATCCGCCCTTCTCCGGTGAAAGCGCCAAGTTTGACGTTGGTGCCGCCTATGTCGATGCCTATTCCTATCACTCTTTCCTCCCGCCCGTTAAGGACTCCCCTAATATCCGCAACGCCGCGCCGGCCAGGTAGAAAGAGCCCAGTACGACCGCCGTTCCGCGCGCTGCGGCGGAGACCAGCGCGGCCTCGGCGTCCTCCTCCACCTCCACGCCGGCGCCGGGCCTGAGCCGCTGGAGTTCCTCGGCCAGCAGCCCGGGCGGTATGGCCTTGTCGGAGGCGGGGGCGGTGAAGATGAAATCGTCGCAGAGCGGCGCCAGCACCGGCAGCATGGCCCGGTAGTCCTTGTCGTTGAGGAAACCGCAGACGAAGGCGTGCGGCCGCGCCGCGAAAGGCGAGGTCCGGAATGTTCGCATGAAAGAGCGCACGGCCTCGGGATTATGGGCGCCGTCCAGGATGAAGACCGAGTCGCGGCCCTGCGGGGCGGCGCGCAGCACCTGGAACCTGGCGTTCCACCTGACTCTTTCCAGCCCGCCGCGGAGGCCCTCCGGCGCGCGCGGGAAGCCGCGGCGGGCAAGTTCGTCCAGGGCGCGCCGGACAAGGCCGGCGTTGACGCCCTGCCGGTCGCCGATTATGCCGAGTTCCAGCCTGCCGCCGGGTCCGGTCAGCAGCGTCCGGTTGCGCTCCCAGTCGTAGCCTTCGACCCTGAAAGCGTCCGGCAGGAAAACGGCCGAACCGCCGGCTTGGGCGGCGGATTTCTCTATCACCGCCGAAACTTGCGCCGGCAGAGATGGGCAGAGGCAGAGCGTGCCCTTCTTTATTATGCCGGCCTTGTGCGCGGCGATTTCCTCCACCGTGCGGCCGAGGTATTTCTCGTGATCCAGGCCCACCGAAGTGATGAGGCAGAGCTCCGGCGGAGGGATGACATTGGTGGTGTCCCAGGTGCCGCCTATCCCCACTTCCAGCACGGCCAGGTCGAGGCCTGAGCGGGCGAAATAGAGGAACGCCATACAGGTGACCGTCTCGAAGAAACTCAAGTCCGGTCCGGCTTCGGCCACCTCGGCGCAGAGCGCCGCGAAATCCTCCCGGCTTATATTCTCCCCCCCGACGCTGATGCGCTCGCGCATCTCCACCAGGTGAGGCGAGATGAAAAGCCCCGTCCTGTATCCCGCCGCGCGCAGCGACGCTTCCAGCAGCGCGCAGACCGAGCCCTTGCCGTTGGTCCCGGTTATGTGGACGGCGCGGAACTTCTCCTGCGGATTGCCCAGCCGCGCCAGGCAGGAGAGGACGCGGGCGAAGCTGTCCTTCTTGTCGAAGGTCTGCCGTGAGACAAGGTATTTCTCGGCCTCTTCGCAGGTCATGATACCCTCCTTATATTCATCCCCAGCGCGCGCAACTTCGCCTCCACGGCCTCGTAGCCGCGGTCTATGTGGTAGATGCGGCGTATAATGGAGCGGCCCTTCGCGGCCCCGGCCGCCACCAGCAGCGCGGCGCCGGCGCGTATGTCCGAAGCCATGATCGGCGCCCCGCTGAGCTCCTCGACGCCGTGGACATAGGCCTTATTGCCCGAGATATAGACGCTGGCGCCCATGCGCAACAGCTCGGCGGCGTGCATGAACCTGTTCTCGAAGATGTTCTCCTGTACCGAAGCGTTGCCGCGGCAGCGGGCCATGTAGGACATCCACGGCGCCTGCAGGTCGGTGGGGAAGCCCGGATGAGGGGCGGTGCTGACATTGACCGGCTTCGGTCTGCCGCCGGAGGACTCGACCGTTATTGAATCGCGGCCGCAGGTCACCTTCGCGCCGGAGCGCTCCATCGCCTTTATCAGCGCGCCCAGCGGCTTGGGATCCGCGGCCGTAAGCTTCACCTTGCCGCCGGCGGCGGCCGCGGCCAGCATATAAGTGCCGGTCTCGATGCGGTCTGGGATGACGGTATGGCGAAGAGCCCTGAGTTTGGGCTGGCCGCGGACGACGATGCGGGAGCCGCCGGCGCCTTCGACTTCGGCGCCCATCGAGCGCAGCGCGGCGGCGAGGTCCTCTATTTCCGGCTCGCGCGCGCAGTTCTCAAGGGTCGTCTTGCCGTCGAGCAGGGCGGCGCACATCATCAGGTTCTCGGTGGCGCCGACGCTGGGAAAGCGGAAACGCACCCGCCCGGGCTTCAGCCGGGCGCCGGTCAGGACTATGTCACCCTTCTCGTAACAGACCTCGGCCCCCAGCTTCCTGAAAGCCTCTATATGTATGTCGATGGGGCGCACGCCTATCGAGCAGCCGCCAGGCATCGACACGCGCACCTTTTTAAGGCGGGCCAGCAGCGGGCCGGCGGCCAGGACCGAGGCGCGCATACGGCGCACGAGTTCGTACGGCGCGTCGTGCTTGAGCCGGCCCGGCTCGGCGATGATGAAGGCCCCGGCCGAAAAGAAGCATTTCTTGCCCAGGTGATTGAGCAGGTCGAAAGTGGACTTTATGTCGCGCAGGTCCGGAACATTGCGCACCACGCATTTCTCCCTGGTGAGCAGCGCCGCCGCCAGTATGGGCAGCGCGGCGTTCTTGGAGCCGCTTATCCTCACCTCACCTCCGAGTTTTTTACCGCCTTGTATCAGGAAATTATCCATTTGTTCTCCGTAACCTCGCGTATACGAAACGGTCTCTGCCGCTGAAATCCCTGTAAGCCGCGCGCTCCGCCCAGTCCGGGCCCGAGAGGAGTTCCAGCGCCGCCGGGGCCTGCCCGTCGCAGACCTCCAGCGCCAGGAAGCCGCCGGGGCGCAGCGCCGCCGGGGCGTCTGCGGCTATCATGCGCATCACCTTCAGGCCGTCGCCCCCGCCGTCGAGGGCGACGCGGGGCTCCCGCAGCACTTCCGGGTCCAGCCCCGGGATAACGCCGGCCGGGATATACGGCGGATTGGCCGCGATGGCGTCGAAAGGCCCCAGGCCCCTGAAATTGTCGCGGCGCAGGGCCCGCACCCTTCCTCCGCCGTGGGCGGCCGCGTTGGCTTCCGCGTAACGGAACGCGCGGGCCGATTTTTCCACCGCGGTCACCCGGGCGGAGGGCAGCAGGGCCGCCAGGCCCACGGCCACGCAGCCCGAGCCGGCGCAGAAATCCAGTATATCCGCTGGGCCGGGCCTGTTTTTCAGGAGCCGCGCGCAGAGCTCCGTCAGTTCCTCGGTCTCGGGCCTGGGCACCAGCACGCCGGGACCGACCTTCAGCCTCAGGCCCATGAAATCGTGCCAGCCCAGCGCGTAGGAGAGCGGCATGCCGGAGGCCTTCTTCCGGGCCAGGCGCATGAACCTGCGCTCGGCCGCGGGCGGCACCGCCGCGCCCGGCTCGGCCAGCGGCTCCAGCCTGCCCGTGCCCAGCGCCGACGCCAGCAGCCATTGGGCGCAGGCCTCCGGCTCCCGCGAGCCGGCGCTCTCAAGGAGCCCGCGCGCCCTAGCCAGGAGTTCAGCCCTGCTCGCCATCTTTCTCCGAGGAGAAGAAAAGCCGCAGTT
>CAZVWK010000029.1:0-7016 GCA_964631475.1 uncultured Elusimicrobiaceae bacterium | reverse complement strand
GCCTTATCTCCCCCTCCATCACCGCGTCTATGTTGTGCCAGGAGCGCTGCGCCCTGTGATCAGTGACCCGGCTTTGCGGAAAATTGTAGGTACGGATCTTCTCGGAGCGGTCGCCGGAGCCTACCTGCCGCCGGCGCTCGCCCTCGAGCGACTCCGTGCGGCTCTCGGCCGCCGCGGAAGTGAGGCGGGCGTAGAGCTGGGTCATGGCCTTGTGCTTGTTCTGGCCCTGCGAGCGCTCCTGCTGGCAGGCCACGACTATCCCCGTAGGCAGATGCGTGATGCGCACCGCGGTCTCCACCTTGTTGACGTTCTGGCCGCCGGCCCCGCCGGCGCGGTAGGTGTCTATCTTCAGGTCTTTCGGGTCTATCTTTATCTCCCCGGCCTCGTCGGGCTCGGGCAGGACGGCCACGGTCACGGTGGAGGTGTGTATGCGGCCGGAGGCTTCGGTCTGAGGCACCCGCTGCACGCGGTGCACGCCGCCCTCGTACTTCAGCCAGGAATAGACGGCCGAGCCCTTGACGTTCATGACGCCGCTCTTGAGGCCCTTGAGGCCGGTGGCGCCGAACTCGTGGACTTCGGCTGTCCAGCCCATCGACTGGGCGAACTTGAGGTACATGCGGAAGATGTCGGCCGCGAACAGGGCCGATTCGTCGCCGCCTACGCCGGCGCGGACCTCCAGGAACACGTCCTTGGCGTCGAGCGGGTCGGGAGGCAGCAGGGCCAGTTTCAGGGCTTGGGCCGTTTCCGCCAGGCGGGCCTCCACGAGAGGAAGCTCCGCGGACGCCATAGCGGCCATCTCGGGGTCGTTTCCGGAGGCGAGCGCGCGCAGGCCGGCCGCCTCTTTCTCCAGGGCGGCCAGCGAATCGGAAACTGCGGTTATGGACCTGAGCGAGGCGTGTTTTCTGGAAAGGGATTCGATCTCGGACGGGGCAAGGCCGGGCTCGGCCAGCCGCCTTTCGGTCTCGGCCAGTTCCTCGCGTATCTTACCGATATCCGCGGCTTTTTCCGGGCTCATATCAGGCCTGTGGCGGCCCCCCTATAATGAGAGGGCAGGGCGGCCCGTGAAGGCGCGCCCTGCCCGGCACAGCCGAAGCTACTTGCTCTCGGGAGCTTTTTTCTCCGCCTTGGCGGCCTTGGCCGGCTTGGCGTCAGCCGCCTTTTTGGGGGCGGAGGAAAGGACTTTCTTGCCGCGATGCTTGGGCGCCATGACGGTCTTGGCCGCGGTCTTGGGCTTGCGCTCTACGGTTTTGCCGCCGGTGGCGGCGAACTTCTTCTGGAACTTTTCAACGCGGCCGGCCGTATCGAGTAACTTATGCTTGCCGGTATAGAAAGGGTGGCAGGCGTAGCAGATCTCGACCTTGATCGGGGCCCTGGTGGCCCTGGTCGTGAAAGAGTTGCCGCAGGCGCAGGTCACTTCGCAGAGAGAGTACTTGGGGTGTATGTCGGTTTTCATTTTTCCGTCCTAGTTGAAACAACGGGGATATGTGTATATTTTAGCAAATTTAAGGAAGACCCGCTCTATTTCCTGCCGAATTTGGCGGTCGGGTTGACCGAGCGGCCCGTATTGGTGATTATCTCGAAATGCAGGTGGGGCCCGGTGGAGACGCCGGTAGAGCCTACGCGGCCCAGCATGGTCCGGCCTTTCTGGACCCGTTCCCCCGTATTCACCGTTATCTTCGAGAGATGCCCGTAGCGCGTGGTATAGCCGTCGCCGTGCCTGACGTCCACTACGTTGCCGTAGCCGCCCATCCAGCCGGCGAAGACGACGGTCCCGGAGCGTGAGGGATAGACCGGCGTGCCGGCCGGCATCGGGATGTCTATGCCGCTGTGGAACATGACGGTCTTGTAAATGGGATGACGGCGGCTGCCGTGCTTAGAGCTGATACGCGAGAAATACGGCAGGGGTATGCGGTAGGTGTCCAGGTCTAGGTAGACGCCAGGCAGCAGCACGCGGTCGCCTTTTTTGAAAGCGTAGTTAGAGACCAGAGAGGACGGGGGCAGGCGGTTTATCCTGACCACTTCGGCGCGGAACTCCGCGGGGTCGGAGCCCTTCCTCCGGTAGCGGGAAGTGACGCCGTTGAGGGTCTCGCCCTCGTGCGTCACTTCATGCAGGTAGCCGCTGCCGTTGTGCACGCGTATATAGCCGCCGCGCCGCATGAAGATGAACTCGTTGTGATTGGTGCTCTGCAGGGCCTTCGCGTCGGCGCCGTAGCGCAGGGCGATGGAATTTATCGTGTCGGAGGGACCTATGCGGTGCCGCGCGTGGACCACGCGGTCCAGGGCCTTGAAGGCCTCCGGGTCCGGGGCCTCCGGCCCGGCGGGGGTCAGGACGGAGAAGCGGGCGTAGTCCGGCGGCGCGGGCGGCGGCACGCTGGCCACGGCGAAGACCGCCAGGGCCAGCAGCGCGGCCGGCAGCGCCAGCCAGGCTTTGCGCCTCAGCGTTCTCACCGGCCGCCCATTTCCATGGACTTGAGGAAGTCCTTGTTGGACTTGGTGGCGCCCAGCTTGGTCAGCAGCAACTCCATCGCGTCCACGGGGGAGAGCGGGGCCAGGACCTTGCGCAGTATCCAGACCTTGTTGAGCTCGTCCTCGCTCATCAGCAGCTCTTCCTTGCGGGTGCTGGTGCGGTTGATGTCGATGGCGGGAAAGATGCGGCGGTCGGCCAGCTTGCGGTCGAGGTAGATCTCCGAGTTGCCGGTGCCCTTGAACTCCTCGAAGATAACGTCGTCCATGCGGCTGCCGGTCTCCACCAGCGCCGTGGCGATGATGGTCAGCGAGCCGCCTTCCTCGATGTTGCGGGCCGCGCCGAAGAAGCGCTTGGGCCGCTGCAGCGAGGTGGACTCGAGGCCGCCGGAGAGGACGCGGCCCGACGACGGGGTGACCGTGTTGTAAGCGCGCGCCAGGCGGGTTATCGAGTCGAGCAGCACGACCACGTTCTTGCCCAGCTCGGTCATGCGCTTGGCCTTCTCCAGCACTATCTCGGAGACCTGCACGTGGCGGTCGGCCGGCTCGTCGAAGGTGGAGGCGATTACCTCGCCGCGCACCGAGCGCTTCATATCCGTGACTTCCTCGGGGCGCTCGTCTATGAGCAGGACTATCAGCTCGATTTCGGGGTGATTGGTGGTCAGCGAATTTGCGAGGCGCTGAAGGATCATCGTCTTGCCGGTCTTGGGGGCGGCCACGATCAGCTGGCGCTGGCCCTGGCCGACCGGCACCATCAGGTCTATGGTCCTGCCGATCAGGTCCGTCTTGACGGTCTCCAGCGTGAAGCGCTGGTTGGGGTGCAGCGGGGTCAGGTTGTCGAAGAGCGGGCGGCGGGCTATCTTCTCTATCTCAACGCCGTTGACGGTCTTTACCTGCAGGAGGGCGAAGAAACGCTCGCCGTCCTTGGGCGGGCGGATCAGGCCGGAGATGGTGTCGCCCTTGCGCAGGCCCAGCTTCTTTATCTGCGAGGGAGAGACATAGATGTCCTCGTGGCTGGAGAGGTAGTTGTATTCCTCGGAGCGGAGGAAGCCGAAGCCGTCGGGCAGTATCTCCAGTACGCCGTCGCCGGCGACCAGGCCGTTCTGCTTGGCCTGAGCCTCCATAATCTTGCCGATGAGCTCCTGCTTGCGCAGGCCGGCCACGCCTTCCAGGTTGAACTTTTCGGCCATTTTCAGGATGTCGGAGACGGTCATCTTGGTCAGTTCGGAGATGTCCAGCTTTGGCACCTCGCGGCCGTTGCCCTGCACCTGGGGCTGCTGGCCGCCGTTCTGCGGCTGGCCGCCCTGGTAGCCCTGGTTCTGGCCCTGGCCATGGTGGTGGTCGGGCCGGCTCCCGCGCCTGTCCCCGTGCCTGTCCCCCTGCCTCTCACCCTGCTGCGGCCTGCCTTCCTGGTTGTTCGTCGAATTCATTTTACCTCTCCGAAGTTATTTTAAGAAAACCGTATATCCGCTTCACCCGCGCCCTTAGGGCCGCCCGGGACCCCGAATTATCCAGCGTGATGTCCGCCCTGGCCTCTTTCTCTGCCGCGGGCAGCTGCGCCCTTTGCCTGGCCTCGAACTCCCCCCGGGGCCATCCCCTGTCCGAACAGCGCCTTTTCCTTACCTCCCCCGGGGCCGTGACGCAGATGCTCAGGTGTAAATGCCTCTCCAGTCCGGTCTCGAAAAGCAGAGGCGCGTCTACTATGGCGGTCTTTTTTGGGGATTTTGAGATTAGGGCTATCGCTTCTTCGATTATCAGTGGATGGAGCAGCGACTCGAGCTTCTTCCTGGCGGTCCTGTCGCGGAAAACCCTCTCCGCAAGCTTTTTTCTGTCCAGGGAACCGTCCGGTAGGAAGACGCGCGGGCCGAACCGCCTTGAAATTCTACTATAGCAGGCTGGTGAAGTCAATACGGACCGCGCCAGGACGTCGGCCGATACCGTGAAGGCGCCGGCCCGGGCGAAGTCCTCCAGCGCCGCGCTCTTGCCGGCGCCGATAGGGCCCGTGAGCCCCGCCAGCAGCTTGCGCCGGCGCAGGGCGGCGAGGGCCTTTACGGCTTTCGGGGAGAGCCTCACGCCCGGCCTCCCCTCTCGCGCGAGAGCCGCTCCAGCGTTTCCCGCTCGCGGCGGTTGAGCGATTCCATGCCGGAGGCGGAGATTTTGTCCAGCAGGCGGTCGAGTTCGGCCTGCGGGTCATAGGCCGGACGCGGGGCCGGCCGCAGGGCCGCCGCCAGCCTTTCGGCGAAGAACGGAGGCCTGGCTATCAGCCAGCCCGCGGCCAGGCCGCCAAGGTGGGCGGTGCTGGCTATGCCGGGATTGGAGCCCGAGAGGCTTATGGCCAGTTCCAGCACCACCAGAAGGGCCACCAGCGCCCGGGCGGACATAGGGAAGAGAAAATAGAGCCGCACCACCGCGTCGGGATTGAGCGCGGCGAAAGCCCCTAGCAGCCCGAATACTGCGCCCGAGGCTCCTATAACGGGGATGCGTGAATGCGGGGTGACAGCCACGGTCAGCAGCGCCGCCGCCAGGGCGCAGTACAGCAGGAGCCTGCCATAGCGGGCGGAACCCATGCCCTCCTCCATCATCCCCCCCAGCGTCCAGATAAGGAAACAGTTGAAAACCAGGTGCCAGAAGCCGCCGTGAGGAAAAACATATGTCACAAGCCGCCAGACCTCGCCCTTCGTCACCATGGCCGGGACGAGGCCGAACCAGCCGTTTATGAGATAAGGGGCGAAGAGGCCCGCCAGCCAGAAGAGGAAGCAAGCGGTCACTAGGTACCTGGTGACGGGCGGCAGGGCGCCGAAGCGCGAAGGGCCCAGCAGCAGCATCAGAGTTTCTCCATCTCCAGCCAGTCGGGGCCGGCCTTCACGTCGGCGCGCAGGGGGACGTCCAGCCGCCAGGCCTTCTCCATCTCTTCTTTCACCAGGCCGGCCAGCCAGGGCGCGTCGGCCCTCTTCACTTCGAAGATGAGCTCGTCGTGCACCTGCAGCAGCATCCTGGCCCTGGCCGCCTCCCCGCGCAGCCGCCCGTGCACGGCCAGCATCGCCCGCTTGATTATCTCGGCCGAGCCGCCCTGAACGGGAGTATTGACGGCCGAGCGCTCGGCGAAGGCTCGTAGATTGGGGTTGGCCGCCCTTATGTCAGGGATAAACCGGCGGCGGCCGGCGAAAGTGGCGACATAGCCGTCGCGGCGCGCGGCCTCCAGCACCCTCTCCGTCCAGGAGCGCACGCCGGAATAGACGCCGAAATACCGCTCTATATAATCGGCGGCCTCGCGGCGGCTTATGCCCAGCTCGCGCGACAGACCCTGCGCGGTCTGGCCGTAGACTATGCCGAAATTTACGGCCTTGGCCACGCGGCGCTGGTCTGAGGTGACCAGCTCCGGCACGCAGCCGAAAACTTCGGCCGCGGTGCGGGAATGTATGTCCTCGCCGGCGCGGAAGGCGGCGCAGAGGGCCGGGTCGCCGCTGAGATGGGCCAGGACCCGCAGGTCTATCTGGGAATAGTCGGCCGATAGAAGGATATTCCCTTCCGAGGCGGCGAAGGCGCGTCGGACCTCGCGGCCCTGCTGAGTGCGGACCGGGATGTTCTGCAGGTTGGGCCGGGAACTGGAGAAGCGCCCGGTCGCCGCCCCGGCCTGGTCGAAACTGGTATGAACGCGTCCCTCCGCGTCGGCCAGCTCCATGAGATTGTCCACGAAAGAGGATTTAAGCTTGGCCGCCTCGCGGTGGGCGAGTATCCGGGCTATGGCCGGATGCGCGACGGAGAGGGCGGTAAGGGCCTCTTCGCCGGTGGAATAGCCGCCGCTCCTGGTCTTGAACATCCGCTTCTGGGCGGAGTCCAGCTGTATATTGAACTTGCCGTAGATGAGCTCGGAAAGCTGCTTGGGGGAATTAAGGTTGATGTCGTAACCCGCGGCCCCGCGCACATCGGCCTCGGCGGCCGCCATCTCGGCCTCCAGCAGGCCGCTGAGCTTCTCCAGCGCGCCGCGGTCGACCCGGATGCCGGCGGCCTCCATCGAGTGGACGGCCTCGACCAGCGGCAGTTCCGTCTCCGAGTAGAGCGGGCCCATGCCGGCGGCTTCCAGTTCTTTCAAAAGTTCCGCCGCCGCGGCGGGCAGGGCGGCGCAGCAGACCGGCAGGCCGCCGGGGCCCTCGGCCGCGTGAACGCCGGCCTTCTCCATTACCAGCCGGGACAGCACGCTGGCGCGGGAGCCCGAAGCCGCCAGCTGGTAGGCCAGGCCGGCCTCCGTGAAATTCTCCAGCCGCGCCGCCGGCGGCGCGCCCAGCAGGCGCAGCAGGTCCTTGAAGAAATAGACGGTCTTATGACGGGCGGGGTCCAACAGGGCCGCGAGAAGGGTCTCTTTCTCTTCGGCTCCCAGCAGGCCGGCTTCCGAGAGGAAGAACTTACCCCCGCCGCCGGCGCAGACCCAGCCCTCCTCCAGCGCGGCGCAAAGCTCTTTTCCCGCGGCCTCCAGGGCCTCGTCCAGGCCGGCGGTTTCAGCCGGCGCCGCGAACTGCGCTGGGACACCATGCGGAATAGTGTCCCCCGCTGAT
>CAZVWK010000028.1:19856-24675 GCA_964631475.1 uncultured Elusimicrobiaceae bacterium | reverse complement strand
CGGGCTTGACATCGCGGCCGGGGCTTTGGTAAGATTTATGCGTACCGAGTCTTACAAGCCGCCGCGGTATCCGCAAAGTCCAACGACTACCCCGGCGGTGAAGTCCTTCTGAAGAAGCAGTACTGAAGGCGCGTTAAGTTTCTCCCACCTCTGAAACTTACCACAAAGCATCGGGATATAATAGGTATTATATTCGGAGGTTTGTGCTATGAAAAAGTCAGTTAGAACGTTAGTCACGATATTCGCCATGGCGGCTTTCACCGCCCCGGCCTCCGCGCAGTATTCCGAAATCATGGAGAACATCATCCGGAACACCGACCCGCAGATAGGCGCCCCCGTGATAGTGGTCGGCCCCGGCGACTCCTTCGCCATACCGGAGCCCCTTATCATCAAACCCGAATCCAAGGACACGGCCACCGAGTTCTTCCCCATGGTCAAGAACCGGATATACGAGTACGAGTACGCCTCCAGCGAATTCCTCGGCTCCAGGCGTCTTACCATAGAGCACCTCGACTACTCGGAGAAGGAAGGGTTCCTCACGGTCAGGCTGACGGCCTATAACCGCGCAACTCCGTGGGTAGAGACCTACAGCGTGCAGTTCAAAGGCGACGGCCTCTACGCCACCTCCAGCCCGCTGGGCGGCCCCCGCATGGAAATCCCCCTCCCGCTCTACCAGAACAGGAGCTGGACCGAGGGCGCCTACTACCACCGTGTCACCAGCCTGAAGCACAGGGTCACGGTTCCGGCCGGCACTTTCGACGGCTGCGTACGGGTACTGACCAAGATAGGCGGCGGCGGCGCCGGCAGCGCCTACCGCGTCTACGCCCCCGGCGTGGGCCTGGTAGAAGAGGCGCTCAGCGCCGAGGACAGGCAGGACCACATCCGCCTCGTCGCCATAAAGCAGGTAGTGAACCTCTGATCCGTCGATCGTAATAAGAAAAAACCCCGGCCGGTAAAGCCGGGTTTTTTTGCGCGGCCTGAAAATTCTTAAGCCTGTCCGCCCAGCGCGCCGAGCCCGCCGAGCTTATGCATCCGCTCCGCCGCGGTCTTCTGGGACTGCCTTATGGCGCGGTTGACGGTATCGGTCAGGGCGGCCTCCAGTTTCGCCTTGTCCATGGAAGCCGGCTCGCCCTTGAACTCCACCCTTTTGACCTCCTGCGAGGCCGTGATGGTTATCTTCACCAGGGAGTCTTCGGCCGCCAGTTCCAGCGAATCGAGCTCCCGCTTGAGCTCCTCCA
This sequence comes from uncultured Elusimicrobiaceae bacterium, assembly GCA_964631475.1. Taxonomy (GTDB): domain Bacteria; phylum Elusimicrobiota; class Elusimicrobia; order Elusimicrobiales; family UBA9959; genus UBA2231. The sequence continues at coordinate 23,437 of CAZVWK010000028.1, read as the reverse complement.
TCTTCCTCTTCATCTCCATCAGTTCCTTCATCTTATCGAACATATATTCTCTCCCATTTATCAGCAGGTCTCGGGCTCTTTCTTGAGCGAGCGGATCTTGATGCGCAGCGCCGCAAATGTCAAAGTCATGAAAGGGCTTATGAGATTAAAGAAGGCGTAGGGCAGATAGCTCAGCGTACCCACCCCCAGCACCCCGGCATGATAAGCCCCGCAGGTATTCCACGGCACCAGGGCCGAGGTCACCGTACCGGAGTCCTCCAGCGTGCGGCTGAGGTTCTCCGGCGCCAGGCCCTTGTCGCGGAAAGGCTCGGCGAACATCTTGCCCGGCACAACCAGAGCCAGGTACTGGTCCGAAGCAGTCAGGTTGACGGCCAGGCAACTGGCCACCGTGCTGGCGAAAAGCCCGAAGACGGAATCGGCCGCCTTGAGCAGCGCCGAGCTTATCCTGTGCAGCGCCCCTATGGCCTCCATCACCCCGCCGAACACCATGGCGCAGATTATCAGCCAGACCGTGCCCAGCATACCTTCCATTCCCTTGGCGGAGAAAAGGTCGTTGAGGGCCGCGTCGGGAGTGGCGATTGCCGTCTTGGAGGTCAGCGCGTTCATCAGCGCCTTATATCCCGAAACGGGCCCCAGTTCCTCGACCCCGGCCAGCTTCGCCAGCACATGCGGCTTGAAGATCAGGGCGAAGGCCGCGCCCAGCAGCGCGCCGGCCAGCAAGGCGACCAGCGGCTGGGTCCTGCGGACTATCATGAAGATCACCAGCGCCGGAACGGCGAAAAGCCAGGGCGTGACGCGGAAAACGGATTCGATGGCCGACAGTGTGGCCCCCGCCGAGGCGGCGCCGGAGGTCTCTATGGTCAACCCCAGGAAGACGAAGATGAGCAGGGTGATGGCGTAGGTGGGAAAAGTCGTGTAGGTCATGTACCTGACATGGGTGAACAGGTCGGTGCCGGCCATGGCCGGGGCCAGGTTGGTGGTATCGGAGAGCGGCGACATCTTGTCGCCGAAATAAGCGCCGGAGATGACCGCGCCGGCCGTCATCGCCTCCGGAACGCCGACCGCCTTGCCTATGCCTATAAGCGCGATGCCTACGGTGGCCGAAGTGGACCAGCTGCTGCCTGTGGCCAGCGAGACGACCGAGCAGATGAGCAGCGTGGCGGGCAGGAAGATGTCGGGGCTCAGGAGCTTCAGGCCGTAATAAATCATCGCCGGTATGATGCCGCTCACCAGCCAGGCGCCGGAAAGGGCTCCGACCATCAGCAGTATCAATATCGCTCCCGTGGTGGTCTTCAGGTTGGACGATACATGGTCGAGCATGCAGGCGTAGCTGATCCGGTGCCGGAAGCCCACAAGCGCGCCCGCGGCGCCGCCCAGCAGCAGTATGAACTGATTGGAGCCGCCGATGGCGTTGTCGCCGTAGACCCAGACATTGAACGAAAGCATACCCACTACGGCGGCGACCGGGAAAAGCGCCGCCCACAGGCCGACATGGCCGGTCCCTGAAGTCATCCTATAAAGGCCTCCGGAATATCATTGACCACGCAATATTAATAAATACGCGCCGGGATGTAAAAGGAAAAGCTCACAGGAAAGCTCACAGGGAGTTGAAATAGGCGGCCAGCTCTTCGGCCGCCGCCTTCACTTCGGGGGAGAGTCCCTCGCGGTGGTCCAGCGAGGCGGCCTGCACGCCGACCACGGCCAGTTCCGCGCCGGTATCCTCTTTGACGACGGAGAAGGTCACCGACAGCGGGAAATTGTGGGTGGAGACGACCGTGTGCTTATTTATGTCCTCGAGCGCTATCACCCGCAGCTCGCCCGCCTCCCCCCCGAAATGGGCCGCGTCCACCAGTATTATCTTGGCGGGCTTCCAGTCTATGGCCGTCTGGGCCACGTTCTCGGGGGTGGTGCCGGCGTCGATGAGCCGGAGGTCGTCCCGGCGGAACTTCACCAGCGAGGAAAGATAAGGGCCGACGGCGTCGTCGGCCCTCAGCTCGCTGCCGAGCGTCATCAGCAGCGTCCGGCCCCCTGCCGCGGGGGCCAGCGCCGCTTTTACTTCGTCACTCCACGAAGGTGACATCGAGGTAGTGCGCGGAGCACGAGATGCACGGGTCGTAGGCCCGCACCAGCATCTCCAGCTTCAGCCGTATGTCGTCCTGCTTCAGGTGGAGGATCTCCGGCAGGAACTTGGAGAAGTCGTACTCGATGTTGTTGACGTTCTGGTTGGTCGGGATGATGCAGTTGGCCTTCTTTATCAGGCCGTTCTCGTCGGTGACGTAGTTATGGTGCAGGATGCCGCGCGGCACCTCCACCGAGCCCACGCCGTCGCCCGCGCGCACCGGCACGGCGCCCTTCTCGTTGACTCCGACGGTGATCTCCTGGCTGTAGTCCAGGCCGTTCTTCCTGAAGTCCTTGAGGATGTCCAGCGCGTGGTGGTAGCAGTGGATGATCTCCACCACCTGCGCCATGGTGTTCATGAACGGGTTGTGGCAGACGGGCTTGAGGCCGATCTCCTTGGCGTAAGCCTTGGCCTTGGGGTGCAGCTTGTCGTAGTTCAGGTTGAACCGCGCCAGCGCGCCCACGAAGAGGCTGTCGCGGTTCCACTTGGTGAACTTGGCGGACGAGCGGGGGTCTATGAACTCGTTGGTCGACTTGCGGTACTCCTTGCGGCTTACGCGCTTGCCGTCGGTGCTGCCGATATCGCCGCTCAGCAGCGGGTACTCGGCGTCGTCGCTGACCAGCGCCACGTACTCTGTCTCGCGGGTGAAGTCCGGCAGCTTCAGGGTCTTGGCCAGCTTGAGCAGTGGCTCGAGCTCGGCGGTCATGCCCTCCATGATCTTTATCTGCGCTTCCAGGTCCTTCTGGCGCGGCAGCTTGGTCCAGCCGCCCACGATGGCGGTGATCGGGTGGATGTGGCGCCCGAGCAGGATGTCGCAGCAGTCGTTGACGGCTTTCTTGAGCCGCAGGATCTGGCGCACGGTCTGGTTGTGCGTCTTGACCAGCGGCACGAAGGACGGCACGCCCAGCACGTCTGGCGCCACCAGCAGGAAGGCGTGCAGGACGTGGCTGTCGAGGAACTCGTAGTCCAGCATCAGCTTGCGCAGCTTCACGGTCTGTTCGGTCGGGACCACGCCCAGCGCGTCCTCGGCCGCCGCTATCGAGGCCAGCGAGTGGCCGCAGGAGCAGATGCCGCAGATGCGGCTGGTGATGTGCTGGGCCTCGAAGATGCTGCGCCCGCGCAGCATGCCCTCGAAGAGGCGCGGCGTCTCCACCACGTGGAACTCGCACTTCTCGATCTTGCCGTTCTTCACGTTGGCCACTATGTTGCCGTGGCCTTCTACGCGGGTTACGTAGTCTACCTTTATATCTATGTTCTTTCCGGTGGTTTTTGTTGCCATGTTGCGCCTCATTTGCCCTTGCCGGGCTTCTCGTCGTTCTCTTTGCACTTGTTGTACATGTCGAACTTACCCTTGATAAGTTCGGGGTTAAGGTTGTACTTCGAGATCACGTCCTTGGCGCACTTGGCCGGGTTGGCGACCTCGCCGCGGCAGCCGTAGCAGATATTGCCGTTGTTGACACAC
>CAZVWK010000028.1:6145-19840 GCA_964631475.1 uncultured Elusimicrobiaceae bacterium | reverse complement strand
GCTTTGGTCCAGGGGCCCAGGCAGGCCACGCCGCGCTCGTACATGCAGACGTTCTCGTTGAGCTTGCACTCGGCGCAGACAGGGTTGTCCGGCACGGTGTAGGGCAGGCCGCGCAGCGCGTGCTTTATCACTTCCAGGATCTCCGGCGCGTAGACCGGGCAGCCGTTGATGAAGTAGTCCACCTTGACCACCTGGTGCACGGCCTTGGTCGGCGTGCTGTCGAAGAGCTTATAGTCCTTGCCGTAGACGCTCTGGCGTATTTCGTCGAGCTGGAACGAGTTCTTCATGCCGTTGACGCCGCCGGTGCAGGCGCAGGCGCCGTAGGCGATGAGGACCTTGGCCCGGGCGCGGATCTTCTTGAGGCGCTCCTCTGCGTGGTGGTCGCCGATCGAGCCTTCGATGAAGACCACGTCGTAGTCCTTGTCCCATTTCTCGCTGATGGCCTCGCGGAACTCGACCACGTCCACCGCGCCGAGTATGTCCAGCAGGGTCTCGCCGATATTGGTTATCTGCAGCTGGCAGCCTTCGCAGGAGGCGAAGTCGAAGAAGGCGACTTTGGGTTTGGCGGGGGCCTTGGCGGCCTTCGCCGGGGCCTTAGCTGGGTTCTTTGCTGTTTTCATTTTTATTCTCCCTTGTCCCTTAGAGTTTCGGCGAATCCTTCACCTCGTCGTAGGTGAAGGTGGGGCCGTCCTTGCAGCAGTAGTAGTTCTTGGGGTGGTCTATCTGGCAGTGGCCGCACTTGCCCATGCCGCATTTCATGTGACGCTCGAGAGAGAGCACGATCTGCCTTTCGGGCACGCCTTTCTTTAGCAGCTCGGCGATGACGAACTTGTACATAATCGGCGGCCCCACCACCACGCAGAAGGTCCGCTCGGGATTGATGGTCACGCCCGGGATCAGAGTGGTGATCAGGCCGACGTTGCCCTTCCAGTCCGGGGCGCTGCGGTCGACCGTGCAGGAGAAGTTCACGTCCAGGCGCTTCTGCCAGACCGCGACCTCGTCGCCGAAGAGCATGTCGGAAGGGGTGCGGCAGCCGAGCAGGATGTCGACCTTGCCGAACTCCTTGCGGTTGTCCATGACGTAGTTGATCAGCGAGCGCAGCGGGGCTATGCCCAGGCCGCCGGCCACGAAGAGCAGGTCGTTGCCGCTCATCATCTTGACCGGGAAAGGCTTGCCGAACGGCCCGCGGATACCGACCACGTCGCCCTTGCCCAGCGAGTGCATGTGCTTGGTGAGGCGGCCGGCCGCGCGCACGGTCAGCTCGAAGGAGCCCTTCCTGGTCGGGCTGGAGCAGACCGAGATCGGCGCCTCGCCGACGCCGAAGATCTCGACCTGCACGAACTGGCCGGGCTCGTGGTCCAGCTCGCCGTCGGCCAGGGCGATGTCGAACCACTTCTCGGCGGGAGTCATCTGCCGCGCGGCGATGATGCGGCCGGTGCGGAGCTTCCAGTTGGAGTTCTTTATCTCTTCTTTTACGAGTTGCGTGGGCATTGTCGGCTCCTTATTTATGCTCGGCGGCGAGTTCCTTCAGGGTTTCCTTCAGGTTGATCTTGGACATGCAGGTCCTGGTGCAGCGGCCGCAGCCGGTGCAGAAGAACCTGTTGAACTTGTCCAGCGGGAAGCTGAACTTGCGGAAATAGCGGTGACGCTGGCGCTCGGACCGCTCCTCGCGGAAGTTCTCGTTGCCGGCCACTTTCGCGAAAGTCTCGAACTGGCAGGAATCCCAGGTGCGCGTCCGCTCGCCGGTCTTGAGGTCCAGGCCGACCGAGTCGGTCATGTCGAAGCAGTAGCAGGTGGGGCAGACATTGGTGCAGTTGCCGCAACTGACGCACCGCTCTCCCACGCCGTGCCAGACCTTGCTTTTCATGGCCCTGGAGAAGATCTCGGGCAGCTTTTTCGACTCCACCCCTATCTCGTTCCTGAACACCTCGCGCTTGGCGGCGCGGGCTTTCTCTAGGGCCGCCAGGTCGGCGGCGGAAGCCTTGGGCAGGGCCATCCCTTCCACCAGGTCTTCGCCCTTCTGGGTGTTGACGTGGATTATCCACCTGTCGCCGAGGTCGGTGAAGAACAGGTCGTAGCCGCCGTTGGGGGTATGGGCGTTGACCAGCGCGCAGGAGGCGTGCTCGTCGCAGTAAGTCAGGCACTCGAGGCCGATGATGAACAGGTGGGCCTTGCGGACCAGGTAGTTGTAGTCGCGGGGCCGCTCGGAAAAAACCACGTTCAGGCAGGAGATGCCGGCCAGGTCGCAGGTGTGCACGCCGAAGATCGCCGTCTCCTCGTACTCCACCACCGGTTTCTGGTCGAAGCCCCGGGCGTCTGCGCTGAACTCCAGCACCTTCTCGCGCACCGGCATGAAATATTTTTTGGGGGGTAGTATCGTGGGAATGTAGTCAAGGGCGATTTCCTCTGCGGAAGAAACTTCCGCGAAAGCGAAGTTGTCGTGACCCTTCGCCACCGGCGCCACCACCTTCATGCGCCTGGAGAGCTTCTTGATGAAAGCGTCGAGTTCCTCTTTCTTCAGTATGTGCTGGTTCATTCAGATACCTCGCGATGTATTTTACGCCATATTCCGGCCGCATCATTATATATAAATCGAGAGGCCGGTTTCCCCGCCGCCCCCGGCGGCTATCATTTTTTCTCATGTGACGTGAGCCGGGAAACCGCACGAGGCGCGGAAATATATTAGCAAAACTAATGCGGCGCGGAGAAACCCGCCACCCCACTACCCCTGCCGCCACCGTAACTTGTAGAATATCCTCCGTTACAGCCCTATGGACCCGAAACAACTCATACAGCAGCTCTTCAACGAAGAGACCGGGGACGTCTCCCTCTACGCTAGGGAGGCGGAGCTCTTCGCCCGCAAGATAGTGGACGGCCGGCGCGTTGCCGAGACCTTCCGCCGTTTCAGCGCCGAAGAGGCCTCCCACCTCAAGGTGCTCGCGGCAATAGCGGGCGGCGAAGTCCGCGCGGGGCGGCGCGAAATAGGGGTCGGGTCCTCTCTAACGCTGGCGCTTAAGGTACACGAGGAGCGGGAAGCCGAGAGCGTGCGTCTCTATAACGACCTTTCGGCTTCGCTGGAAGACCCCGCCCACAAGATCATGCTCAAGGGCGTAATCGACCAGGAGAAATCCCACCTAGAGACCATACGGAAGTACCTGCGGGCCATCCGCTCCTCGAAGCGGGAGGGATAAAAAGATACATGGAAATAGTCTTCATGCGACACGCCAGCGCCCTCTCGGTCATGGAGGCGGGAGTCGATTCTGACGGAGAGCGCCCCCTTTCCGAAAGCGGCCGCGAAGAGGCCCGCGCCGCGGCGGAGGAACTGGCCGGACGCGGCTTCCGCCCCGCCGCCATAATCTCGAGCCCGCTGAAGCGCGCCATGCAGACCGCGCAGCAGGCCGCCGCCGTCTTTCCGGGCGCGGAGGTAAGGCCCGAACCCTCCCTGGCCGCGCCTGCGGACCCCGCCGATCTGGCCCGGAAACTGGTCAGGGATGCCAGAGACCCTCTTCTCGTCGTCGGCCATCACCCCGCCATAGGCCTGATGACCTCCCCTTTCATAGGGAAGACTTTCTCCTTCTCCACGGCCGGTTTTGTGCGGCTGGCCATAGCCGGGGACGGGAAAGTCTCGGTGCTGGACACCCGGGGCTGCGAAGAACTCTGATGCGGCGCGGCCCAGGATCGGGCTTCCGTCGGCATTTACCACGGCCGCCCGCTGAAACTGGCCGTAAGCGCCGCCGGGCGCGTAACGGAAGTCCATACCTCCGATTTCTACCACGCCGTCGGGAGGATGCTGGGGTGGACGGCCATGCCCGGCAACCTCTTTGAGCTATATTCGGGCAAAAATTATATAATGCTTGACGGAAAAGGCGCCGGCCACGGCGTGGGCATGTGCCAGTGGGGCGCGGAAGGCATGGCCCGCAAGGGGTTCAAGTACTGGGAGATACCGGAGCATTATTATCCCGGCACCGAATTAGAAAAGATGACAAAGGAAAAGAAATGAGCGATATCATCCAGGCGGTCATACTAGGCGCGGTACAGGGCCTCACCGAATTCCTCCCGATCTCCAGTTCCGCCCACCTGGTGCTGTTCCCCCGCTTCCTAGGCTGGGAATACAAGGGCCTGGCCTACGACGTGATGCTGCACATGGGCACGCTGGGCGCGGTCGTCTCCGTCTTCTGGCGCGACTGGCTGCGCCTTATAAAGGACGGCTTCACGCGGCCCGCCGCTCCGGAAGGCCGCGGCCTCTGGCTCCTGATTCTGGCCAGCGTTCCGGCCGGGCTGGCCGGGCTGCTCTTTGACGATATGGCCGAGAACGTCTTTCGGGGCGAGACCTGGATAGCCGTCAACCTAGCGCTGTTCGCCGGGCTCATGTGGTTCGCCGACAGGCGCCCCCACGGCATAAGAAGCCTTGCCGACCTGACGGTCAAAACCGCCCTGCTGATCGGCCTGTTCCAGGCGCTGGCCATAATGCCCGGGGCCTCCCGCTCCGGCGTCACCATCACGGCCGCCCTGCTGCTGGGCTTCTCCCGGGCCGAATCCGCGCGCGTCTCCTTCCTGCTGTCGACTCCGATAATACTGGGCGCCGGCCTGGTGGAAGGCTTCAAGCTGGGCTTCGGCGTTATGGACCCCGCCACCATCGCCGGCTTCCTCTCCGCCTTCATAACCGGCTGGGCCGCCATCTCTTTCCTCATGCGGTACCTCAGGACGAACACGCTGATGCCCTTCGTCGTCTACCGCGTCCTGCTGGCCGCCTTCATCTGCCTCTCCTTCAGGGGCTGAGTCCGCGTAATGCTATAATCAGGGCGATGAACGAGCAGGGCGGGGATTTAAAGCGTAAGTTCTTCAAACTGGACAAGGGCCTTGTCTTCGGAGTTTTCTTTTCGGCGCTGACCCTTTTCCTGCTCTGGCAGCTCCTCAGACTGATTCACCCTTTTATCGGCGCGCTGCTGGTCTCGGCCACCCTCACGGTGGTCTTCTTCCCCATGCACGCCTGGATAAGGCGCAAGCTGGTAGCCGACCGAACCGCAGCCGCGGCCGTCTCCACGCTGACAGTCCTCGTCACCGTGATCGCCCCCCTCCTCTTCTTCGGCTGGCTGCTGTTCAAGGAATCTCGCGACCTCTACCCTAAGACCAGGGACTGGGTCGAGACGCTCTCCGTGGAGGAGATAGAGTCGCGCCTGCCGGAGCGGGTGCGCGGCTTCATAGACGCCGACACCAAGACCTCCGTGCTGAAAAACTTCGAGAACCTGCAGGAGCGCATCGCCCGCTCCGGAGGCAAGGTCCTGCGCAATATCGCCGTATTCCTGCTGGACCTCTTCGTGATGGTCTTCACCCTCTTCTTCTTCTTCCGCGACGGGGCCCGCTTCATCCAGTGGCTCATCGACGTCATACCGATGGATTACGACCACAAGCACCGCCTCGCCTCACAGCTCTGCGCCACCATCATAGCTGTCGTGCGCGGCATCATCTTCACGGCCTTCGTTCAGGGAGTGGTGGCGGCGGTGGGCTTCACGATAGCCGGGACGCCCGCGCCCATCCTGGCCGGCCTGCTGACCTTCCTCGCCGGCCTGATACCGATAGGCGGAACCTCCCTGGTCTGGCTGCCGATGGCCCTCTATATGTACCTGTTCCAGGACCCGGCCTGGGGGATATTCGTCCTGCTCTGGGGCCTGCTGATAGTGGGGCTGATCGACAATTTCCTGCGCCCGATGCTCATCGGCCGCGAGACCAAGCTGCCTTTCTTCCTGCTTTTCCTGGGGATATTCGGCGGGATGCGCGTCTACGGCCCGATAGGGCTGTTCCTGGGCCCGATACTGGTGGCCTGCGTGGTCGCCGTCCTCCAGATCTACCGCCAGGAAGCCCGCACCTTCGTCTCAAATTAATTATTTATCCTATTTCGCTTCGGATTCGGGGCAGAGGGAGCGGATAGGGCAGGACGGGCACCTGCCCTTGCGGTCGCAGACGCCGGCGAGTATCTTCTCCCCCGTTTCCTTCACCAGGGTCAGGACGGCCGCGTCGCGCGAGCCGTCATAAGGGATCGAGACCTTCTCCATGCGCGAGAGGTAGAACTTTGAAACGGAGCCGACCTTCAGGCCCAAACCCTCGCGGGCGCCTATGGCGTACAAGGCCAGTTGCAGGTCCTCTTCCAGAGGCCCGGGCGGCCGGAACAGGGCGGCATTGTCCGCAGTCGGTGCCGCGAGCCCTGCGAGCGGCCGCGCATCGAAGCCCAGCTTGTAGTCAATGACCTCGTGGCCGCCGTCGGACAGTCTGTCTATCCGGTCCACGGTGCCGCGGATGCGCCAGCCGTTGAACTCGAAAACGAATATTTTCTCGAAATAGAGCGCCCGCTGCGGACGCTCCTGGGCGAAGGCCCACCAGCGCTCCATGATGTCGCGTCCCTTCTCGTAGAACTCCAGCGTCTCGCCGGGGGTAGAGTAGCCCTTGGCCTGCCAGAACTCGTCGTAGTAGAGTAGCAGGTCCGAGAGGTCCCCCCCGTTGGCGTGCCAGCGCGCCAGCGCCCGGTGCACGGTCTGGCCCAGCGAGGACCACGGGTTGTGCGGGGCGTAGCGCCCCTGCACGTAGGTGTAGCGGTAAAGGTAAGGACAGTCCAGGTAAGCCCGCAGCTTGCTGTAATTCAGCTCGAAGGTCTCAGGCGGCATTCTTATCCTTGCGCACAAAGGACACCAGCGTGTCGCCGTACTTGACCTGACGGTAGATCTCGTAGCCGGGCGGGGCGGCCACCGGCTCCTTCTTGTGATGCTGCGCCACCATAAACCCGCCGGGCGAAAGGATATTCCCCGCCGCCGCCAGTTCCAGCGTCTTGGAGGTGTAATTCAGCGGCAGGTCCTCCTCGTCCCGGTAGGGCGGACCCATGAAGACTATGTCGAACCCCTCGTGGCTGTGGTACTTGAGCCACTCCAGGCCGGAGAGCACGTTGCCGCGCACCACCACGGCCTGCTCGCCGAAGTTCAAATGCGAGACGTTGCGCTCTATCACCTTGACGCAGAAGCGGTCCATCTCGACGAAGACCGCTTTCCGCGCGCCGCGCGAGAGCGCCTCGAGCCCGGAGGCCCCGGTGCCGGCGTAGAGGTCCAGGAAAATGGAGCCGGGAACCCACGGCCGCAGCATGTCGAAGACGGACTGCCTTATCCTCGACGAGATCGGCTTCACGCTGGTCTTCTTCCTGGGCACCGAGAACAGCACACGCCCTTTCCTGGAACCCGCTATTATCCTCATCGTTTAAACCTTATATACACCTTTCGGCAACAAATTTTTAACGGCCCGGGCTTATAATCTATAATGTATTATAGAAAATACGGTCAGGCTGCGCGATAAAAAGGTCAAATTATGGCTAATCCCGATATAATAATCATCGACGACGACCCGATGGTCGGCGAACTGTCCCGCGACCTGCTCACGGACGCCGGCTGGCAGGTGGAACTCATCCAGGATTCGATGGAAGCCATCCCCGCCATAAAAGCGCGCTCCCCCCGCCTTATCGTGACCGACATCATGATGCCCGGCATCTCCGGCATGGACATCTGCAAGGCCGTGAAGTCGGACCCGGCCCTCAAGAACATCAAGATCATAGTGGTCTCGGGCAAATCCTACGAGGTCGAGAAGCAGCGCGCCTTCCAGTTCGGCGCCGACTTTTTCCTCCAGAAGCCCTACAATGTAGAGACCTTCTCCAAGACCGTCAAGGACATACTCGAGGCTACCGGCGCCGTCGCAGCCCCTCCCGCCGCCGAGGCGCCCAAGCTCGAGATAGTGCGGGAAGAGGACTCGTTCGAGCAGGCCAGCGACCTCGACCCCGGCCAGGTCCGCGTCACCGTCTGGGGCGGCCGCGGCCTGCCGACGATGGTCCCCAACGCCCCCTCTAGGTACGGCCGGCAGACCTCCTGCGTCTCCGTGGAGACCCGGGACCATATCTTCGTATTCGACGCCGGCACCGGCCTCATACCGCTGGGCCGGGAGATCGTGACCAAAAAGAAATACTACAAGCAGATCTGGCTCTTCCTCACCCACTTCCACCTCGACCACATCCTGGGCCTGGGCAACTTCGCGCCCATACACGACGCGAAATTCGCCGTCCACATAGTCGGCGCCAACGACCCGGAGAAGAGCCTCAAGGAGATGGCGCAGTCTGCCCTCTACAGCTCTTTCGCCTTCACCTCCCGCCCCCCCACGGCCAAGGTGGACCTTTACGAGGTGCTGGAGGACAACTATGAACTGCTGCCCGGCGTAAAGGTCAGCACGATGTACTCCAACCACCCCACCAGCACGCTTATCTACTCGCTGGAGATACACGGCAAGAAGATAGTCTACGCCCCCGACAGCGAAGTCTGGGGCGACGCCACGGCCTTCCAGGACTACGACGAGAAGTTCGGCGCCTTCGCCAAGGGCGCCGACCTCTTCATCCACGACACCAACTACAACGACAAGGACTACGAGGTCTACAAGAAAGAAGGGCACTCCAGCCTCTCCATCACCGTAGACTTCGCCATCTCCAAAGTCGAGGCCAAAGAACTGCTGCTCTTCCACCTCAACTCCGATTACAGCGACGAGCAGCTCGACCGGATGCTGGCCGACGCCAACGCCGCCATAACGGCGCGCGGCGTGCGGATGCCCTGCCACCTGGCCCAGGAAGGAAAGCAGTTCCTCATAAAAGGGCAGTAAGCCCCCGCCAAACGAAAGAGCCCCGGCCGCGAAGCCGGGGCTCTTTCATTTGCGGCGCGTCCGGCTCAGCTGTGGCCGTGGGTGGTGGCCACCGCCCGGTCGGAGATCTGGCCGAAACGCTCCTCGTAGCGCTTGATGTTCTCGGTCAGCGCCATCAGGAACCTCTTGGTGTGCACGGGGCTGGAAACTATGCGGGCCCGCAGCTTGGCCTTGGGCTGGTTGGGCTGCAGGAATAGGAAATCGAATATAAATTCCGTCTCGCTGTGGGTCACGCCGGCCAGGTTGGCGTAGATGCCCTGCGCCGTGGCGTCGTCCATCTCCACCTGCAGCTGTATCGGCTGTGAGCCGCCTTCTTTCTTGTCAGACATATAAAACCTCCATTCCGTATACTGGGGACAGTATATATATTTTCCCGGTCGCGCAGTATATTCCCCGGGCGAAAATAGATATACTGTCCCCGGAATATGAAAACGCCGCTGATGATTTTGACCCTGTGCCTGGCCGCCCCGGCGGCGGCCCAGGAGGCCAACCGAGGCTTCGAGGAGATCTCGGGCGAGGCCGCAGTGGTCAAGGTGACCTACCCCCGCCAGCTGAAAAAGGGAGAGGCTTGGACCGACGGCCCCCCCGCGATGTCCTACGTCAATCTCTACGACGACAAGGGCCGGGCGGTGGAGGAAAGCCAGTACTCCGGCAAACAGCTCTCGCTCAGGAAAGCCGCCACCTGGCTGGAAGCGCCGGAGGCCGCCGCCTTCTGCGCCGCGCTGCGCAAGGGCCCGTCGCCCGACACCTCCTTCGCCGAGACCGACGGCAGCGCCCTGGAGAAATTCTGCGCGGACAGCGCGAAGAGGAAATTCACCGCCCGCTTCGAGCACGACGGAACCTCCCCCTCCCGCCCCCTCTCCGACCGGCTCATCCGCCGCACCTTCACCTTCCCCGACAAGCAGGGGCGCCCGGCGGAGGAATGGGTCTTCGACATGACCGGCGCCTTCGACTCCCGCGTCGAGCGCAAGTACGGCAAGGATGGGAAGCCGGCCGAGGAGACCGTCTACAATTTCGATGACCTGCCGGTATCCAGGACCGTGCGTTCCGCGAACAAGGCCGCCGGGACGGAAACCGTCTCCGTCTTCAACGACAGGGACCAGTTGGTCTCGCGCGTCGTTAAGGCCTACAGGGAGACCGGCAGGCTGCGCAAGGTAACCGAGACCGCCCTGGACGACGGCGAGCAGGAGCGGTGGCGCAACGAGACCTACTATGACCAGAAAGGGTACCGGGCCTCGGAGGCGCGCTATACCGGCGGCGCCCAGAACCCCGACTACGAGTACGAATACCAGGTGACGGCCGACAATCGCGGCAACTGGGTGCGCGAGACCCGGACTAGGTTCGTCAACTTCCGCGGGCGGCGCCTGCCAGCCCCCGGAGAGGCCCCTTCGGTCGTGGTCAGGGAGATTACCTACCGCTGAACCGGCCCCCGCCTCCCTGCCCCCAAAAAACCGGCCCCGCCAGAAGGGGGGCCGGTTTTTTTGCGACTGGAGAGAAGTGAGCTCAGAGCTTGTTGACCTTGACGGCCTTGGGACCCTTGTCGCTGTTCTCGGTCTCGAATTCCACGTCCTGGTTCTCGGCCAAGGTCTTAAACCCGTCGCCCTGTATGGACGTGTGATGGACGAAAAGGTCCTTTGACCCGTCCTCGGGGATGATGAAACCGAAACCTTTCTTATCGTTGAACCACTTCACTTTACCTTTCATTTGTTACTTACCTCTCTTTTATCGCTATACGTCTCCCGCTTTCAGGCCCCTCGACGGGCCTGAAAACATTATATATAAAAACCGTTCTTTTTGTTCACCGGCGCCGTCACTCCTCGTTCCACTTCACCAGCGGCGGCATGAACGGATGCGGGATATCGTCGTGCCTCGGGATTACGCGCGCGGCGATATCGTGCCTGCCGGAGCGGCTGAACTTCACCTCGCCCGCGAACACATAGGCCTCGCCCATGCGCGACTCGTAAGCCATCGGAAAGGTCTGACCGCAGCGGAAAGAGGTGTCCCCGTCCGCGACGCCCGCGTGCAGCTGCACCGCCACTTCCTCCGGCGTCAGCCCGCCGAGCCACACTAGCGCCTTGACCGGCACGGCCGCCCCGGAATGGATCTCCATCTCCGGCTTGAACTGGTCGAGAACGACGCGCACCTGTGGCCAGTTGTGCTCCACCTTCTTCCGCCAGCCGGCCACGGCCAGCAGCGCGTCTCCACCGCGGAAGCGCGCCGAGCTGCGGTGGGCCGGCACGTAGAACTTCTCGTAGTACTCGCGCAGCATGCGGTTGGTGTTGTAGACCGGCGCCAGCTTCTGCACCGAGGCCTTCATCATCTTGACCCAGTTGTGCGGCACCCCGTCGGGGCCGCGGTAGTAGTAGAGCGGCGCTATCACCTTCTGCAGAAGGTTGTAGATGGCCTCCGACTCCACGTAGTCCCGCTCGGCCTCGTCGTTGTAGCTCTCCTTGCCGCCTATGGCCCAGCCCACGTCGGCCGAGTAGCCCTCGGCCCACCAGCCGTCCAGGACGGAAAGATTGAGGACGCCGTTTATCGCGGCCTTCATGCCGCTGGTGCCCGAGGCCTCGAGCGGCCGTATCGGGTTATTGAGCCAGACGTCCACGCCCTGCACCATGTAGCGCGCGACGTTCATATTGTAGTCCTCGACGAAGATGATGCGGTGCTTGAACCGCGGGTCCAGGCTCATCTTGGCCACGGCCTTGATGTATTCCTTGCCGTGCGCGTCGGCCTGGTGGGCTTTGCCGGCCACCACGAACTGCACCGGCATCTTCTCGTTGTTGACTATCTCGGCCAGGCGCTCGAGGTTGCGCATAAAGAGCGTCGCCCGCTTGTAGGTGGCGAAGCGCCGCGCGAAGCCGATCGTCAGGTAGTCGGGATTGAGGACGCCCTTGACCTCTTCCAGCACCGTGTGGTCCGCGCCCAGGCGCTGATGCTGGCGGCGCAGGCGGTCGCGCACCAGGGCCACCAGCTTCCGCTTGCGCACTAGGTGGGTCTCCCAGAATTCCCCGTCGTCTATCTCCCCCAGCTTGCGCCAGTCGCAGCTGTCGGGCAGGCCGTTCTCCCCCGCCGGGACAAGGCTCTTCCTGTAGAGGTTATGGTGCTCGTGGCTTATCCAGGAGCAGGTGTGCACGCCGTTGGTGATGCCGCAGATCGGGATCTCGTACTTGGGCAGGCCGGGCCAGACCTTGTCCCACATGTCGCGCGTGACCTCCCCGTGCAGCTGGCTGACCGCGTTGAGGTGGGCGCAGAGCTTCATGGCCAGTACGGTCATGCAGAACCCCATCGAGCTCGGCTCCTCCTTGCCCAGTTCCAGCAGCTCGGGGAAGGAGATCCCCAGTTCCTTGGAGTAGGGCTCCAGGTACTTACGCACCAACTCGAAGTCGAAATACTCGTTGCCGGCCATGACCGGCGTATGGGTGGTGAACACCGACGAGGCCCAGACCGCCTCGCGGGCCTCCTTGAAGGAAAGGCCGCGGGACTTCATAAGCTGGCGGATGCGCTCCAGCAGCAGGAAGGCGGAATGGCCCTCGTTGACGTGGAACACCGTCGGGGCGAGGCCCATCGCCTCCAGCGCGCGCGCTCCGCCTATGCCCAGCACTATCTCCTGGCTGATGCGGTTGGCGCGATCGCCGCCGTAAAGCTGCTCGGTTATCGTCCTGACCTTGGGCGAGTTCTCCGGCAGATTGGTGTCCAGCAGGAACAGAGAGGTGCGCCCGACGGGCACGCGCCAGACGCCGACCTTGATAGTCTCGCCGTCGAGCGGGACCTCGACGCGCAGCGGGTTTCCCGCGGCATCCTTCACTATCTGCACCGGCATGTTGTACCAGTCGTTCTCCGGGTAGCGCTCCACCTGCCAGTTGTCGCGGTTGAGCACCTGCTGCACGTAGCCCTTGCGGTAAAGCAGGCCCACGCCGACCACGGGCATGCCCAGGTCGGAAGAGGACTTCATATGGTCGCCGGAAAGCATGCCCAAGCCGCCGGAGTAGATCGGCAAGCCCTCGCCTATGCCGTACTCCATAGAGAAATAAGCGACCAGCATATCGGCCTCGCTCCCGGCGCGGTTCTTGTTGAACCAGGTGTCCTTGTAGGCGATGTAATCCCCGAAGCGCTTTTTTATGTCCCCCAGGCGGGAGAGGAAACCGGGGTCCTTGGAAAGCTGGTCCAGCCGCTCGGGCGGCATCGTGCCCAGTATCCACTTGGGGTTGCGGTGCGAGCGGTGCCAGAGTTCCTCGTCCATGCCCACGAACATCATGATGGCGTCCCAGTTCCAGGTGAACCACATATTGGTGGAGAGTTCGTCTAGCGCCCTAAGGTTCTCGGGCAGGTTGGGGATTACGTTAAAGGAGCGAATCTTCATGTGGCGCGTGCCTCCGTGGCTTGTCAAGGTGGAACAATTCTACAAAAATCCCCCCCGCCCCGCTATTGACCCGGATTAACCCGGATTAACCGCGGCCAGATAATTCTGCCAGATAATTCTGCCAGATAATTCTGCCAAGATAATTCTGCAAAGATAATTCTGCCAGTTGTTTTTTGCGCCCGGGTTTTATAGAATATCCGTGTTGCGGGCGTGTAGCTCAGCTGGGAGAGCGCCTCGATGGCATCGAGGAGGTCGCAGGTTCGATCCCTGTCACGTCCACCAAGTTTAAGCCCCCGAAAGGGGGCTTTTAAATTTGGTGGACGTGAAGCGGACCGCGGTGCGGTCCGCGGCAGGAATCGAAAGCCGGAGCCGCGAGCCAGCAGACGGCAGCGGCGAGGCGGGGTCGCGGGCCCCGAGGAGCGGCGGCGACGAGGGGACCCGTGACCGATCCCTGTCGCTAAGGACATGCCCCCGGAATAAGTAGCCTTTGTTATAATATACGCTTAATGCCACAGCCCCTCACCGTTATACACCTCGACGACGGACGCGGCATCCGCAGCGGCCAGCGCCAGACCCTCATGCTGGCCAAGGAGCTCGGCCGCCTGGGCGCCGACAACCTC
>CAZVWK010000028.1:5216-6135 GCA_964631475.1 uncultured Elusimicrobiaceae bacterium | reverse complement strand
GCCGCAAAGGCTCCCCCCTGGAGACCGCCGCCGCCCGCGCCGGCCTGCGCACCGGCCGCCTCCCCTACCTTTTCGAGTTCGACCCCCTCTCGGCCCTCCTGCTGCGCTCCAAGGTAGGCGAAGAGACCGGCCGCGGCGCCCGCGTCATACTGCATTCCCACACGGCCCACGCCGCCGGCGCCGCCTGGCTGGCCGCCGCCGGGCTGCCGGTCCTGCGGGTCTCGCACCGCCGTCTCGACGCCGACCCCAGCGGCCCGCTCTCGGCCCGCGTCAAGTACGGCTCGGCCGACCTGGTCATAGCCGTCTCGGGCGCGGTCAAGGACATTCTCGTCTCGCACGGGGTGCCGGAGAGCCTGGTCCGCGTCATCAACAGCGCCATCGATCCCGAGGACACCCCCTGGAAGGAGGCGGAGTACGCCCGATACCGCCTCAGCGCCAAGCGCGAACTGGGCGTCAAGTTCGGCCTGCCGGCCGACACCGTCTGGCTGGGCTCCCTCATGTACCTGGTCCCGCCCAAGGACCCGGAGAACCTGGTCCGCTCCGCGGCCGCGGTCGTGCGCCGCCGCCCCGAGGTCCATTACATACTTGCCGGCGAAGGACCCTTGGAAGGAAAAGTCCGCCGCCTCGTCAAGAGCATGGGGCTGGAAGCTAATTTCCATATGACCGGCTTCCACCCCCGCCCCTACGAAATGCTGGCCGCGCTGGACATCTTCGTCCTGCCCTCGAGCGGCGAGGGCCTGGGCGGCGCCCTGCTGGAGGCGATGAACGCCCGGGCGGCGGTGGCCGCCACCAGCGCCGGCGGCGTCGTCGACGCCGTCGCCGACGGGGTCAACGGCCTGCTCGCCCCGCCGCGCGACCCCGAAGCCCTCGCGGCCGCGCAGCTGCGCCTCATAGAAGATCCCGACTTGAGGAAGAAGCT
>CAZVWK010000028.1:0-5185 GCA_964631475.1 uncultured Elusimicrobiaceae bacterium | reverse complement strand
CTGGAGAAAAGCCGGGAGCTGTCCTCCCCCCGCATAGCGGCGCTGACCCTGGAAGCCTATGAGCGGGCGCTGGCCCGGCTCACCTGACCGCCGATGCCGGAAAACCCTTCAGCCAGCCCGCCCGGCATCTCCGTAGTGATACCCAACTACAACGGGGCCGACCAGCTCGAGCGCAACCTCCCGCCGCTGATCTCCGCCCTGCGGGAAGCCGGCGCCGACTACGAGATCATCGTCTCCGACGACGCCTCGGCCGACGGCTCGGCCGGCTTCCTGAAGAAGAACTACCCCGGCGTGATCCTCATAGAGAACGCCGCGAACTCGGGGTTTTCGACGAATATCAACCGCGGCATCGCCCGGGCCTCCAGGCCGCTGACCTTCCTCATGAACACGGACATCCGCCTGGAGCCGGGCTACTTCGCCCCGCTGCTGACCTATTTTTCCGAGCCCGGGGTATTCGGCGTGATGGGCCGCATAGTCGGAATGGACGACGACAGGATACAGGATTCGGCCAAATATCCGCGCCGCAACGGGGTCCAGGTGGACGGCAGCGCCAACTATCTCCCGGCCCGAGGCACCAGGGCCCCCTCGCTCTTCCTGAGCGGCGCCGAAGCCCTGGTGGACACCGCCAAGCTCAGGAGTCTGGACGGCTTCGACGAGATATTCTCCCCCTTCTACGGGGAGGACCTGGACCTCGGCCTGCGCGCCTGGCGGAGCGGCTGGACCTGCTGGTACGAGCACTCCGCGGTATGCAGGCACAGGACGTCTAGCACCATCGCCGCCCACAACAAGCCCTCCGCCGTCAGGGCCATAGCGGCCAGGAACAAGTTCCACCTTCATTTCATCCACCTGGACGCGCCCTCCCTGGCGCTCTGGCTCGTCCTGGCGGCCGGGAACCTCGTTCTGAAAACGCTGTCCCTGCGCTTCTACTACGCCAGGGGCTTCGCGCTTTTCCTCGCCGAAGCCGGGAAGGCCCTGGCCTCCCGCGGGCGGGTTCCGCGCGGGCGCACGCTGCGGCAGGCCTTCGGCCTGGTGGAAAAACTGATCGGCGAGTACGGCGGGAAAAAGTAAGCGGGAGGACAGGATATGGCGACGGAAGGAAAGAAGAAACTGGACATCGGCTGCGGCTTCAGGATACGGGAGGGCGCCGTCGGCGTCGACAAGAACCCCCTCAGCCCGGCGCAGGTGCATCACGACCTGGACGTCTTCCCTTACCCGCTGCCGGACGACGGCTTCGACGATATCCAGCTCATCGACGTCCTCGAGCACCTGGAGGACGTCGTCGCGGTCATGGAGGAGATCTACAGGGTGGCCAGGCCGGGAGCGACCGTATACATCACCGTCCCCCACTTCAGCAGCCACGACGCGCACACCGACCCCACGCACCGCCGCAGCTTCACTTCCCGGTCGCTCGACTACTTCATCCCGGAAAGCTTCCTGTACAAGGATTACCGCTACGGCCTGAACTCCAAGTTCAAAAAGTTAAGCTGCGTGATAGGGAACTACTCCGGCGAGTCCTTCTGGAGGTCGCCGGTACACTACCTGATAAACAGGTACCCGGAGAAATACGAACGGCGGTTCGCCTACTTATACCCGCAGCATTCCCTGAAATTCACCCTGCAGGTCGTCAAGTAGGGCGCCGGGCCCGCTCCGCGCCCTCGTAGAGCCCCATCAGGAAGGTCATCAGCGACCAGACGCCGAAAGTGTAGAAGTGCGCCTCGAACACGCCCGAAACCAGCAGATTGACCAGCGCCGCCGACAGCCCCAGGGCCAGCGCCCGGTCCGGGGGGTCGGCCGCCGCGGCCGCCGCCATTAAATAGCGCCTCAGGAAATAGACGAAAACCGCCAGCAGCAGCGCCAGCCCGATAAGCCCCTCCTCGGCCAGCGCCGAGAGGTAGATATTGTGGGCGTGCGAGGCGGTGTCCGTGAAGCCGGAGGCTTTGTAGGGATCCATGTATCCAGGCAGCCGGCGCGCGCCCAGGCCGAAGACGGGGTTCTCGGTGAAGGCCTTCCACGCCACGCTCCAGATATTGTAACGGACCTGGTCGTGGCCGGCGGAGAAAGTCATGGCGACCCTCTCCATAGCCGGCGCATAGACAGAAAGTATGAGACCGAACCCTATCGCCCCCGAATAAACGAACCGGATGAACGCCTTGCGCGACTTCAAGAAGGCCAGCAGCGCGCAGGCCAGCGCGTAGCTGATCATGTAGCTGCGCGAGCCGGTCATTATCACCCCGGCCGAGATAACGGCGAAAAAAAGATAAGCGCGCCTGGAATAGAAGAGGGCCGCCGCCAGCGACATTATCCCCACCGTGGAGATGAAACCCGCGAACCTCAGCGGGTGGCTGGACATCCCCCGGAACCGTCCGTCCGGAGTGAACATCTCGCGGTAGACGACGGGGAAATCAGCGTAGCGTTGCAGCAGGCCAGAGACAATCAGGGCCAGACTGGCCCAGAACAACAGTTGGAGCGCGCGATCTACGACCTCGCGCTCCAGCCGCAGTGAGCCGACGGTGAAAAGCGGAGACTTGTCCCACAGATTGCGGCCGAACTGGCCCCAGAGCCCGTTGGCCGCCGAGGCTGCCGTCTGCCAGACGAAGATAGCAACAAAAAGCCAGAAGCCGCGCGGAACAAGTTCCCGGTCGCGCGTCGCCGCCAGCCTGTAAACGGCGAGCAGCAGCAGCGCCATCATCGGGACGGCGGCCCCGCTTACCGAGAAAGGGACGGCCAGGGCGAAAAGATAGACGAAGAGTTCCGGTCGGACGAAGCTCGACATGCGATGCATCACTCGTTGCGGGAACCGGTCTCGCCGCATTTGAGCCAGACCAGGCATTCGTGGTAAAGGTCGTAGCAGGCCGAGACGAAACCCTCCGGCCCGTCCAGGAAGCCCCGCCGCAGGAAATAATTGACCAGAAATTTACGCCCGGCCCGCAGCAGGGAAACGCGGCGGCCCTTCTCCGCGCAGCGCCTCGCGCCGTTGGCGGCGTAGAACTCCAGCTTGCGCATCAGCTCGGCCGAATTATTATAGGGATGATGGTCTATGGGCCAGGGGAGGGCGCCTGCCGGCCCGTCCACCTTCGGCCGCTCGTGCACGTCCACGCAGGGGAAAGAGGCTTTTCCGCGCCTGAATATCCGCAGCTGCCGGTCGGGGTATTTGCCGCCGTGCCGCAGCCAGCGGCCGAAATAAAAATTGCGGCGGGGCAGCACATAGGCCGCGTAAGCGGACCGCTCCAGCTCCCCGCGCAGGCCGGCCGCCAGCTCCGGGGGGACCTCTTCGTCGGGGTCCAGGTAGAAGATCCAGTCGCCGGAGCACTGCTCCAGGCCGAACTGCTTGTTGACGTTCAGATTGGCGTCATTGGGGCGGGCGAAGACCCGCGCGCCCAGCGAAGCCGCCAGTTCCGCGCTGCCGTCGCCGCTCGCGCAGTCAACGAAAACGACCTCGTCCGCCCATTTCACGCTGGCAAGACAGCGGGGCAGGTTATGGGCCTCGTTATGGCCTATAATCGAGACGGAAATACGCATCTGATGGCTAATTCTACCATTTTTAACGATCCGGGCGTTTCGCGATGGTAGGCCTAAAGTCCCATACCGCACCTGGGCCCTTTTTCACTCCCGCTGGCTCCGCTCCCTGCTATAATAAGATATGATGAAAAACACCGCCGCTCTCATCCCCGCTTTCATCCTGTCCGTAATGACTTCCGCCGCCTTCGCCACCACCGGGGGCGACGATTCCGTCATCTTCCAGAAACCTTACCCGATATCGGCCGCGGTCTCCGCCTCGGAGAAGGTCGGCGCCGTAGTGCTGGACACCGGCTTCTCGCGCCCTTTCCGGCCCCCCGTCGACTCCGTGCTGGTGCAGGGCGAAATGCCGGAGGAGGGCCTCGAGCTGCAGCTCCTGGTCGAGGGCCGGTTCCTGTTCTTCCACACCTCGGACAAGTTCTCCCCCGCCCGCGTCAAAAGGTTCCCGGACGGCAGGTTCTGGGCCCGCTTCTCCCTCCCCGAGCCCACAAGCTCGCCCCTCCGCCTCAAAGCCATAAACAAAGGCGTCAGGGCCGACCACACCGTGGTCATTTACGAGGCGGAAGCGATGGACTCGTCCGACCGGGACGGTGAAAAATCCCGCACCGGCGACGGCTCGGACGTGACCGGGACCGTCTCTCCCGGTGAACAGTCCATCTACCTGCCCAAACCGCTCCCCTTCCCTCTCGTGCGCCGGGCCCAATGGGGCGCGGTGAAGCCCAAGGCGGACTACGAGGCCCATACCCCCGCCAGGATAACCTTCCACCACACCGCGGGCCGCAAGCCGGCCACCGTCCAGGCCGCCTACGCCGAGGTGCAGTTCATACAGGATTACCACATCAACGGCAAGAAGTGGAACGATATCGGCTACCACTTCCTCGTCGATCCTTTCGGCACCATCTTCGAAGGCAGGCCCGTAGGCGTCATAGGCGCCCATGTCCTGCACAGGAACCCCGGCAATATCGGCATCTCGGTGCTGGGCAATTACCACCCGCCGGTAAGTGACGAACCCGACTTCGCCTCACTGGCCGGCGTAGTTGACGTGGGCCATTACCTGGGCCGGACCTTCGGCATACCCCGGGCCGAGTTCTTCGGCCACCGCGACATCGGCGCCTCCAGCTGCCCCGGCGACAAGCTCTACGCCTACAAAGAGTACCTCCGCGACGCCATTTTCCCAGCCCCTCCAGCCAAGCCGCCGGAAGACATCGCCGAACTGCCGGACCCGGAAACCGCCTCCCCGGCCCTCCGCCAGCTCCTCGGACTTAGGGCTCCCTAAGCAAATTATTGCAATATTGTATCTTCGAAGGCTTTGACGATGTCGAAGAGCTGGTCGGGCGTGGAAGCCACCAGCAGCCGCTTGCGCAGCGTCAGGTTGGAGATAAGGCAGGAAAGCTGCGAAAGGATGTTGAGCTGCAGCGTCGGCTCATTGTAAGGCGTCAGGATCATGAAGATGACCCGCACCGGCTGATTGTCGGGCGACGGGAAGAAAATACCCTGCTTCGACCGCCCCACCGCCAGCATCGGCTTAGGCAGCGACTCCAGGCGCGCGTGGGGGAAGGCTATCTGGTGGCCCAGGGCCGTTGAGAAGTTCTTTTCCCGCTTGATCACGGCCTTGAGCGCCTCGTCCTTGTTGAAGACCGGCTGCGCCCTGTGCGCAGCGTCAAGGACG